>NZ_JAPNNW010000025.1:0-44715 GCF_027853465.1 Allofournierella sp. CML151 | reverse complement strand
GGCGCCACAGTTATTGCTGTGGCGCCTTTTTGGTGGAAACGTTTTTTCAAAATTTCCACTTTCCATATAGCGCTTTGATCTTTCGCTACCAGTAAAAGGGAATATTGTTTTTGAACCAGCTTTGGGCTCATGTGCTCTTCTTCTTTTTGGCCCATTCCGTTTTTTTGCGATTCCATACATCGTCGAAATGGTCGGTGAGCAGCTGCTCGAATGCCGCGGCGTCGAAGTCTTCCCCTTCGGCGGAGAATTGCTGCACCAGCGGTTTTACTTCTGCTCGCCAGTATTTCATCACCTTGCTGCGGCGCTCGGCGGTAAGCCCTTCCACACGGGAAAGGCCGGTGTTGAGCCGGTTGCCGATTTTGGTATAGAGTTTCAGGGCTGGGTTTTCCCGCTGGCTCTGTTCCGCCGCCTCGTCTGAGGCGGCTTTTTTGCAGGTGCATTTCCTCTGATTAGGTGCTGTCCGGCTGCAATATTTTGCGGTGCCGCTGAAGGGCACGAACAGCTTCCCACACCGCTGGCAGGGGCGGACGGTCTGGTGCTGAGCGCACATCTGCACGAATTCCGCCATCACCACCGAGGTAAGGCAATCTGCCACCAGATAGGAACGGCTGGCGATGTCTGGATGCTTTCGGGCTTTCGGGTCTTCTTTCGGCATGGACAGTCGCCCCAGCATCCGCATGTGGAGCTTTTCGTACAGCCGGTTCCCTTCCACTGCGGCCCGATGGTTTGTAATCAGCGCATCTCCATAGCGGTAATCTGCCGGTTTTTCCGGGTCGGCGTCTGCTGCGGCCAGTGTGTATTCCACCAGACTTGCAAGAGATGGTTGAAAACTTGCCAGCTGTTTCAGCTGACCGGCCAGTAAAGAAAGCGAGGTATACGCGGCGGCACTCAACTCCCGGTCATCCATATCGGCATAACTCACCATGGTTGCATCCGGCTTGGGCCAGCAGGCCAGATACCGCTCCACACACTCGCTGGACTGTTCCAGCGCATAGCAGAGCTGGATCTCCTGCTGAAGAATCCTGCCGAATCCATTTTCCGCAACCAGACCCTGCTCTTCCGGCGTCAGGTTGTGGAACCCCAGTTTTTTCAGCATCTGGTGGTAAACGTCCGAGGCAGCTTGGGTGCAATACTGCTCCAGCAAGGTCTGCATGGCCGGATAATCCCCCAGCGCGGTTTGGATTTCCTGATACAGCTGGGCCAGCTGATAATAAAGGGCCTGTTCCGGATGCTCCAATGCCTGCCGGATGCTGCGGCCCGGTTGTTTCGGTTCCGGCTGAGGTTCCGCAGGGCGCGTCTCTTCCGGCGCTTTGGAGAACCGGCTGAAAAACGATCTGCGTTTTTTCGTCTCGGTAGCAGCGGGTTCCGCTGGTTCCGGGGGCTGGTAATTCCGCCAGTCCGTCTGTTCCAGCAGCTCCGCATTGACCGAAATCACGCACCCGGAAAACTGCTGGAGCAGCGACTGGGCCTTCTGGTAGAATTCCTGCCAGGGCATATCCAGCCCGGCAAACACCAGATCGCCCAAAGCACAGGATTCTTCGATCCAGATCCGGGCCTGGTTGTGCTCCACATATTCCGGGTCTTTCGTGTTCTGCTGAATCTGGTTCATTACTTCGATTACAGATCTCCGTTCCCCGCTTCGGCGGGGTTCTTTTTTTGTCTGCTCCGGGGGCGGATCGCGGTGTATCAGGGTGGGCAGACACAGCTGCTTTTCCTGAAAACGGAACACAAAACTTGTGGACATCGTAAAATCCTCGCTTTTTTAAAAACCTCAAAAAATGGCTCAACAAGACCGTTTTTTCATGTGTATCGGCACAAATTTATTGTGTAATTTCAACATTACATGAATTTAAGATAACACATATAGCATTTTCGGTCAAGCCGTGGTATCTTGTGTTCACGGCACCTTGACAACTGAATATCCATGTTCCCCAATGATCCGCGTTCCCGTCGCGTCCGCGCAGCCATGCAGGGCCTGTCATCCTGCCCGCGGCGCGGCGGGGCGGGTTCGTGAAATTTAATATTAATGGAGGTGACTCTCACGAACGACCAAGAAATCCTCTGCTTTGCAGACATTCCAACCGAGGAGGTGAACTGGCTTTGGTATCCTTACATTCCCTATGGCAAAATTACAATCTTACAGGGCGACCCGGGCTGCGGCAAAACCATGGTGGCGCTGTCGCTGGCGGCAATGCTTTCCACCGGGGCAGCTCTCCCCTTTTCCCCGCAGGCAAACGAACCGATTACAATTCTTTACCAGACGTCGGAAGATGGAATTGCCGACACCATAAAGCCCCGTCTGGAGCGGGCGCAGGCAGACTGCACCCGCATCAAGATCATCGACGAATCAAAAACGCCACTGCGTTTCGATGATGCCCGACTGGAAGCCGCCGTCCGGCAGGAAAATGCCCGGCTTCTGATTCTGGACCCGCTTTCCGCGTACATTGGCGAATCGGTCAGCATGAACCAGGCCAACGAGGTACGCAGCGCCTTCCGCAGCCTGTACTCCATGGCCCAGCGCACCGGCTGCGCCGTCCTGATCGTGGCACATATGAACAAGATGAACGGAACCTCGGCTTTGTACCGCACCAGCGGTTCCATTGATGTGGCCGGCGCGGTGCGCTCCATTCTCACGGTGACCAAATACCGCAAGTCCCCCACCCAGCGGGTGCTGGTGCCGGTCAAGAGCAATCTTGCCCCCGCAGGCAATGGACTGCTGCTGGAGGTGACCGACCATGTGGAATGGCTCGACCAGCTGGAAGAAGCGGATGCAGACCAGTTGCTGAACGGTGATCAGGGGCCTGCTGCGCCCACAAAACAGCAGCAGGCGGAACAAGGGCTTTTACAGCTGCTGCAAAATGGCCCGGTGAGCCACAAGGAGATCGTCCTGCATTTTTCCCGGCAGGGCATCAGCAAACGGACCGTGGAGCTGGCCAAAAGCAATCTGCCAATCAAGAGCATCCGAATCAAAGACGGCTGGCTGTGGCAGCTGGAAGAACAACCATGAAATCACGCAGCGCATCATGCCAAGGCAGCAAAAACTGCTGACTCGTGCATTGTTGCGTTGTTGCAATAGAGGAACCATTGATGAAAAAGAAAGAAGTAAAAATCCGTCTGACCGAGGGCGAACTGGCCCGCCTGAATGACAATGTGGCCAAAACCGGCTTGTCCCGGGAAACCTATCTTCGCCTGCTGATCTCACACCGGGTACCGGTGGAGCTTCCGCCCGCCGATTACCGGGCGCTGATGCGCCAGCTCCGGCAGATTCAGCTCTGCCTGACCAATGCCCCGGCGCGACCGGAAAACGGCACTGATCCCTTTGCCCTGCAAAACACCTTGCAGGCTCTGGACCACACTCTGCTGGCGATGCAGCACGCGGTGTTGCCCCGGCAGGCCATCCCCATGGAAAGTGAGGCGAACAACAATGCCTGACGCCGTGGTGGATTCCCGATACATTGCCCTCAAGCTGATCGCCCTGCTGTATGAGCAGGGAGCCATCAAGCGGGCGACCTACGAATGCGTCTGCGCCACCTATGGCGCACCGCCCTCATCCGAACAGTGAATTTGGATTTGTACATTTCTCAGGGAGAAAAAACTGCGCTACAATGGGCGCATACAAAAGGAGGACAGTTCTATGAACAACATCAAACAAGACCGGGCCCGCCCGCGCAAGGTGGTATTTTACGGGCGGGTATCCACTGAACATGAGGCTCAGATTTCCGCACTGGACAATCAGATGGAATGGTATCAGGAGCTGTCCTCCAGCCATCCCAACTGGACAGTGGTGGATCAGTATGTGGACGAGGGCATCACCGGAACGCAGGCGAAAAAACGGCCATCCTTTCTGCGGATGATCGAAGACGCCAAAAGCGGAAAATTCGACCTGATCGTAACCCGCGAGGTCTGCCGATTTGCCCGGAACACGGTAGACACCCTTTCCTACACCCGGGAACTGGCCAAGCTGGGGGTGGAGGTTTACTTTGCCGCCGATGGTATCTGGACCATGGACAACGACGGTGAGCTCCGCCTGTCGCTGATGGCCACGCTGGCCCAGGAGGAAAGCCGCAAGATCAGCGAGCGGGTGCTGGCCGGACAGCGGATGAGCCGGGAAAAGAAGGTGCTGTACGGCAACGGAAATATTCTAGGCTATGACCTGGACAAGGCCAACAACACCTACGTCATCAACGAGGAGCAGGCCGAAACCGTGCGGATGATTTTTGAGCAGTACGCCACCGGGGACGGTCTGACCAAGGTGGCCAAAACCTTGATGAAAAAGGGGCGCAAGGACGGGGCCGGGCATGTGAACTGGGATGCCAGCAAGGTGACCCGGGTGCTGCGGAAAGCCACCTACATGGGCTACTGCGTGTACAACCGGTCACGGACGGTGGATTATCTGGAGCACCGGCGGGTGAACAACACCGACGAGGATACCTATGTGATGGTGAAGGGGGATTTCCCCGCCATTATCGACGAGGAGCTGTGGTACAAATGCAATGCCATCCGGAAAGGGCGCACCCGACATCTGCTGGATGAAAACGGAAAGCCCCGCCGGTATGGCGGCACCATTGCAAAAAATGTGTGGGTCACCAAGCTGGTGTGCAGCTGCGGGGCAAAGTTCCGCCGCTGTCTGTGGCAGACCAAGGCGGACGGCACCCAGACCTGGGGCTTTGAATGTTACCGCCACACCAAGCGAAGCCTTCAGTTTTTGCAGCAGCACGGACTGCCGGAGGGACTCTGTGATTTAAAGGATTTTCCGGAGTGGAAGCTGGAGCTGATGGCGGTGAAGATATTTGAAGCCGTGTGGGGCAGTCGCCGGGAGGCGGTTCTGGAGGCCTGCCGGATGCTGAGTGCCTGCTACCAGAGGGAGACCGCCGATCCGGCCAAGCTAAACGCACTGGACAAACGCATCGACGGACTGAACGAAAAACTGAACAACCTGATTCTGATGAAGGCATCCAACCAGATCACCCTGAAGCAGTTTCTGGAACAGAGCAACGAGATCAGCGCCCAGCAGAGCCGGGCCACCCGGGAGCGGGAGGAGCTGCTGGCCCGAGAAAGCCAGGACGGCGGGCTGGACATCGACGCCATCGAGGCTTCCCTGTGCGAAGCGGTGACCTTCACCGACGGCAAGGTGAGCGAGTGGTTCATTCAGACCTTTGTGAAGAAGGTGGTTCCCATAGACGGCACCCGGTTTGCCTGGGCACTGGATCTGGCCCCGCAGCCCCAGACGGTTTTCTGCGAAGCCACCGGGCGAAAGGAATACCCCCGCATCTCGCTGGAAAGCAATTTATTCCCGGGCGCATGGCCCGACATACAAGACGAACCTCCCGACCGGCCCTTCCTGCTGGATCAGGAGGGAAACCCGAATGGGGACATATCAGCGGCAGAATTGGAACAGGGCAGGCTGCTATCAAGAACCCCCGCAAATAAGGGATTCTGAACGGATTCAGTAAAAAATAAAAGCGCCCTCCTGACAAATTTGTGAACTGCCCCAGGTTGTGCAGACAGTACAAAAAAGAGCCCTGGTAGGAAATATTAAGCTTTAGGTGGAGAGGCGCCGCGCAAGCGGCGCCTCTCCAGTCTTTAACTGGATGCGTTCGTGGTTGTAAAAGTGGATATAGCGGTCAATCATTTCGTTGGCTTCTGAGAAGTTGGCTGGTTTAAGGCGGTAAATACATTCTGTTTTGAGGATAGAGAAGAAATTCTCCGCCATTGCGTTGTCATAAGGGTTTCCGCGTCTTGACATAGATGGCGTAATGCCGTATGTTTTAGTTAGCTCAAAATATGCTTGTGAGGCGTACTGAGCACCCTGGTCGCTGTGGAGCTGCAACTCCGCAGCGACCTTCTTTTTCTCCTGCTTTATTGCCAGACGAATGGTGTCCAGAATCAGATTCACCGTTTGTTCTGTTCCGGTTTTGTAAGCCACAATACTGTTGTCATAGATGTCCCGGATCACAGACAGGTACAGCACGCCCTGCTTGGTGTGAATGTAAGAGATGTCTGTTACCCATTTGCTGTTGGGCTTATCCGCATGAAAGTCCCTGTTTAACAGATTCTTGTACTTGTGTACCTGCTGCCCCATCTGTTGCCACTTCCTGCGTCGGCGGATTTCTGAGAGCAAATCATATTTCTTCATGATCCGCAACACGGTTTTGGGGTTGCGGAAGATATTCTGACGTTTCAGCCATAACCACATCCGCCGGTACCCGTAGGTGCGCAGGCTGCGTTCTCGCTGTTGTGCGATAAGTTCTGCAAGTGCGGCGTCCTTCTCCGGCTTGCCCAGGCGATGGACAAAAGCATAGTAGCCGCTTCTGGACACTCCAAAGAATTTGCACATAACTGCCACTGGATACTCTGTCCTATGACGATAGATGATATGATACTTTACCTTTGCTCTCACTTCCTTTCTGTGAAGCGCAGAAAATCCCGCAGTAGTTTATTCTCCATGCGAAGCCGTTGGATCTCATAGGCCTGTTCGGCCGCAATGTCTCTTGGCGCAGCATCTTTTCTCGGCCGTCCCTTGGGCCGTGGCAGGATTCCAGCTTCCTGCTTGCGTTCTTTTCTCCGTTCACGCTCGAGCAGCCTTTTTATCACCTGCTTATCCCGAAAACCATGGATAACACTATGGAAAAAAGAACCTTTTGGGATAAGTTCGACGCCTTCATGATGAAGGACAACACCTTTATTCTGCTGGTGATGGGCGCTGCGGCTGCCATCTTCGCCGGTACTTACATGTTCATCAACCTGGGCACCGGTGCCTTTAACGACCTGTCCATCGTGGCCATGCTGAAGGACGGCATGGACGGCGGTGACTACGCCGCTGCCGCTGGCTTTGCTGCCGGCTTCCTGATTGCCCGTGTGCTGGAAGGTCCTCTGGTTGGCCTGATGGACATCGGCGGCACCCTGCAGACCGGTGTCGGCATCGGTATCCCCGCGCTGTTTTTGTCCATGGGCTGGCAGTTCCCCTTCTCCAGCTTCCCGGTTGCCCTGCTGGTGGGCGCTGTGATCGGCCTGGTAATGGGCGGCGTGATCATGCTCATCCGTAAAGCTGTGCCGGAAGGCGTCGCCGTGGGCGGTACCAGCATCATGATGGGCGCGGGCAACGCCATCGGCCGTTATCTGGCTCCCCTGATCGTGGTGGCTGCCACCCAGTATGATGTGTACGCCGGCATCGGCGCCATCTTCTACAAGTGGGGCAAGGAGCTGGCCGGCGGTGCCATCCTGGGCGCCATGCTGTTTGGCGGCATCTTCCTGTAAGTTGAGAAAGCGGGGCGTTTTTGTTGAACGTTTATGAAGAAATCGGCTTGAAACGGGTGGTCAATGCCAGCGGCCGCATGACCATTCTGGGTGTATCCACCCTGAGCGACGAGGTGGCTCAGGCGGCCATCGCGGGCGGTCAGTCCTACGTGGTGATCGAGGACCTGATCGACAAGGCGGGCGAGATTATCTCCCGCTACACCGGCGGCGAGGACAGCTGCGTGACATCCAGCGCTTCGGCGGCCATCTGCCTGACCATCGCAGGCCTGATCACCAAGGGCAACAAGGTGCTCATGGACCGGCTGCCCAATTCGGATGGCCTTGCCAACGAGATCGTGATCCAGAAGGGCCATAGCGTGCACTACGGCGCGCCCATGCCCACCATGATCCGTCTGGGCGGCGGTGTTCCGGTGGAGGCCGGAACCGCCAACGAGGTGGTGCCCGAGGACATCGAGGGCGCCATCACCGACAAGACCGTGGCGCTGTTCTATGTGAAGAGCCACCACTGCGTGCAGAAGGGCATGGTTTCGCTGGAGGTCATGCGGGACATTGCCCACCGGCACGGCCTGCCCCTGATGGTAGATGCGGCAGCAGAGGAAGACTTCCGCAAGTACATCGCTCTGGGCGCGGACCTGGTGGTCTATAGCGGCGCGAAGGCGCTGGAAGCCACCACCTCCGGCTTTGTGACCGGCAAAAAGCAATACATTGACTGGGTGAAGAAGCAGTACCACGGCATCGGCCGCCCCATGAAGATTGGCAAGGAAGGCATCATGGGTCTGCTGAAGGCGCTGGAGCGCTACGAGAACAAGGACCACGAAAAGGAAGTACGGGAAAACCGGGAAAAGGTGCGCTACCTGTGCGAGGAAATCGGCAAGATCCCCGGGCTGAAGGCCCAGGAGATTCAGGACGAGGCCGGCCGCGCCATCTACCGCGCCCGGGTGACCCTGGACCCCGCCGTTGAGATCGGGTGCACCATGGAGGAGATCAACCGCCAGCTGCGGGAGGGCAATCCCTCCATCTACGCCCGCACCGAGTTTTTGAATCTGGGCAAAATCGACTTTGACCCCCGGCCCATGGTGGAGGGAGACAAGGAACTGATTGTGAAACGCCTGAAGGAAATCATTGGAGGTTGATCATTATGGCAATTGCTTATTATCATGACCGCGTATGCCTGAACGTGCTGGGCGGCAGCGTGGAGAACGCGAAGGAACTGTATGAGGCCGCTGAGGGCCATGTGGAAGTAGGCGTGCTGTCCGCCAATTATCCCGACGTGGAGAGCGCCGTGGAGGACATGAAGCGCTACATGGAAGTGCTGGAAGGCAATCTGTCCGTTGGTCTGGGCGGCGGCAACCCCAAGCAGTGGAAGGCCGTGGCCGATATTGCCAAGGAGATCAAGGCAAACCACTTCAATCAGGTGTTCTCCGCGGTGGGCTACACCCGCGCCAACGTGGACAATGACTGGAGCCACATCAACGCTCTGGTATCTCCCGCCGGTATTCCCGATATGGTGAAGATCTCCACCGGCCCCATCTCCAAGGACTGCGCCGAGCCCGCCAATGTTCCGGCGGACACCGCCATCGCCATGATTCGCGAGATGGGCGGCAATTCCATCAAGTTTTTCCCCATGGGCGGCCTGAAGTGCCGCGAGGAGCTGCGCGCCGTGGCGGAGGCCTGCGCCCGCAACGACTTTGTCCTGGAGCCCACCGGCGGCATTGATCCCGGGAACTTCCGCGAGATCATGGAGATCATCCTGAATGCCGGTGTGCAGAAGGTAATCCCTCACGTGTACACCTCCATCATCGACAAGGAGACCGGCAACACCAAGCCGGAGGAAGTACGCAACCTGATGAAGATCGTGAAGGAACTGGTCTGATTCATTCTTAAGCCCTCCTAACAAAAGCCGCTGATCCTGTTTCGCATCCGGGAGCGGCGGCTTTTCGCTCTTCTTACTCTCTGCGAAATGCAGAAAAAAGGCCCGCACGGCATTTGCCGTGCGGGCCTTTTTGTGATTCAAAATGCGGAAAATCAGCTGACCAGGCAGGCTGCGCCGATGAGCCCGGCATCGCTGCCCAGGCTGGCAATGCGCACCGGAGGCGTGGGAATGCGCCGGCCGGCAAATGCGTTCTCCTGCACATACTCGGTGAGGGGCTTGGTGAGTACCTCACCCTGAGCGCAAACGCCGCCGGAGATCAGCACCACCTGGGGACGGAAGATGTTCACCATGTCGGTGATGGCCTCGCCCAGCCAGACCAGATACTGGTCGATTACGGCCTGGGCGGTCTTGTCACCCGTCTGGGCGGCATCGAAGGGGATCTTGCCGTTCATGTTGGAAAGATCGCCGCCGCACAGCTGGTTCATCATGCTGGCGGGATCAGCCTCAGCGGCGCGCTGTGCCTGACGGATCAGGGCGTTGGCGCTGCAGTAAGCCTCGATGCAGCCCTTGCGGCCGCAGGTGCACAGCTCGCCGCCGTGGATCAGCTGGGTGTGGCCCAGCTCCATGCCGCCGGGGCCGCCCTCAAAGACCTTGCCGTCCCAGACAACGCCGCCGCCCACGCCGGTGCCCAGCGTGAGCAGTACGGCGCTGGCGCTGCCCTGGGCCGCACCGGCGGCGCATTCGCCCAGCGCTGCGCAGTTGGCGTCGTTGGACATCTTCACCGGCATGCCCAGGGATTCGGTCAGATAGGAGCCAAGGGGCAGATATTCCCAGTTGGCGAAATTATTGGAATAGATGACCTCGCCGGTCTCGGCATTCACGGTGCCGGGGCAGCCCATGCCCACACCGGCACAGTCCTCCCGGCTCACGCCGGCCTGCTCCAGCGCCTGCAGAGCCAGACGGACGATGTCGTCCGCCACCTCCTTCCAGGGGCGCTGCGCTCCGGTGGGGCAGGACAGCTTGACCAGAATGTGGTTGTCCGCGTCCACCACGCCTGCCTTGATGTTGGTGCCGCCCAGATCAATGCCGATCTTGTAGGGTTTCATCTGCGATCATCCTCCGTTTTGCTTGTTGTGTGAGTTTTTGTATCCGCTCAGGCCTCGCCGGTCATCCAGGAAACCAGGGTGGTGGCGCTGCCGGAAAGGGTCCATTCGCCGCTGTTGGCGGGCAGGAACAGGCTGTCGCCCTTCTTGATTTCCAGGGTCTCGCCGCCGCAGGTGAGGGCGCCGCTGCCCTCGGTGACCAGAAAGCTCACAAAGCTCTCCGGCCCGCAGACGCCCTTGCCCTCGCCGTTCATCACATCCGCGGTGAAGTACTCACATTTTACCAGATGTCCGTCAAAATTCCAATCCTTTCGGGGCGGAACGCACTGGGTCACCGCCAGCGCCTGGGGTACGTGCAGCGCCCGGGGCTTGCCGTCCGCGCCCACGCGGCCGTAGTCGTACACCCGGTAGGTCACGTTGGAATTCTGCTGGATCTCGGCGATCACAATGCCCTTGCAGATGGCATGCAGGGTGCCGGAGGGGATGAAGAATACATCGCCCTTGTGCACCGGGGCAGCATTCAGCACTTCGGTGAGGGTATTGTCCTGGATGCGGCGCTCAAACTCCTCTTTGCTGATCTCATGGTCGAAGCCATAGTAGAGGAAGGCATCCGGCTCACAGTCCAGCACATACCACATCTCGGTCTTGCCGTACTGGCCCTCGTGCTCCAGGGCATACTCGTTGCTGGGATGCACCTGGATGGACAGATTGTCCTTCGCGTCGATGAACTTGGTCAGGATGGGGAAATCCTCGAACCGCTCGCAGTTGGTGCCCAGCACCGCCTTGCCGTGCTTTTCCATGTACTGGGGCAGGGTCAGGCCTGCGTCCGGTCCGTTCACGATGGTGGAGGGGCCGTCCTTGTGGCAGGAGAGCACCCAGGCCTCGGCCAGAGGCTTCAGATCGCTCTCGATGCCAAAGTCGGTGCGCAGCTTCTCGCCGCCCCAGATGTAATCCTTGCATTCCGGCTTCAGTTTCAGAATCGCCATTTTACGCACACTCCTTTTCAGCCTTTACGCCTGCATCATGGTCTTGGCAGCCGCGGCCATCTTCTCGTTGATCGCGTCCGCGGCGGCTCCGCTCTCGCCCACGGCGGACAGGTACACCTTGATCTTCGGCTCAGTGCCGGAGGGGCGCACCATGAACTTGGCCTTGCCCGCCAGACGGAACTCCAGCACGTCGGCCTTGGGCAGGCCGGTGCCCTCAGCGGAATAGTCCACCAGCTGCTCCACCTCGAGGCCCGCAATGGCCTTGGGCGGATTGCTGCGCAGGTCCTTCATCAGCTGCTGCATGGTGTGCATGCCGCTCTCGCCCTCGAAGGCGAAGCTGAGCAGGTCGTTCTTGTACCAGCCGAACTCGTCGTACAGGCCGTTGATGGCATCCAGCAGGGTCTTGCCCTGCTTGGCGTACCAGGCGGCCGCCTCGCAGATCAGCAGGGTGGCGTTCACCGCGTCCTTATCCCGCACATGGCCGCCGGACAGGTAACCGTAGCTCTCCTCGAAACCGAAGATGTAGCGCTCCGGGGTGCCCTCGCTCTCCAACAGGCCGATCTGCTCGCCGATGAACTTGAAGCCGGTCAGGGTGCGGCGCAGCTCCACGCCGTACTTCTCACAAACCGGGGTGGCCATGTCGGTGGAGACGATGGTGGTCACCGCCACAGGAGCCGCGGGCAGGGTGCCCTGGGCCTTGCGGGTGCGGCAGATGTAATCCAGCAGGATCACGCCCATCTCGTTGCCGGTGATCAGGCGGTAGCCGCCCTTGCCGTCCGGCACAGCGGTGCCGCAGCGGTCGCAGTCCGGGTCGGTGCCCAGCAGCAGGTCCGGCTTCACCCGGTCGCACAGCTCCAGGCCCTTCTGCATGGCCTCGCGAATTTCGGGGTTCGGGTAGGGGCAGGTGGGGAAGTTGCCGTCCGGCAGGCGCTGCTCCTCCACCACGTCCACGTGGGTCACGCCCAGCTTCTTCAGCAGCTTCTCCACGCACTCCAGGCCCGCGCCGTTCAGCGGGGTGTAGACCAGCTTCAGGTCCGCCACGCCCTCGCCGCTGCCCACGCGCTGGGCGTAGACTGCGTCCACGAAAGCGTCCAGGCATTCCTCGGGAATGTACCGGATGCCGCCTTCTGCCAGAGCCGCGTCAAAGTCCGCCAGCTTCACGTCCTCGAAGCAGTCCACCTGGCTAATCTGGCCCAGGATCAGCTTGGCAGCCTCCAGGGTGATCTGGCAGCCGTCCGCGCCGTATACCTTGTAGCCGTTGTACTTGGCCGGGTTGTGGCTGGCAGTCACGCAGACGCCCGCGCCGCAGCCCAGGTACCGCACCGCCCAGCTCAGCGCCGGGGTGGGCTCCAGCCGGGGGTACAGCCAGGCAGTGATGCCGTTGGCCGCCAGCACACGGGCGGTCTCCCGGGCAAACACATCGCTCTTGATGCGGCTGTCGTAGCCGATGGCCACCTGCTTGGGCAGCTCGGTGCCGTTCAGGTAGTTGGCCAGGCCCTGGGTGGCCTTGCGGATGTTGTAGATGTTCATCCGGTTGCTACCCGCGCCGATCACGCCCCGCAGACCGCCGGTGCCGAACTCCAGCTCCCGGTAAAACCGGTCCTGGATGCCCTCCTCGTCCCCGCTCTCCTTCAGTGCCGCCAGCTCGGCCGCCACGTCTGCGTCCTCCGTGGCCTTTTCCAGCCAGCGTGCAAACAGTTCCTTGATTTCCATATCGTTCCATCCTTTCGCCGTATCCGGCTATTATTGACTGTCGTTGTTTGCCGCTTCCCGCCAATCCCAGGGAAGCAGCTGCTCCAGCGTGACCACAACGCCCTCTCTCACCAGTACCTGGGCGTTTCGGTTTTCCTCGGCCAGCTGGCTCAGAAATTCCCGGCAGCGGCCGCAGGGCGGCAGAACCTTGCCGTCCCAGTTCACGGCCACGATTTTATCGATTACATGCTCGCCCGCCGTGATCATGGCGGCGGCAGCGGCGTGTTCGGCGCAGAAGCCCATGGAGCAGGCAGTGTCGATGCAGACACCCCGGTATACGTTGCCGTCCCTCGTCAGGATGGCCGCACCCACGCCGCCGGATTCCGCCCAGGGCGAAAGCCGTTTTGGGGCCAGAACGGCCTTTGCCTGCTCATACAGTTCCTCAAATTCCATAAGCGCTCATTCCTCCCGGCCGATGTTGTAAACGCTGCGGCAGTGAAGGCCGCGGGTATGGCCGGACAGGATGCGAATCCGCTTGGTTCCGGCATTCATGTCGAAGTAGTTGTCGTCCAGCAACAGGGTTTCGTCCTCGTTCTGAATCTCCACGCCCCGGGCGTAGGCGTCGGCGTGAACGGTGAGCCATTCGCCCTCCTGGGTGCAGCGCAGGTTCGGCTGCCGGTATTGGAAGTACTTGGGCAGCGACAGGATGACCGTGCCCTCCGAGAGGATGCGGCCGTCCTGCTCGGCCTCGTAGCTGATGTACTGATGGTGCTCCTCCAGCTCGGGCAGCTCCACCCGGTCCAGCCACAGGGCGCTCAGAGGCTGCACGGTGACCTGCTGCTCCTCCCGGCGCAGCACCGAGCCGTCCGCCTCTCGCAGGGCCCAGCGCACCGTGACGGTCTGGGAACAGCGGGTCTCGTTGGACAGATTCAGCCGGAAGGTTTTGCGGGGGGCAAAATGCTGCCAGTTCATGGGGTTGGGGTCGGTGAGCCAGCCCTCCTCCTCGCAGGAGAGCAGCACCGGCGCGAAGAACCGCTTGGCCGCGTAGTGCAGCGCCTTCCAGCGGCCGGTGTAGTCGATGGAGGACCAGGAGGCCACCGGCCAGCAGTCGTTCAGCTGCCAGTAGACCGCGCCCATGCAGCGGCCCCGGTTGCGGCGGAAGTGCTCCACCCCGTAGCGGATGGCATCCGCCTGCAGCATCTGGGAGGCATACAGCAGCGTCTCGAACCGGTTGGGGTACAGATAAGTCTGCTGCAGGTAGTTCAGAATTTTGCCGTTGGCCGCGCCGTTGCGCTGGTGGCGCTCCATCACGTAGGAGAAGACGTTCCGGTCCTCCGGCAGGGTGAAGGTGTCCACCGTGGCCTTGCAGGGGAAGGACTGGAAGCCGAATTCCGACACGTAGCGGAAGAAGAATTTTCGATATTCCGAGAAGGGCTTGTTGCCGTGCCACACGTCCCAGTAATGCACGTCGCCCCGGTCCGGGGAGTTGGGCTCGTCAAAGGAGCCGCCGGAGGAGGGGCTGGCCGGCCAGTAGAAGCGGTCCGGGTCCAGCTCACGGAGCATCTGGGGCAGAATGCGCTCGAACAGGATCAGGTAATCCCGCACCTGCCAGTCCTCGTCCACCCACTGGCGGTCCTTGGTGAACATTTCCATCTCGTTATTGCCGCACCACAGCGCCAGGCTGGCGTGGTGGCGCAGGCGGCGGATGTTGTCGGCAAATTCCGCCCGGATGGTGGCCTCGAAGGAGTCGGTCAGCTGATACATACCGCAGGCAAACATGAAGTCCTGCCAGACCATGAGACCCAGCTCGTCGCAGCAGTCAAAGAACCAGTCCTCCGGGTAGTAGCCGCCGCCCCAGATGCGGACCAGATTGAAGTTGGCCGCCTTGCAGTCCTCCAGCAGGCGGCGGGTGCGCTCGGCGCTGGTGCGGCCCAGCAGGTGATCCTCCGGGATGTAGTCCGCGCCCATGGCGAAGACCTCCACGCCGTTTACCTGATGGGCGAAGCTCTCGCCGTACTGATCCTTTTTGCGGCTTACCGTGAGGGTGCGCAGGCCGATACGCTTTTCCCAGGCATCCACCGGGCAGCCGCCGTCCAGCAACTCCACCCGCAGCCGGTACAGCGGCTGTTCGCCCAGGCCGTTGGGCCACCAGAGCCGGGGATTCGGCACCGGGATGGTGGGGCAGTTTTCGCCCTGGAACAGGCATTCACCCTCCGGGCTGTACAAAAATGCCCGGTATTCCGGCACAGCGCCCTGTTCGTTTTTCACGGTCAGGTCCAGCTCTGCCAGGTTCTCGCTGTGGCGCTGGCGCACCAGCACGTCGCCCAGACGCTGGACGTCGGCGGCTACCAGGACCACCGGACGGAACAGACCGGCATCCGGCAGATGTGCACCCCAGTCCCAGCCGAACATGCAGTGGGCCTTGCGCAGATGGACGAAGCCATCCATGGCGTCCTCCGCGCCCCGCACCGGCGATTGGGCGAAGGCTTCGCGGATGTACTTGAGGGGAGAGGCCAGCTTCACCAGCAGTTGGTTGCCCCGGGGCAGCGTGTTGTCGGTGATCTCAAATTCCCAGGTGCGGTGCATGTTGTCGGTGCAGCCCAGCAGACGGCCGTTCAACGTGATCTCGCCCAGGGTGTCCACGCCCTCGAACCGCAGCAGCAGCCGGGGAGCGGTTTCGTATCCGGCGGGCAGGTCGAACTCCAGCCGGTATTCGTAGTCCTGCTCCATGAGGGGGAGCAGCTTTTCCGCATTGTCCCGCCAGTAGGGGTCGGGGATGCGGCCGTTCTCATACAGAGTGGTGTAAACGGTTCCGGGCACCCGGGCGGGCTGCCAGTCCGGCTGGCCGGCGGTGTGCAGCTGCCAGCCCATGTTCAGCATCTGTTCCTTGCGCATCATGCCTGCTCCTCCTTTTCATTCAAAAGAAGGATCGCGCCGCTCTTTGCCTGCAGCGCCAGGGTGTTGCCCTGCAGCTTCGCCGCGCCGGGCAAGGTGGTCTTGTGCAGGCTCCAGCCCTCCTCCAGCGTCAGCTCTGCGGGCTGGCCGGAGAAGTTCATCACCGAGACCAGCTTCTGGCCGGGCATGCTGCGGCGGCAGACAAGCACCTGCGGCGCGGGGCACTCGATCTGGCAGTCGCCCTGGGACAGCACCGGCAGTTCGGTGCGCAGGCGGGCCAGACCGGCCAGATAGTGGAACAGGGAATCCGGGTCCTTTTGCTGGGCCTCGGCGCAGGGGATGGACTGGGGCTGCCAGCCAATCCAGGGCCGGGCGGTGGAAAAGCCGCCCCATTCCGCATCGCTCCAGTACATGGTGTTGCGGGAATGGTCCCGGCTGGCCTGGTTCAGTGCCCGCAGGCACTCCTCCTCCGGCTTGTTCTCCTGTTTTGCCTTGTGGTAGGCGATCACGCCCTGGATGTCCCGGGCATCGTCGATGCTGTGGCAGACGTAGTTGTCCATGCCGATCTCGTCGCCGAAATAGATGAAGGGATAGGCCCGGAAGGTCATGAGCAGGGTGAACAGATTGCGGGCCTGGGCCTCGTCAAAGCCGAAGCGGCTGGGGAAGCGGGGCATGTCGTGGCTGCCGAAAAAGATGGTGGGCAGGTGCTCGCCGGTGTACTCCCGGGCCATCCGGCCCAGCTCGGCGGCGAAGGCATCGAAGTTAAAGTGCTCCATGCTGCCCAGATTGAAGTTGAAGGTGGTGTCCAGCAGGTCGTCGTCCGCGTAGGGGCGGATCACGTCCAGCTTGTCCGAGCTGATCTCACCCACCAGGAAGATGTCTCCCCGGCGCTTCACGTGGGTGCGCAGATCCCGCATGAACTGCCGGATGCCCGGCTGGTTCACGTCGTACTGATGAATCTGCTCACCGTCCGGCCCGGTGGGGTTGTCGGTCAGGCAATCGGTGAGGGAAAGGTTGTTGAGCACATCCAGCCGGAAGCCGTCCACGCCCTGGTCGATCCAGAAATCCAGCATGCGGAACATGGCCTGCTTCACTTCCGGGTTGGTCCAGTTCAGGTCCGCCTGCTCCTTGGCGAAGGAGTGGTAGTAGTACATGCCGGTGGCTTCGTCCAGCTCCCAGGCCTTTTCGCCGAAGAAGGACTCCCAGTTATTGGGCTCGGCTCCGTTCACCGGCTCCTTCCAGATGTACCAGTCCCGCTTGGGATTCGACCGGCTGGAGCGGGATTCCTTGAACCAGGCGTGCTCGGTGGAGGTGTGGTTCATCACCACGTCCGCCAGTACCCGGATGCCCAGCGCATGGGCCTGCTTTACAAATGCGCGGAAATCCTCCAGGGTACCGTAGTCCGGGTCCACGTTTTCGTAGTCGGAAACGTCGTAGCCCTGGTCCACCTTGGGGGACGGATAAAAGGGCGTGAGCCACACGCAGCCCACGCCCAGCTGTTTCAGATATTCCAGTTTGGAACGGATGCCGATAAAATCGCCGATTCCGTCACCGTTGCCGTCGCAGAAGCTCGGCATGTAGATCTGATAAAAAACGGTGTGCTTCCACCATTCGTTCATAAGAGTTCCTCATTTCGTAGATCGTCTCACACGGACTCCCGTTCCACGATCGTAACGCTCAGTGCAAGCTTCACCGGAATTTCGTCCGGGCAGGCGATGCGGTGCAGCAGGCGCTCCACCGCCTTTTGCCCCATCAGCTTTTTCTGCACATGAACCGTTGTGAGAGGGGGCGTGACCATGCGGCCGGGCTCGATGTCGTCGAAACCTGCAACGCCCACGTCCTCAGGGACCGAGATCCCGTTCTTTTGTAAGGTCTGCATCAGCAGAATGGCCAGCTCGTCGTTGGAGCAGACCAGAGCCTCCGGTTTTTCCGGAATATTCCGGTAAAGCTCCAGAAGATGTGCGCCATCCTGCTGGATTACGTAGTTTTCGATATCGCCGCAGGCGGAAAAGCGCTCCAGATAATCCACCGATTCCCGGAAGCCCTTCAGCTTGAGATGGTCCTGCAGGGCCTTGAGTACACCCAGAAAGCGGTCGCGGGTACTGGGGGTGTATTCCCGGTCGCCGAAAAAGCCGATGCGGGTATAGCCCCGGCGGATCAGCTCCACGGTCATGCGGTAGGCGCCGAAGTAGTTGTCGGATACGACGCAGTCCAGCTGATGTGAGTTGGACTGGTGGTCCGCCAGCACGATGGGGATGTTGTATTCCATCAGCCGGGCCAGGAAATTGTCGTCGATGGAGCCCACCACGATCACGCCGGACACCCGGTTTTCCTGCACGCTGGCGGGTACCTCCTCCGCTTCGAAGGAGCTGATGATCACATCGTAGCCGTCCTTTTTGGCGGCCTCCTCGATGCCCAGAAGAATCCGGCCGTAAAACCGGAAATCCCGGAAAAAGCGGTGACGCAGCAGCACGCAGATGTTTTTGCTGCCCGGGACGCGGGCGGGTCCGGCCGGTTTGGCCTGCTTGATCTCGTAGCCGATATTCTGGGCAATCTCAATTACCTGACGGCGGGTCTCGTCGCTTACGCCGGGCCGGTCCTTCAGGGCCAGGGAGACCGCGTTTACCGACAGGCCCAGTTGGTCGGCAATATCCCTCATGGTTGCAGTTTTCCGTTTCATGTTGCCTCACCGCTTTCTTGCTTCATTGATTCACTTTATTTTATCACATTTCCCAGTATATTTGTAGCGGATGATTCAATTTACTCCACGGGAAACAGCAGCTGCTTTTACTTTAAAAACAATTCGTGTAAAGAAAAGGCCGGCAGCCAAAGCGGCTGCCGGCCCGAAAAATGGACGAAAGGCGGTCAAACCGTTTCCATCGCGTCGAAAATGTCCTGCAGGGGAATGTCCACCCGGCAGATTTTGTCATCGGCTGCGCCGTAGTAGATCACCACGTCGCTGCCCTCCAGCAGGCAGCCGCAGGTGAACACCACGTTGCCGAAGAAG
Organism: Allofournierella sp. CML151; assembly: GCF_027853465.1. NCBI lineage: Bacteria > Bacillati > Bacillota > Clostridia > Eubacteriales > Oscillospiraceae > Allofournierella > Allofournierella sp. CML151. The sequence continues at coordinate 25,902 of NZ_JAPNNW010000025.1, read as the reverse complement.
CCGTTGCGCTCGTACTCGGCTTCGGGCTGCAGGATGGGCTCGCGGGTGCGGGCCAGGATGTGGGAGGGATCATCCTTGTCCAGCAGGAAGGCGCCCAGGCAGTAACGGTTGTTCCGGTCGGCCGCGTGGTAGATCTTCACCCAGCCCTTGTCGGTGAGGAAGGGTACCGCGCCGCCGCCGATGCGGCCGTTGTCCCAGCGCTCGCTGTCCTTGGACAGGCCGCAGAAGTGCTTCTGCTCGCCCCAGTGGATCAGGTCGGGGGATTTGGCCAGCCACATTTCCGGGCCGCCGATGGCGCTGGGCACCGGACGGTTGAAGGCCATGTACATGCCGCCGATCTTCTCGGGGAAGATGGTCACGTCCTTGTTTTCCGGCGCAAAGATTACACCGTGGCGGGTGAACTGCTCAAAGTCCCGGGTGCTGATCAGCGAGGTGGCGGGGCCGTTTGGGGTCACCGAGGTGTAGTTGATGTAGTACACATCGCCGATCTGGGTGATGCGGGGGTCCTCCATGCCCCAGGATTCCTCCTCGGAGCTGGGCAGGATGGAGGGATGATCGGCAATTTCGAAGTGCACGCCGTCGGTGCTGCGGGCCACCCGCAGGTGAGACAGAGAAGTCAGGTTCACGATCTTGCCGCGGGCCGCGCCGGCACGGTGAATCTCGCGGGAGTCGGAGAAGTCCAGCTCGGGATGCTCACTCTTCACAAAGGTAATCACGTCGATCTGGTCGGTGCCGTTGTTGTTTACGACTACGGGCACGCGGACCTCGTCCTCGCTGGTGCCCACGGCGGACTCGGCCACCCGGCACAGCAGGATCACCTGGTCATTGTAGCGTGCAACGCCGCAGTTGAACACGCCCTCCACTTTAAAGTCCGGACGGCTGGGCTTTACGTCGGAAGGACAGATCAGCGGGTTTTTTTCACAACGTTTGATGTTCATACAAGGATACCCCTTTCGGTCGTTACTTCAGCATGAAGCTGATGCCCTCTTTGAAGTATTTCGAGAAGCACAGGAACAGAATGATGATGGGCAGGGTCAGGATCACCGACGCTGCGTACATGGGACCGGGGAAGGCGCCCATGGGCTTGAACTGGGTGGAGATCAACACGTTCAGGGTCTGCATCTTGATGTCGGGAGAGATCAGCATATCCCACATCAGCTCACTCCAGCGCTGCATGAAGATGGACAGGAACACGATGGTGCTCACCGACTTGGTAACCGGCAGAGCGATGCTCCACAGAATGCGCAGATCGCCTGCGCCGTCGATGCGGGCCGCCTCAAACACCGCGCCGGGCACGGTCTTGAAGTAGTTGATGTACATGAAGATGGCCCAGATGGAGATACACATGGGGATGATCATGCCCGCATAGGTGTTGGCCAGAGACTTGGCGATCATGTAGCGGGGGACCAGCAGGATGATGGTGGGGAAGAACATCTGGAACAGCAGAGAGTCCATGATGAATTTCTCGCCCCGGAAGCCCAGCTTGGACAGAGTATAGCCCATGGCCAGGCCGATGGCCACCGAGATCACCGCGGTGGGCAGAGAAACCAGCAGCGAGTTCAGCAGTGCGCGAATCCACATCATGGAGTTGGTGGCGCCGCCCTTGCCGATCAGGTATTCATAGCTGCGCAGGGTCAGGCTGGTGGGAGCAAGGGTCTTGTCCACCATATCCCAGGGCTGGAGCGACTGCACCACCATGTAGTAGAAGGGGAACAGCGAGATCGCCAGCAGGATCAGTGTGGCCGCCATGATGAGGACGGTTTTCACAGAGACTTTCTTTTTCATCGTCAAAGGTCCTCCTTAAAAGCCGAACCGCTTGTTGAGCTTGTCCGACACAAAGTTCACGATGCGCAGAGTCACGAAGATCTGCACTGCGCTGGCGATGGCCATGGCCGCGCCGTAGCCGGACTGGAAGCGGGTAAAGGACGTGTTGTAGATCTCCAGCTGCCAGGTGGTGGTGGAGAGGTTGGGGCCGCCGCCGGTGAGCAGGAAGGGCTCGGTGTAGATGCCGAACGCCAGGCCGGTGGCCAGTACCAGAACGGTGGTGAGGGTGGGCATGATCATGGGCAGAGTGACGTGGAGCAGCTTGTGCAGGCCGGTGGAGCCGTCCAGTGCGGCAGCCTCGTTTACGTCGGTGCCGATGCTCTCGATGCCGGACAGGATGAACAGTGCATAGTAGCCGGACATCTTCCACACCACGATGCCCACCATCACGCCGAAGGCGTAGCGCTCGTCGGTGAGCCAGTTGATGGTCAGGCCGAAGTTGTTGCGCAGGAACTCATTGAAGATGGAGTTGTAGTTAAAGAAGTATTTCACCACAACGGAGGTGGCAACGCCGGAGGTGAGGTAGGGGATAAAGAACAGCACCGCAACGATGCCTTTGATCTTGTTCGGCAGCTTGGAGACCAGCAGCGCGATCACCAGACCGAAGAAGAAGCACAGCAGCACCACCGGCAGCAGATACCGGTAGGAGTTGATAAATGCGGCCTGAACCTTGGGATCAGAGAAAAGGTCGAGGAAATTTTTGGCCCCCACAAAGGTTTTGTCTTTGGACATCAGGTTCCAGTCCATCATGGACAGCCAGAATGCCCAGATGAGGGGCAGTAAAAAGAACACCAGCGAATACAGCAGGTAAGGCGCGTTGAGCGCCCAGCCCACCAGCTCGCGGCGGCGGTTGGTCGCGTTGGTTTTCTTCATCATGCAACACTCCTGTTCAAAAAAATGCGGGGCCGCGCAATGCCTTCAAACGGCTCGCGCGGCCCCGCACAAAAGGTACGATTACTCCAGGCCGCCAGCGGTCTTCATGGCTTCCATGGCCGCATCCACGTAGCTGGATGCGTCGGGGGCATTGCCCGCCTCAGCCTGCATCACGTCGTTCATGTAGGGACCGGTGCAGGTTTCGGTGAAGGCAGTCCAGATGTCAGCGTCCTTATCGGTGGCCAGGCCGGGGATGGAGTAGGGAACCCACTGGGCCAGATCAGCCAGCTCGGGGTACTCTTCCATGATGGCGGTAAAGGTCTCGCTGGTGTTCAGGTCGCCGCGGACGGGCAGCATGGTGGTGGCTTCCAGCCACTCCAGATCGGACTGAGCGGAATTCTCAGCGTTGTAGACCCACTTTACGAATTCCACAGCGCCCAGATGCTCTTCCTCGGAGATGTTGTCGGCCTTGTAGAAGGCCAGGCCCTTGGAGTCGGCGTAGTTGTAGGGCTTGTCGCCGGCGTTGTTCACCAGAGCGGGGCCGTAAACGTAATCCTCACCGTAGACCACGTTGTTCTCGCGGTACAGGGAGATCTCCCAGGGGGCGTTGATGGAAACCAGCACGGAGGGCTGCTCTTCCAGCCAGATGCTGGACAGTTCGCCCTGCTGGATGGTGTTGCCGAAGGTGCCGATCACTTCCATCGCCTGGATGGCAGCGTCACGGTCCATGGTCAGCTTGTTGCCTTCCACGATGCTCTTGCCGCCGGATACGCCGTTGTAGATCATCATGAAGTCAAACCAGCGGTCCCAGTACTGGTCGGGACGGGTCAGAGAGGGACGGTAGAAGGAATGAGTCACGCCAACCTCGGCAAGGGCGTCCTTGTTGGCGGCAAAGGCCTTCATAACCTCGGTGAACTCGGCCACGGTCTCGGGGGCCTTATCGTAGCCCAGAGCCTGCAGGCCCTTCATGTTCCACTGCCAGACCATGGGGTTCACGTACAGAGGCAGAACATACTGCTTGCCGTCGATGGCCCAGGCGTCCATGGTCTCGCCCATGGCGCGGGATTCCACCACGTCGTTGAACCAGTCCTCGCTGGACAGGTCGTAGACCACGTCGGAAGCGGCCAGGGTGGCGGCGAAGCCGCGGTTTACGTTCTCGGAAACGGCGGGAGCGGTGCCGGTGGCGATGGCATTCTGGATGCCAGCCTCAGAAGAAGGAGTTTCGGGCATCTGCTGCACCTTCACGGTAACGGTCTTGCCGTTTACCTGAGTGCCGGTGGCGTTGAATGCCTGTGCGCGGGATTCCCACAGGTTGTACTGCACCTGCTGGGGAGCGGTCCAGAAATCCACCACGATGGTGTCGCCGCTCGCGGCGGTGGCGCCGGAGCCGGATGCAGCGTCAGAGCCGCCGCAGCCTACCAGAGAAACCGCTGCCATGGTTGCCGCCATGAGCAAGGCGGCGCACTGTTTGATTTTCACGTTGTTTTCCTCCTTAGAATTTCTATTTCAAAGAGCCCTCGTTGTTGAACCGGCTCTTATCAAACATTTTGAAAGGGATCGTCGATGGTAATTACGTGGCCCTCGGCGTCGCTTACACCGCAGTACAGCCGGGCTTTGCCGTCTGCCTGCCGCACAAGGCCGCCGCTGAAGATTACGTCCTCCAGATCGGGGCGTTTGCTGGGGCCGTCCTGAAAGTTGCACCGCATGGCGATGATCTTCATGGGGCTGTATTCGCCGGTACTCCAGTCGAATACAAAGGCCGCGGAATGGTAATGCCGGTCGCCCTTTTCATCGTAGCGGGCGATGTGGGCCAGAACACCCACCTTGCTGCCGCCCAGAGCGTGCAGCTCGTTGGCGCCGCCCCATTCCTCGGGCAGGAACTGCTGCTCCAGAATGGTGGCCTGCTCGATGTGAGCGATGTCCAGCTGGGAGAGATTGTCCAGAATGATCCAGCCGATCTTACCCCGGCCGCCCACGGCACCCTGGGGCCGGGTCATCACCAGCACCCGGCCGTCTGCCAGCTGGTGCAGGCGGATGTCCTTCATCCGGTCCGGGCCGTGAGTGAAGCGCTGAAGGCCGGCCAGATGCTCGCCTTTATAGAAAACGGTGCGGTAGTTCAGCTGGCCGGGGTTTTCCTCGTCGTCGAAAACCTCCACGCCGCCCACCACCAGCTGGCCGTCGATGCGGCACACGAAGGGGTCCTGCAGATTCAGGCGGGGCAGGGCGTCGTCTGCGGTCCACTCATAACCGCTGCCCTTGAAAAACACCACCTGGGAATATTCACTGTCCCGGCTTTCCACCCGGCCGGCGATGTACTGGGCGCCGCCGTCCTCAAACGGTGCGGTGATGTTGTAAACGTCCTTGTTATCGCCTGCGCCGTAAAAATGAAGCCGGCTGGCTGTGTCCTTTTCGTTCCGGTGATTAAATTGCGCCACCAGATCCAGACAGCTGCGAAGGGTTTGGGTGTTTTCCATGTAAAAGCCCCCTTGTGTTCTGTGCTTTATTCACATTTTCGAGTGAATTCAACTTGATTTTTGTGGTTGAGATTCACTTGCTTTGCTGGTCTAAGAGTACTGTATTTTCAAGTGAAAGTCAAGCGTTCGCTTGATTTTTCATCGTTTTGACGCATTAGATAACTTGAATTTGTGCAATCAAACAACGAAAACAAGCAATTTTCAAGTAGATAGACGATTTTTTAACGAAAATAGGACGGGAAGGATGTGGCGAATAAATCAAGGATATAAGCGGTTTTGGCGACTTTGTTTCGGATTTTTAGGGAGAGCGCACGACGGAAGGAGGTGAGGAAAAGGAGAAAATTGCGGGTTTTGTTGTTAAAGTGAATAATCGTCAATTTCAATTATAATAAAGTGAAAAGATTGGGGTATCTGTCAATGGATATGTTCCCCGCAGCGCGCTACACTATACTGGAAAGCGAAAAACGCTCCAAACCAAGCAAAGTGAGGGATATATAAATGAAAAGCGCAGTTTTTTACGGCCGGCACGATCTTCGTGTGGAGGAAAGCCCCATGCCGCAGCTGGGGCCGCAGGATGTTCTGATCCAGGTGAAGGCCTGCGGTGTATGCGGGACCGACGTACATATTTATGAAGGCGACAAGGGCGCTGCCCAGGTGACGCCGCCCACCATTCTGGGGCATGAGTTTTCCGGCCTGGTGGTGCAGGTGGGCGAGCAGGTAACCAACTGCCAGGTGGGGGACCGGGTCTGCGTGGACCCGAACTGCTACTGCGGCAGCTGCGCGCCCTGCCGCAACGGCACAGCCCATTTCTGCGAGCACATGACCGGCTACGGCACCACGGTGAACGGCGGCTTTGCGGAATACTGTGCGGTGAACCAGCGCCAGGTATACAAGCTGGGAGAAAACACCACCTATGCCCAGGGCGCTATGACCGAGCCGGTGGCCTGCTGCCTGCACGGCATTGATCTGTGCCATATCCAGCCGGGGCATCAGGTGGTGGTGATCGGCGGCGGCATGATCGGCCTGCTGATGCTGCAGCTGGCCCGTCAGGCAGGCGCGGCAAAGGTTGCCCTGATCGAGCCGGTGGCCGCCAAGCGGGAGACCGGGCTGCAGCTGGGCGCGGATGTGTGCATTGATCCCGTAAACGAGGATGTGGCCGAACGTCTGGCCCGGGAAGGCTTCTCCTGGGTGAATACCGTGATTGAGTGCGTGGGCCGCACCGAGACCATTCAGCAGGCAATTCAGATCGCGGGCCCCAAGGCGGTGGTGATGATGTTTGGCCTCACCAAGCCGGACGACGAGCTTCCCATCAAGCCCTTTGAGGTGTTCCAGAAGGAGCTGGAGATTACGGCCTCCTTCATCAACCCCTACACGCAGGCCCGGGCGCTGGCGCTGATCGATTCCAGCCGCCTGGATGTGAGCAGCATGGTCTGCCCGCCCTGCGGACTGGACCGGCTGGAGGCCATCCTGGCCGACCCGCAGCTGCGGACTCGGGGCAAATACATCATCTGCCCGGAGATGTGACCATTAAAACAATAAAAAAGCAGAGCCGGATGACTCTGCTTTTTTTGTTATAAGGGGCGGATGAGCACTGCGCTCTTGCCTGCGTTTTTTACTTCATAGAGGACCTGATCCGCTGTGCGGTACAGTTCAGAGAATTCCCGGGGCAGCTGGCCGTACACACCTCCGATGGAGACCGAGGACCCGGCGGCGGGCCAATGCTTCTGGGTGAGGGCCCGGTAGTTCCGGACCACGCTGTTCAGTTTGCGTTCCAGCACGCCCAGATCCCGGGGAGCGGAGAAGAATACTCCGAACTCATCGCCGCCCAGCCGGAACAGAATATCGGTGCGGCGGAAGGTGTGGGTGAGCAGACCGGCAAACTCGCGCAGCGCCCGGTCGCCCTGCTGATGGCCGTACAGATCGTTCACCAGCTTGAAGTTGTCCAGATCCATAATGGCGAACAGATAGCTTCCGCTGCTGTGCATAGCAGCTTCAATTCGGGTCTGGCCGGCCTTCCGGTTATAAAGACCGGTGAGAGGGTCCTTGTCTGCTGCTTTTTCCAGATCCTTTTTGGCGTTGACCTGCTCGGAGATGTCCACCAGCACGCTGATAATGGCTTCGCGGCCGTCGCCGGTAATGGTTTTCCGGCCGATGTCGTGGACCCACAGATCGGTGCCGTCCCGGCGCTTCATCCGGTACTGTACCTCGTACTGGTCTCCTTTGGCCAGAGCCTGTGCCACCACCATCTTTACATACTCCCGGTCATCCGGGTGGATGCTGTTGATCACCAGGCCCTGAATTTCGCGGGAGAATTCCTCATAGCTCCGGTAGCCTGCCATCTGCAGCATCCGGTCGTTGGCCGCGTACAGGGGGAAGCCCTCCTCCACGTAGCCGCCCACCACGCCGCCCGGCATGAGCTGCACCAGAATCTCGACCAGCTCCTTTTGGGTGCTGCGGTTGATCTGGTCCGCGCCCTGCAAAACAAAGGACAGCGGGAAGAACTCGCCCTCCTCCTGGGTGCGGCTGGCTTCTGAAGCGTGCATGGTATCAAAGAACCAGCTGCCGTCCTCCTCCTGATGCACACCGGCGGTCAGTCGGATGCGGTAGGTCACATGCAAGCCCTGTTCCGGCTGGTCCAGGCCCAGACGTACGTTGCAGAAGCAATCCCAGCAGAAGGGAGCCCGCCGGTTCTGGGCGTAATCCTCAATCTGGTAACTCAGCGGCCAGGGCAGAGCCTCCAGTTCCTTCAGCAGAAGGCAGCGGAATTGCTCCTTGCCCACTGCCACCTCGCCTTCACCAGTGCCCACGCTGAGAAAACCCGGAGAGAGCAGCTCCAGCGTTCCTTCCGGGTCCCGCAGCTGGAAATACCGGCGGCAGAATTCGTTCAGCCAGGCATAGACCTGACTGCTTGGCACAGTGTTGTTGGTCATTGCTCCTCCTTTCCGCTTTTTTCCGGGGCTGTCGGGGCTCCCTTGGATACAAGGCTGTATACATCTTCCAGCTCCATGGGGCGGTAATAACAGAAGCCCTGGATCATATCACAGCCGGATTCCCGGATCATCCGGTCCTGAGCCGCGGTCTCCACACCCTCCATGCATACCTTTTTACCGAACCGGTGGCAGGCGTACACAATGCTGGAGATAAAGTTCATCTTGTCCTCCGAAGCAGCCATTTCCAGAAGCAGCGAGCGGTCCAGTTTGATGATACTGGAGGGGTACTGCAGCAGCATGCGCAGCGAGGAATATCCGCTGCCGAAATCGTCCAGTGCGATGCCGATCCCCATTTCACGGCAGGCATCCACGAAACGCATCAGGTGTTCGGGCTGTTCGTCCATGCAGCTTTCGGTCATTTCGGCCACCAGGCACTCGCCGCTCACCCGGTATTTTTCCAGCGTGGCGCGCATGAAGTCGGTGAACTGCTCGTCGGACAGCTGCTGCAGGCTCACATTGAAGGTCAGGTAGAAATCCGGCATGCAGGCGGCAAGCCGCATACAGTTGCAGGCGGTCTGCTCAAAGACCCAGCGGCCCGCCAGCTGGATCAGATTGCCTTTTTCCAGCAGCGGAATGAAGATGACAGGGGAGACGTCCTGTCCCTGGAAGGACCAGCGGAGCAAGACCTCGCCGCCCACCACCCGGCCGTTCTGTGCGGAGACCACCGGCTGAATCACAATGCGGAAATTCTCCATGCCGCGCAGTACGTCCCGGCTCAGGGCCAGCGCGATGTTGGACATGTTTTTGATCTTTTCGCTGTTTTCCATGGAGTCCACCACATACAGCTGTTTGGAGTCGTGCTTGGCCACCTTGATCAGCGAAACGATGTTCTCCACAAAATCCGAGGGGGACAGCTGGCCCTTGGGACATTCCATCAGCGCGAAGGAGCAGGGATGATGTACCGAAAGGCCCACGCTGCGGTAGCTGGCCTCCACGATTTCGCGGATCTGGTGTACCAGTTCCTCCCGGCTTTCGGGGCAGGCAGGGTCCACCAATGCCATGCAGCGCATGCCCTCCAGCCGGTAAAAGGACATCTTGCCCATCAAGTGTTTCATCAGCTCATCGGCGATGTTGCTTACCAGATGGTCGCTGTAGGTGCGGCCGCGGGCATTGTTCAGTTCGGTGATGCTGTTCAGGCTGAAGCCGATGGCCAGGCACTGCTGCCCGGCCTGGCGCAGCTGATCCATCCGGCCGAACATGGCGGTGGCCCGGGGGAAGTTGGTTACCGGGTCCACCACGAAATCGTCGTCCTGGTGTGTGACCCGCCCGGCAAAGAACAGGGGCTGGGTTTTGTCCTCGCTCCATTTTAACAGGCCGAAGCAGCGAATCCAGATGGTTTTTCCTGCGGCGTTACGGATCTGGTAGCGTAGGTCGTGTACCGTGCGCTTTTCCTGCAGCATGGTCTGGATCTGGCGGCGGTACATGTCCCGGTACTGGGGCGAGGGGATGCGCTTGGCCCATTCTTTCAAAAGACCCGGCACCACATTGCTGCGGAAACCGAATTCGTCCCGCATGTTGTCGGAAACATAGAAAAGGTCCTTCACCATGTCGCCGAAGTAGAAGTAGCTCACCGTGTTCTGCTGGGAGATGGACTGAAACAGAAACTCCATATCGTGGTAGGTGGAGGCCAAAAAGTGATAGAACAGGCTGCTTTTGCCGGCAGAGGGGCGTTCCTGGCGGCGGTCGCTTTTGCGCCGGTCGATGCCGGGAATGGAGCTGTTGATGCGGTGGTAATCCCGCTTGTCCTGATACATGACCTGATCGGCCCGGCAGATCAGCGCGTCCAGATCAAAGGGAGGCTGGTCGGACCAGGCATAACCCACTGCCATGTGGTACGGGTCCTGCTGGATGCGCTGGCGCAGCGCCTGCACGTTTTCCTCAAAGCGCTCCCGGGAGAAATCACCGAACAGAGCGACGAATTCATCACCGCCGGAACGGTAGATCCATGGAGTTTGCAAAGTTTCCTGCAGAAGACTCACACAGTGACGGATCAGCCGGTCTCCTGCGTCATGCCCCAGGGAGTCGTTGGTTTGCTTAAGGCTGGTGATGTCGCAGTAAACCACGCCCAGCTGCTGCAGATTGCCCGGCAGCGTGCCCTTCTCGAACATGGCATTCATGGCGTTGCGGTTATAAAGATTGGTAAGAGGATCGTGATAGCTCAGGGTGTGCAGCCGGCGTAGCAGGTCCCGGCGGCCGAGCAGAGAGGCTACGAAGCGGCCCACCACATTGATAATGGGGGCCAGCATGCCCATCATTTCCCGATTGGGGTTGTCCACACCAAGAAAGCCGGTCACCTTGCCCTCGCTGCACACCGGACCGGCTGCCAGGGTGGTCACGTCCTGAGGCTTGAGCATGGCGTAGACCATGGGGTACTGGGTACGGATGTCCTCCAGGTTTCGGATCAGGATCACCTCGTCCCGGGAGAATACCTGCATCCACCAGTCAATGCTGGACAGCGGCACCTTCTGCAGAATATCTTTCTGGGGTTCTACCCCCTCCCGGCACCATTCGTAGGTATTGTCCACCCGCTCATCGGCATCGATTTCGAACACATAGGCCCGGTCACACTGGAAGGTCCGGCCCAGGTAGCTCAGCAGCAGCTCCAATGCCTCGTTCGGGTTGGTGGTGGAGAAAATCTGCCGCATGCACTCGTTCAGAATGGTTTCGCTGCGAGCATAGTAATAAGGTGTGTTGCACAGGACCTCAGCGTCCACATCCACGGCAACCTCAATCCGGTAGCTGCGGTCCCCGTCGGTGAGCAGGCTGTCCTTGATCAGGTAGCGCTTGTTGAAGACCGGGTTTTTGTGGACCCAGGAGAGGAACTGACCCTCTTTCAGCTGGTGGTTGTTGCAGAACGCGCAGGGCTGCGCGCTGCCCTGGAGTACTTTGTAGCAGAGCTTGCCCGCGTAGTCCTCCGGGCGCTGGTAGCCCAGCGATGCCCGCATCCGGCGATTCATGTAGAGCAGCTGGTGCGTTTTGATATCCGAGATATAGACGAACTCGTCCATCTCCTCAAAAAAGCGTTGCAGATGCTCCATCATATGCATCGGTTCTCCCCTCTGTGCTTCCGGCGGCTCTGCCGCCCGATCCCTGTCTTTTTGATTATAACACAAAAAAATGCCCGGCTGTGAACCAGCTGGGCAGGGAAGTGAAGAAAATGCTGCACAGGCGCAGCGGCTGCCTGCAAAAAGAGGCGGAAACAGACCGTTTCGGCCTGTTCCGCCTCTTTTTGGATACCACGCGCCGCAGGTTGTTATTCCGGGGAAGGGGGAGAAAGGCCCCGGGAAGGGAAAGCGGAGTCTGTCGAAGACCTCAGCGGCGCTTGAAGAAGAACCACAGTCCAATGCCGACGCAGGCACAGACTCCCGCCACACCGGCCAGAAGGAGCGCGGCCTGGGGGCGGAGAACGCCGCCGGAGGAGGGGGCTTCGGCGGAGGCGGATTCACTGGATGGGTCCGGCGTAGGGGAGGGCTGCTCCGTGGGCTGTGCTGTGGGAACAGCCGAGGGGACCGCTGTGGGGGAGGCGGTGGGAGCTGCCGTGGGTTGTGCGGTAGGCCGCGCGGGGCGGATCACCGCAGTGCTGGGGGGAATGGTCGCTGCAGGGGCAGCGGTGGCCGGTACGGAAGTCGGACCGGCAGCGGGAGCCGAAGTAGGCTGCGCCGAGGGAACAGCGGTAGGCTGTGCCGAGGGAACAGCGGTGGGCTGCGCCGAGGGGACAGCGGTAGGCTTCGCCGAGGGGACAGCGGTAGGCTGTGCCGAGGGAACAGCGGTGGGCTGCGCCGAGGGGACAGCGGTAGGCTTCGCCGAGGGGACAGCGGTAGGCTTCGCCGAGGGGACAGCGGTAGGCTGCGCCGTGGGGACAGCCGTCGGTTCCGCTGTTGGAACGGCGGTGGGGACTGCGGCTTCAAAAACCGTGAAGGAGAAGCTGGAGCTCATTCCCTGATAGCTCACGGTGGCCTGGCGGGTTCCGGTCTGGCTGGCATCAAAGCCGGTCAGGGTATATTCGCCGGCGGTCAGCTCCCTGGGGCCGGAGGTGTAATTGGCGAATACCTGCAGCCCCTGGGTGGAAACCTCGTCCCCCAGATGGTAGGAGGTGAGAGCAGGCGGGGTGACGGAGAGAGACAGCAGTGCATCGGACATACCGGGGGCATTGAAGCGAACCATGGCCTTGCCGTCCATTCGGTAAGCGGTGAACAGCCGGTCGCCGAATACCGTCAGGGCGGCACCATCTCCGCCCTTGTCCACTCGATCTCCCACCGGGGTGAAGGTGCCGTCCTTCTGCTGATAGACTCGCAGGTCCTTTGCAGAGGCACCGTTCGGTGCGGTCAGCAGAAAGGTGGTGTCTGCACCAAAAGCAAGCCGGGGTTCGTGGGCGGTCTGATCCAGACGGGCCAGCTCTGTCCAACTGTCGCCATCCAGCTGCTTTACCACCGGGGTATCGCCGCCCAGAACAGCCATAAGTCCGCTGCTGCCGGCGGCCAGGTCATAGGAGGAAGCGCTGCCCGGGCTGGCCAGCCGGGAGAATCCGCCATCCTGCGCCTGATAGATCAGAAGATCGTTGTTGTTGGTCACATCCCGGAAGGCCAGATATACCTGGCCCTGCCCGGTCACGGCAGCCTTCGGGCTGCCGAACATCCGGCCGGAGGCACAGAAGCCCTGACGGCTGATGCCGCTGCCGGTGATGGTGGCATAGCCTGCCTGCGAATAGCCGCCGGTCACGTAGGCCAGGTGCAATGTGCCGCCCTGCGCAGTGATGGCGTAGTCATCCACGTCCGGCAAACTGCCCAGAGACTTCCAGGCACCGTCCGCCAGTATGGCCAGATACAACGCACCGTCGCTGGCACGCCAGGCAACCACCGGAGTATCGCGCAGACTGGTCAGTGTCACCCGGTCAAAGCCGCCCGCCTGGGTGAGCGGCTCTTCAGTCACGGGGGCCCAGCCCGGATCGGCGAACGCGTAAAGACGCAGCTGGTCACCGGTGTAGGGCAGGGCGTACCCGGCGGCCATGATCTGGCCTCGGATCGAGCCCTGGGCCAGCGCCACGCCGGAGTGTTCGGGAAACTGAGCGTCCTGCCAGAGGGTCTGAGGGTCGGCCTCGGGGATAGTGACCGAGAAGGTCATGCTCCCGCCCTGGGCAGAGGAAACATCCGAGATCACGATGCCGGAATTTGTGCCGTCCGAAAAGGGGAGCGCGCCCTGGGCCAGCCCGGCGCCGGGGTCCGCGCTGCCGATGGAGGTGCGGCCACTCTCGGCGGAAAGAAAGGCGTTGCCCACGGTGGCCCGCTCGCTGCCCTCCACGTAGCCGTTCTGGCCCGGCTGGGGGCGGAACACATACACGCCGGTGGAGCCGAAGTAGTTGCTTAGTCCGTCCACCGTGGTATCCACCCGGTAGACGATGAGGCCGGTGCCGCCGATGCGGGCGTCCAATGTATCTTCGCTCTGTGGGGAAGTCTAGCGGCGCATTTCCACCACAAAGACTTCATAGGGATTGCGCTGCGAGCGGATCACAACGGCCTGATTGCCTGATTCGCCGGGAGCGCTGACGGAAACATTTTGAGCCGAGGCACTCAGCTCGGGTAGCTGGCACCAGCCGGTGAAATGGGCCCGCAGATAGGCCAGCGGCCAGCTCGGGTACCGGGACGAGGAGGCCATGATGTCCCAGGTGCCCACCGGCACCGAGCCGTCCCGGGCATAAAGATCCGGGTAGCCCAGCGTGTGCAGAAATTCGTGGCAGATCAGACCGGAGCCGTCCGCCTGGGCGGAGTCCAGCAGCCGGTCGGTATTCAGCATGTTGTAGTCCGCCACCTCCTTGCCGCTGTAGCGCAGACCGGCGGGCAGCGTATTCTGATGGGGATACAGCGAGGGCGGTGCGCCGGTGGCGTTGTCCGCCTTGCCCAGCAGCACCACGCTCAGGTTGTCGATGCAGCCGTCGCCGTCATAGTCCAGAGTCTGCCCCTGCAGTTCGGGAAGCTGGCGCACCAGCTCGGTGAGAATTGCAGAGTCGACGCTGCCGCTCTGTGCCTGCTGAAGGGTAAAGGGCAGCTCGCAGGCGGTCAGGGTTTTGCCGTCCCACTGGGGGAAAATATTGTGTACCCGAAACTGGCCGCCGGAGATGGTGTTCAGATACTGCCGAAAGGACCGGCCCTGCTCGCCGTCATACAGCTCCATCAGCGCCTGGGCCCGGCTTTTGCCCGGCTGGGCCGAGGGGGCGTTGAAGTAGTCTTTGTCCGGCTCGTCGCGGAAATAGGCAAACAGCACCAGGTTGGCAAAATCCCGGGGCTGCCGGTCCTCCGCGTGGGCGGGCAGCAGAAGGCCGCCGGTGGGCGCCAGACAGAGCACAAAAGTGAGCAGGGTGGCGATGCAGCGTTTGATCATGAGGAATCCTCCGTTCACAGGGGTTAAGAACACGGCAGAGGGCCGCGGCAAAGAAAATGTGGCTTTATTATACGAAGTCGATGGGAAAAAGAAAAGAGCAAAACCGGCCGGATTCCCCGGAATTTACAATAGGTTTACAGCCCATAAAGGTTGCGTAAAGGTTTCCCCTCACATATCTTTCACTCTTTGCACGGCGGCTTTTCACAAACACTGGCTAAAATAAGTTCGGTTTTCCCCCGAAGGCAAGCCTGTCTCGGGGGAAGTTTTGATTATTCACAAGGGGGAATCATGATCGATGAGTAAGGTGAAAACAGTCCTCGGCCGGGTGGGCGGATGCCTGGGACGGCACAAAAAGGCCCTGATTGCGGTGGTACTGATCCTGGCGATTGCGGTGGCCGGACTTTGGTATTTCCGTCTGCGGCGCCCCACCATGCCTGTGGCGGTGCAGGGGGGCAGTTATGTGCGCACCGTGACCCTGCAGAAGGGGACACTGGATGACTCCATCAGTGCCAGCGGCACAGTGGAGAGCAGTGATGTGTCCAACGTGACCACCGACCTGAAATACACCGTGAAAACGGTGGACGTACAGGTAGGTGATATGGTCGAGGCGGGGGATGTGATCTGCACCCTGGATACCGAGAGCCTGGAAAAGAGCATTGAAAAGGCCAAGGAGACGCTGGCGGACAGCATGGCCCAGGCGGAAAAGGCCTATCAGAAGGCCCAGGAAAGCCTGGCCGAAGCCCAGACCAACACCAGCGAGGCGAAGACCGAAATGGACGAGGCGGAGAGCGCCAAGAACGATGCCTGGTCCGCCTACGACAGCGCCCGCAGCAAGGTGAGCTCCTTCCAGACCGAGGCGGACAACGCCGCTGCCCAGGAAGAGAGTGCCCTGAGCGCGCTGAATGACGCCATGGCGGTTGCGGCGGAAAAGCAGACCGCTTACAACGATGCCTACGGCGCCTGGAAGACCGAGAGCGACCGCCAGCTGGCGGCGGATTACCAGCCTGCCGATGGCGACGCGGAAAAGCTGGCCGGTTTGCAGACCGCCATGGAGGAAGCGCAGGCCCAGCTGGAGGCGGCAACTGCTGCCCAGACCAGTGCAGAGGCTGCTTATAAACAGGCGTCGGAACAATCGCAAGCCAAGCAGCAGGCTCTGAACGAGGCCCAGAATACGGTGGGGTTGACCGGCCTGCAGACTGCTTACCAGCAGGCGCAGTCGGCCTACGAGCAGGCCCAGACCGCCTACGAGCAGGCGGTGAAGAACCAGGAGACCGCCCAGGAGACCTGCGACGACGCGCTGGAGAGCTACAACAAGTCCAGCGAGAGCGACGAGCTGACCGATCTGCAGGAGCAGCTGGAGCAGTGCACCCTGACCGCTGAGACCAGCGGCAAGGTGACCGCGGTGAACGCCACCGTGGGCAGCATGATCGACGGCGCGGCTGCCACCATCCAGAACACCGATTCTCTGAAGGTGGCCATCACCATTCCGGAATATGACATTGAGAGCGTGCAGGTGGGTATGACCGCCCGCATCACCAGCGATGTGACCGACAAAGAGGTGAGCGGCACGCTGAGCCAGATCTCGCCCACCGCCACCGGCGGCGGTTCCTCCTCCAGCAGCTTTGCGGCGGAGGTTACCATTGACGACGCGGACAGCGGTTTGCTGATCGGCACCAATGCCAAGGTGGAGATCATCCTTTCCACCACCGAGGATGTGTTCACCGTTCCGCTGGATGCCATCGGCGAAAACGAGGCAGGCGAGAGCGTGATCTATGTGCAGACCGGTGAGGAAGACGGCGAGCCTGTGTTTGAGGAAATGGCTGTGACCGTGGGCGAGCAGAACGACTACTATGCCCAGATCAGCGGCGCAGAGCTGGAAGAGGGCCTGGTGGTGCGCGCCTCGGCGGATGAGGACGAAGCCACCGAGGAGCTGGATACGAGCGCCATGATGCCCGGCGGTGATATGGGCGGCGACATGCAGGGCTCGATGATCATTGCTGCGCCTGCGGATGGCGGCAGCGCCGGAGCCGCTGGTGGCGGTGGCCGCGGCGGTATGGGCGGCGGCCCGGCGATGGGAGGCTGATGCAGATGCAGCCGATCATTGATATGCAGGGCATTGTGAAGCGGTATTACATCGGCAAGCCCAACGAGCTGGAGATTCTGCACGGCATTGACCTGCAGGTGTATCCCGGGGAATTTGTGGCCATCGTGGGCGAGTCCGGCAGCGGCAAGTCCACCCTGATGAACATCATCGGCGCGCTGGACCGGCCCACTGAGGGCAGCTATACGCTGGACGGTGTGGATATTACCCGCGCGAAGGACAAGGAGCTTTCGGTTATCCGCAACCGGAAAATCGGCTTTGTATTCCAGACCTTCAACCTGATCGGGCGCACCAGCGCCTTGAAAAATGTGGAGCTGCCCATGCTCTATGCCGGAGTGCCCGCCCGGCAGCGCACCCAGCGGGCCAAGGAGCTGCTGGAGATGGTGAACATGAGCGAGCGTGCCCGCCATCAGCCCAACGAGCTTTCCGGCGGTCAGAAGCAGCGTGTGGCCATTGCCCGGGCACTGGTGAACCAGCCCGCCCTCCTGCTGGCGGACGAACCCACCGGCGCGCTGGACTCGGCCACCAGCCGCACTGTGATGGATATCTTCCACCAGCTGCACGCCAGAGGCATGACCATTGTGCTCATCACCCACAGCCAGGAGCTGGCCGCCGAGTGCGAGCGCATCCTGACCCTGCGGGACGGCCGCTTCGTGGGCGAGAGAAAGGGGGCGGGCCGCAGTGCAGTTGTTTGACAACATCCGCCTGGCCTTCGGCAGCCTGTGGGCCAACAAGCTGCGGGCGCTGCTCACCATGCTGGGCATCATCATCGGCATCGGTTCGGTGATCGCCATCGTCACGCTGGGCGATTCGCTCACCGGCTCCATCACCGACAGCCTGCAGAGCTTCGGCATCAACAACATCACCGTGAGCCTGCAGCAGAAATCCGAGGACGACGAAACCAGCGGCGGCGCGGTGCGCATGTTCGGTCCGGCAAATCCATCCAGTGAGGATCTGTTCACCGACGCCATGATCGAGGAGTTCCGCTCAGCCTACCCGGAGCAGATCTATGCCATTGCCCTGGACCAGAGCCTGGGCAGCGGCCAGGTACAGCAGGGCGACACCACCGTGCAGGTGACCGCCATGGGCGTGAACGAGGAATATGCGCTGGCCAATGATCTGAACCTGCTGCACGGGCGCTTTATCAAGGATTCCGACGGTGAGCGCCAGATCGCCGTGGTGAGCGATGTGTTCTGCGAGAGCGTGTTCGGCCAAAGCGGCGCGTCGGTGCTGGGGCAGGAATTTGAGCTGACCGTGAACGGCCAGCTGCTCAAGTTCTATGTGGCCGGTGTTTATGAATACGACGATGACGGCTTTGTGAGCATGACCGGGTCCGATCCGGTGACCGAGCTGTATCTGCCGCTGGAAACGGCACAGAAGCTGAATGGCGGTGAGACCGGCTACCAGAGCTTCACTGTGGTGGCCTCCACCGACACCACCGCCTTCCTGGAGCAGGTGGAGAGCTTCTTTGCCAGCTTCTATACCCGCAACGAGAGCTACACCGCCACCGCTTCCAGCATGGAGAGTATGCTGGAGGAGATGACCAGTATGCTGAACACCGTGAAGCTGGCCATCAGCGCCATTGCGGCCATCAGTCTGCTGGTGGGCGGCATCGGTGTGATGAACATCATGCTGGTGAGCATCACCGAGCGCACCAGGGAGATCGGTACCCGCAAGGCACTGGGCGCACCGGGCTTTGCCATCCGGATGCAGTTCATCACCGAGGCGGTGGTCATCTGCCTGGTGGGCGGCGCGCTGGGCGTGGCACTGGGCGTGGGCCTGGGCGCCGCGGGCGCGGGCCTGTTGGGCTACGCAGCAAAGCCCAGTCTTTCCGCCATCGGCCTGGCGGTGGGCTTCTCCATGCTCATCGGTGTGTTCTTCGGCTACTACCCGGCGGGCAAGGCCGCCAAGATGGACCCCATCGAGGCACTCCGTTACGAATAAATCCTTGACAAAACCGCCAAGCGGCGGTATCCTGTTGAAAGCAAACGGGGAATGAGGCACTCCCCCGGCGGGCAGCTGGCCCGCCCAAACCGCCTGTTCGGGCTGATGGCTTCTGTGACCGGTTGGTCACGGGGCCGTCAGCCCTTTTTTGTGCGCGGAGGAGGCTTCGGCAAGGAGGAACCAATGAAAGAAAACGGAAAACAGGCGCTGCGGTTGCTGGCATTGTGTGCGGTTGCGGCAGTGGTGGGCGTGGCGGCCGGTGCACTGGCCGCGGTGTTTGGCCGGGGACTGCTGGCTCTGGGTGCGGTGCGGGACGCACATCCCGGCCGGTGGCTGCCCTTTCTGCCGCTGGCAGGTGCGGCCATTGCTTGGTGCTACCGGCGCTGGGGCAGCCGGGCGGGCCGGGGCATGGGTCTGGTGGTGGATGCTGCCCACGATGAAGGGGAGACCATCCCGCGGCGGCTGATCCCCATGATCTTCCTGTCCACCTGGGTTACCCATCTGTTCGGCGGCAGCGCCGGACGCGAGGGTGTGGCGGTGCAGATGGGTGCAGCGCTGGGCCGGGGTGCGGGCCGTTTCCTGCCGGTAAAGGATTCCCGCAAGCTGCTGCTCAAGGCGGGTATGGCGGCGGGCTTCGGCGGGCTGTTCCGCACCCCTTTCGCGGCGGCGCTGTTTGCGGCGGAGGTCACTGCGGTGGGAAAACTGGATCTGGAGGCGGTGCTGCCCGCGCTGGCCGCTTCCCTGGCCGCCAGCTGGACCAGCGGCGCGCTGGGACTGGAAAAATTCAGTGTGGCGCTGGAGGACCTGCCTGCTCTGGATGGGCCCATGGCGCTGCGGATGGCCTGCCTTGGAATCTGCTTCGGACTTGTGGGGACGCTGTTTGCCAGAAGCCTGCATCGCGCCAAGGCGGAACTGGCCCGGCGGGTGACGGACCCGGTGGTCCGGGCTGCGCTGGCGGGCGCAGTGGTGGCGGCAGCGAGCCTTGCCTGCCACTGGGGCCGGTATTCCGGTCTGGGCACCAACCTGATTGCCGCAGCCTTTGCGGGCGGTACGGTGTACTGGTATGACTGGCTGGCCAAGCTGGCCTTTACCGTGGTCACGCTGGCAGGTGGGTTTCAGGGCGGCGAGGTCACGCCACTGTTTTCCATCGGCGCATCGCTGGGGGTCTGGCTGGCCTCGCTGGTGGGGGTGCCGGTTCCGGTGGCCGCGGCCGCGGGCTACTGCGCGGTATTCGGCGCGGCCAGCCGCACCCTGCTGGCCCCGGCACTGATCGCGGGCGAGGTGTTCAGCTGGGAATTTTTGCCCTTCGGTCTTTTGTGCTGTGCAGCGGGGCGGGTGTGCAGCGGCGGTGCCAGCATCTACCCGGCCCAGCGCACGGAATAAGAATTGCAAAACAGACCCCTAGCAGGTATACTGAAAACAGAACGTTGCCCGCGGGCTGCGGGCCTTACTGAAACAAGGAAATGAGGCGTTTTGCTATGAGCTATACCTTTGGATTCATCGGCGTGGGCAACATGGGCGGCGCGCTGGCCCGGGCGGCCTGCCGCTGGAATCCCCGCCAGGTGGTGCTGACCAACCGGAGCATGGAAAAGGCCATCTCTCTGGCCGAGGAGCTGGACTGCGACGTGGCGATGGATAACGCCACCGTGGCCCGGGAGGCCAAATTTATTTTTCTGGGCGTAAAGCCCGCCGGTATGGGGCAGGTGCTGGTTGAACTGGCTCCGGTTCTGGCCCAGCGTACCGACCGGTTCGTGCTGGTGAGCATGGCGGCCGGTCTCCAGCTGGACCGTCTGGCCCAGATGCTGGGGCGGCCGGTACCCATGCTGCGCATCATGCCCAATACGCCGGTGGCCATCGGCCAGGGCATGATCCTGTACACCGCAGGCCCCGGTGTGGACCGGGAGGACCTGGAGGAGTTTCTCATCAAGATGGACGCCGCCGGCCGGTTCGATGCCATCGACGAAAAGCTGATGGATGCGGGCAGCTCGGTGTCCGGCTGCGGGCCCGCCTATGTGTACCAGTTCATCGAGGCACTGGCGGACGGCGGCGTGGAATGTGGTCTGCCCCGGGCAAAGGCTCTGGAATACGCGGCACAGACTCTGGTGGGCGCGGCTCAGATGGTGCTGGAGACCGGCAAGCATCCCGGCCAGCTGAAGGATGAGGTGTGCAGCCCCGGCGGTAGCACCATCGCCGGAGTGCATGCACTGGAGGAGGGCGGCCTGCGGGCTGCGGCCATCAACGCGGTGGTCAAAAGCTTTGAAAAAAACAAGGAGCTGGGCAAGCAGTGAGCGGATACAACATCAAGCTGGTGGGGCTGGACATCGACGGTACCCTGCTGAACACCAAAAATCAAATCAGTCCCCGCAACCATGCGGCTATCCGGGCGGCCATCGACGCAGGCTGCCAGGTGATTCCGGCCACCGGCCGGCCGCTGCGGGGCGTGCTGCCGGAATTTATTCAGATCCCCGGCGTGGATTACGCGGTCACCGCCAACGGTGCCACCGTGGTGCGGCTGAGCGACGGCGAGTTTGTGATCAAAAACTGGCTCAGCCGTCAGCGCATTCAGCAGCTGTATCAGGCCACTGAAGGCCTTTGGCGGGTGTTCGATGTGTTCACCGGCGGCAGCGGCTACAGCGAGAAGAAAAACCTCGATGCAGCTGAGGAGTGGGCTCCCCGGAATATGGCCTTTTATATGCGGCTGAGCCGCCAGGCGGTGGAGAGTATGCCCGAATTCATTGCCTCGCAGGAGGGCTTTGAAAAGTGCACCATGTTCTTTACCAATGAGGAAAACCGGCAGAGGGCCCGGCAGATCGCTCAGGAAATGGGCGGCTTTTCCATCGTATCCAGTGAAGCCAACAATCTGGAAATCAGCGATGAGGGCGCGACCAAGGGGCTTGCTCTGCTGGAGCTGGGCCGGATGCTGGGCCTGGAGAAAAGTCAGGTAATGGCCTGCGGCGATTCGGAGAACGATCTGCCCATGCTGGAAACGGTGGGCCTGGGTGTGGCCATGGGCAATGCGCCCCGTGCTATCCAGGAGAAGGCCGCTGCGGTCACCGCCACCAATGACGAGGATGGCGTGGCCCTGGCGCTGGAAAAATACGTGCTGGGCAGGTGATGCGCCGGTGGAGTTCTTGCGGGAAAAGGGCGTGATTGCGGCGAATCTTTGCCTGATTGCCGGGCTGCTGTTTTTCAGCCCGCTGCTTCTGGCAGGTCTGGCACTGTGGGCGGTCAGTCTGGCGATGCGTCTGCGCCGGGAACCGGCAAAGGGCATGAAGCTGTTTTACGGGGCTTTGTGCGTGCTGGTGAGTCTGTGGTTTTTATCGGAGCTGGCGCAGCAGCTGGCGATTCTGGCCGGCTGGTTTTGAACAAATAAAAGAAAAAGAAGGAGCCCGGGGAAGCTCCTTCTTTTTTATGCGGTTTTACGGAGGCGTTACTGCCTGCCCCGGTTGTAAATGCTCTGCTGCTCCACCCGCAGTACCACCCGGCCAACGAACAAAGTGAGCAGAACCTCCACCGGCAGCAGCACCAGATTTTTGCCGATGCGCAGCGGCAGCGTGGCCAGCTGAAAATTCTGGCCATAATACAGATGGAGCCAGAAGCTGTTCAAAAAAATGTTCAGAAGAATGTTGATGCTCAGCTTGGCGGCCAGTACCCGGTACCAGCGCAGGGGCTGGCGGTAGAGGGCCAGACCCCAGATCATTCCGGCAAGAATGGCGGTGAGAGTGAAGCCGGGGAAATAGGCGCCGCCGCCGTTGTTCACCACCCAGCCCAGAAAATCGCTGGCGGCTCCGGCAGTCATGGCCACCGCGGGGCCGAACAGCATGCCCGCCATGGCGCTGGTCAGAAAGCCAAAGCCGATGCGCAGCTGGGGGGTGAGTTGCAGCCGGATGTTCAGTGCGTCCAGCGTGATGTTCAGCGCGATGAGCAGCGCCACCACCGCCAGGGTGCGGGGCTGGTGAAAGCGGGCGGCGGAATCCTGAAAGAGTTGCTTGATTTTGGACATGAAAAAACCTCCTTTTGATGCGAATGCCGCACAAAAGGAGGTGAGGATACAAAAAGAGGGCACGGCGCGGCAAGGGCACAGCGCCCCGCATTTGCCTGCACACACTTCGTTTATGCAGCAGCGGGATGCAAAGCCTGCACCGCGAAGTGGAGTGCTTCTTCGTCCGGCCCGCAACTCCCCGTCGGGCTGGCACTTGACGCACAGGCTTTTACTCTGCACGCTCCATTATAGACCTGCCGGGAAGGGAAAACAAGCCCCGGCGAAAAATTAAAGAGTCAGTCTTTTTTGTCTGCTGCCTTGTTCACGGTCAGGATGCCTGCGCAGATCAGCGCCAGGGCTGCCAACCCCTGAGGGCGGAAGGCTGCCGCGCCCTCGCCCAGCAACAGGGCGCTGAGCAGCACGCCGAACACCGGGTTCATGAAGCCAAACACCGAAATGCGGGCCACCGGGTTGTGAGCCAGCAGCACCGACCACAGGGAGTAGGCCACCGCGGAAATGAAGCCCATGTAGACCAGCAGCGCTGCGGAAGAGGGGGTAGGCGCGGCCAGCCGCCCGCCCAGTACAAGGCCCAGCAGGGTCATGACCACGCCGCCGAACAAAAACTGCCAGCCGCAGAGCACAAAGGTGTCCTCCTTCTGGGAGTAGCGCTTCACCAGTACGCTGGAAAAGGCGTAGGCAATGGCGGCGATAAGCACCAGGCCGTCGCCCAAAAGACTGCTCTGCCCGCCGGAGGAACTGCTCAGGTTGATGAGTGCCACCCCGGCAAAGCCGACGGCACAGCCGATCAGCTTCTGGGCGGTGAGGGCTTCGTAGCGGAACACCAGCGTGGCCAGCAAAATGCAGAAAAAGGTGTTGGTGGCGGTGATGATGGCCGCGTTGACACCGCTGGTATTGGCGACACCGGCGTAATAAAACACGTATTGCAGAATGGTCTGCACGCAGCCCAGCTTGAGTACCATTGGCAGGGTCGCTTTGCTGGGGATGGCCAGACGGCGAGCCCGGATGCTGGCAAAAACAATGACCATCAGCCCGGCAATGGAAAAGCGAATCCCGGCGAACACCAGCTGGCCGGGAATGTCATTGGACGCCAGCTGAAACATCCGGCAGCCGATTTTGATGCAGGGCACCGCGCTGCCCCACAAAAAGCAGGGGATCAGGGCCAGGGCGGCGGCTACTGCAGGGCGGGAAAGGGCAGAGGAATCCTTCATATACAACAATCCACCTCTCAGGGTTTGAAATATCCACTGGAAAAGTATAAAATGTTATCAGAAAAAAGTAAAGCCGCACATCGGAACCATTGTCCGGCGGGCGGCTCCGGCAGGCCCTTGCCGAAAAGGGCCGGAAAGGAATAAAACTATGGCAGTTTGCAAATTCAGCGAAATGAAATATACCCGCCCGGATGTGCAGCGGGTGACCGAAGCCTACCGGCAGCTCACCGCCCGGGCCGAAAAGGCCGAGAGCGGCCGGGAGCTGGCGGAGATCTTCAAGGAGCACACCAAGCTGGATGATGAATTCAGCACCGCGGCCCGCCTGGCGCAGATTCGGCACACCCTGGACACCAGGGACGAATTCTACGATGCGGAAAATGACTTCTTTGACCAGGAAGGCCCCGGTGTGGGCAACGCCCAGCTGGCGCTGTACCGGGCGCTGCTGGCCAGCCCCCACAAGGAAGGCCTTGCAGCGGAGTATGGTGAGATCCTGCTGCAGAAGATGGAAGTGGCCGCTGCCAGCGCCAGCGAGGAAGTGCTGGAGCTGATGCAGCAGGAGAACGCGCTGGCCAGCCGCTACCAGAAGCTGTATGCGGGCGGTCAGGTGCAGTTCGACGGCAAAAGCCTGACCCTGCCTGAGATGGGCCCCTACAAGCAGAGCCTGGACCGGGCAGTGCGCAAGGCCGCCTTTGAGGCGGACGGCCGTTTCTTTGATGACAATCGGGAAGAGCTGGACGAGATCTATACCAAGATGATCGAGAACCGCAACGCGCAGGCCCGCAAGCTGGGTTACGAGAGTTATGTGCCCCTGTCCTACCTGCGGATGGGTCGGTTGGGCTATAACCAGGCGGATGTGAAGAGCTTCCGGGATCAGGTGGCTCAGAGCGTGACCCCGCTGGCCCACGAGGCCATGAAGGAGCAGTTTGCCCGCATTGGCCTGCCCGACGCAAAATTCTACGATACCACCGTCAGCTTCAAGGACGGCAACCCCATCCCCCAGGGCACAGCCCCCGAGCTGCTGGCCAAGGCGGTGCAGATGTACCGGGAGCTGAGCCCCGAAACCGCCCGTTTCATCGACTTTATGACCGAGAGCCAGCTGTTTGATCTGGAGAGCCGACCCGGCAAAGCTCCCGGCGGTTACTGCGAGACCATCCCCGGTTACGGCGCGCCCTTTGTGTTCTCCAACTTCAACGGCACCTCCGGTGACGTGGATGTGCTCACCCATGAGGCAGGCCACGCCTTCCAGGCCTGGGTGGCGGCCGGTCAGGGCATGTGCCAGGAGCTGGCCAACCCCGGTCTGGAGAGCTGTGAAATCCACAGTATGTCCATGGAGTTCCTCACCAGCCCCTGGCATCATCTGTTCTTCGGCAAGGACACCGCCAAGTATGCCCTGGCCCATGCCCAGGAGGCACTCACCTTCCTGCCCTACGGCTGTATGGTGGATGAGTTCCAGCACATCGTCTACAGCCAGCCTCATCTGACCCCGGACGAGCGCAACGGTATCTGGCTGGAGCTGGAGCGTAAGTACCGCCCCTGGAACGACTTTGACGGTCTGCCCTTCTACGGTCGTGGTGCGGGCTGGCAGCGTCAGCTGCACGTTTACCAGTATCCCTTCTACTACATCGACTACTGCCTGGCGCAGATCGTATCGCTGCAGTTCTTCGCGGCCCATCTGAATGATCCGAAGGATGCCTGGCAGCGGTATTTGGCTCTGGTGAAGAAGGGCGGCGGTGATACCTATGCGGGCCTGGTCAAAGCTGCAGGCTTTACGGTTCCCTTTGAACAGGGGGCCATTGCCCCGGTGGCGCAGCAGGTGTTCGACTGGGTGAAGGAGCAGAACAAAAAGCTGTAATTACTGAAAAAACTTTTCATGAGCTCGGAAGCAGCTATGCTTCCGGGCTTTTTTGTGCAAAACAGGTTGCACAGGGAAAAACGGGTTCATATATATACAATATATAAGGGAAAACGCGATTTTTGACCCGAAAAGAAAAATATTACTTTTTTCAAAGAAATTTGAAAAAAGGTGTTGACTTTGGGCTTGCGGCTGTGGTATTATAACTGAGCCGTCAAAAACGGCAAGCCGCTCGAAAGAGCTTGAAAAAATATTTCA
>NZ_JAPNNW010000024.1:0-48471 GCF_027853465.1 Allofournierella sp. CML151 | reverse complement strand
ATCGAAGTAAAGAGAATATGTAAGGCCAGTATGCTGAACATATGGCCGGTGCCGATGACGCAGAGGTCCCACCTGTTCCCATTCCGAACACAGAAGTTAAGCTCTGTTGTGCCGAAAATACTTGGTTGGAGACGACCTGGGAAAATAGGTAGGCGCCGGCTTTTCTCTTCTCTTTACTTTCACATGGCCCGTTGGTCAAGCGGTCAAGACGGCGGCCTCTCACGCCGCAAACGGGAGTTCGATTCTCCCACGGGTCACCACGTCGGAATGGACTACATTCCATTCAAAAAGCCCAGCCACTCGGCTGGGCTTTTCTCATACCATTTCGTCATTCCTCCTTAACCCCACAAAACTTTGCAAAACAAATTTTTGCGGGGGCCCCACTGCCGGAGGCCGACGGACACCCCGGCAGAATGGACTGCATTCTGTTCAAAAAGCGAGCCGAATGGCTGGGGCTTTTCTCATATCATTCCGTCATTCCTCCTTAACCCCACAAAACTTTGCAAGACAAATTTTTGCGGGGGCTCCACTGCCGGAGGCCGACGGGCACCCCGGCAGAATGGACTGCATTCCGTTCAAAAAACAGCCAAATGGCTGAGCTTTCCTCGAATTATTCACAATTTTCTCTCAGGCAAGAACCACAAGAGGTGACGCAATTGTGGTGGGGCCTGCTTAAATATAAAATAAATCAATGAAACAGAAACAAACAAAAAGAAAACGGCGCTGGATTTGGGCGCTGTTCTGGATGGTGCTTGCTGCTCTGCTGGCAGGAGTGTATGCCCGGTTTGTGGAACCGAACCTTCTGGTAGTGCGACGGTTTTCCTTCCCGGCACAGGGTATTGCAGCTGACTGCCGTGTTGTCTTTTTTACCGATACGCATTTCGGTGAGGACAAATCTGTTGATTCGGCAAAGCAGCTGGCGGAGCGCATCAATCGGCTGGAACCGGATCTGGTGATCTTTGGTGGAGACCTGCTGGACAACTACGCCCGTGACCGGGAACAGCTGGACCTGGAGCTGCTGCGGGAACAGCTGAACAGTCCAGGCTCCTGGTGGAAAATACGCGGTCTGGGGCAATCATGACTGGGGCGGCGGCGCAGCGCGCATCTATCAGGAGTTTATGAAATCCTGCGGATTTCAGGTGCTGAAAAATGAGAGTCTGTTTCTGGAGAATTATCGAATCCAGCTGCTGGGCTATGACGATTACCTGACCGGTGATCTGGAAGGTCAGCTGCCCACCTTTGCAGAAGATGCCTTCCCTCTGCTGATTCAGCCCAACTGCTTTCGGATCTGCCGGAGCGGGCGTTGATGCTGTCCGGTCATACCCACGGTGGGCAGATCGGAATCTCCTGGATTGCCCGTCAGATTCTGCCTCCTGGTTCGGGCGGCCTCGTGCGCGGGATGTATGCGCTGGATGAATCGGCGGAATCCGCCCGGGTTTATGTGAGCAGCGGCATCGGGACCACACGGTTGCCGCTCCGGCTGCTGTCTCCGCCGGAGATCGTATGCATTGATCTGCAGCAGCCCGAATAAAAGTATAAAAAAGACCTCTGCGTCAGTGAACTGGCGCAGAGGTCTTTTTTGCGTTTTAAAATGGTTTAATCCTCGCCTTTGGCAAAGTAAGCGATGCCTGCTGCACCGGGTCCGGCGTGGGTACCGATCACAGGTCCGATGTGGAAAACTTCGGCAGCCGGGAGATGAAGATTGCCAATCAGATATTTCTGGATGGGTTCCATGGCCCGGTGATGGGCAGTGTAGCCCACCAGATACCGCTTGTCCGGGTCCAGCCCGCCGTCCTGATCCAACTGCTTGAAGAGCGCAACGTAGGCGCCGGGCAGGCCACGGGCTTTGCCCACCAGAGCTACATGGCCATCCTTCATGCCGACTACCGGTTTGATGCCCAGTACGGCACCGGCAAAGGCCTCCGCGCCGGTAAGCCGCCCGCCCTTGCGGAAATACTTCAGATCATCCACAACGGCCAGCAGCCGGACCTTGTGCTTTTCCTCTTCCAGAATGCTTACGATCTCGCCCGCTGTGCGGCCCTCATCCCGCAGCTCCACTGCAAGACGTACCAGCAGCTGATTGCCCAGCGTAGCGCTGAGACCGTCGATCAGATAAATCTTGTCGTAATCCACCAGAGATGCGGCAATCTGTGCGGACTGATAGGTGCCGGAGATTTTGCTGGAAAGCAAGACAGCAATCAGCTCATCGCCAGCCTCCCGGGCATCGTTGAACGCCTTTTCAAAAGCCTCCGGGCTGGGCTGACTGGTGCTGGGCAGCTTGTGGCACTCGCTCAGCCGCTGGTAAAATTCTTCGGGCGGAAGATCCAGTCCGTCCCGGTAGGTGTCGCCGTTCTCAAAGGTTACCTGCAGGGGAATGACCTCCACCTGCATACGTTGTGCCAGTGCCACCGGCAAATCGGCGGTGGAGTCAGTTAGGATGCGCAGCATAAGAACGTACCTCCTAAGTTATGATAGGGACAATCGGTGTTTGCCCCAAGGATTCCTGTTGCCTTCATTGTAGCGGGAAAGGAAAGGGCTGTCAATCTGGTGAAGCACAGTGGCTTACAGCCGGTACAGACTGCCGCTGAGCGCGGGCAGGTCCAGACGAAGGGTGTGGCTTTTGCCCAGCACGCCGCCCGGTGTTGCCCAGCATTCGGCAGCGGGGCAGCCGTCTCCGCCATACTGCGGGGCATTGGTGCAGAGGACCAGGCGGGCGTGACAGGCATTGTCGAAATACAGCGGGTATTGATCGTGCGCTTTATCCTGCGTGTTGAGTACAATCAGGAAGGTGGAGCCGTCTGCACTGGTACGGGTGAAAGCAAACACGCCGTCCTCCACTGCCTCGCAGGTGACCCACCGGAAACGGCCACTGTGGTATTCGCCACTGTACAGCGCGGGCTCTTGCAGATACAGCCGGTTCAGATCCCGGGCCAGGCGGAGGAATGCCTGGTGCATGGGATATTCCAGAAGGCACCAGTCCATGGCGCGGCCTTCGTCCCATTCCCGGAAATGGGCCAGTTCCGTACCCATGAAGCTGAGCTTTTTGCCGGGGTGCAACATGAAATAGAACTGCAGCAGCCGGGCCTGGTCGAATTTTTCCTCATAGCTGCCCCACATCTTGTCGATCAGGGTATGTTTGCCATGTACCACCTCATCGTGAGATAACGCCAGAAGGTATAATTCGTTGTAAAAATACTCCATGGAGAATGTGATGGTGTGGTAGAGGCCGGGACGCTGATCAAAGGGGGCAGAGAAGTAGCGCAGGGTGTCGTTCATCCAGCCCATATCCCATTTATAGTCGAAGCCAAGGCCTTCGTACTGCACCGGAGCAGTGACCTTCAGGTAGTTGGTGCTGTCTTCCGCGGCCAGGATTACGCCGGGGAAACGCTGATGCAGACCCTGATTCATGGTTTGCAGGAACTTCACCGCGCCCTGATTTACACCCCGGGCATCGTCGCCCTGCCAGTAGAGCGCACGACTCACCGCGTCCATGCGCAGGCCATCACAGTGATAGGCCTCCAGCCAGAAGGCGGCGGCGCTGCTCAAAAAGCTGCGCACCTCGCCCCGGTACAGATTGAAGTTATAACTGCCCCACTCGCTCAGGCCCACATCACTGTCGTATTCATAAAGATGACCGCCGTCCAGCCGGGCCAGAGCATCGCCGTTGCAGGCGAAATGCACCGGAACGAAATCCATCAGCACGCCGATGCCCGCCTGGTGGCAGGCATCCACAAAAGCAGCAAATTCCTCGGGCGTACCGTAGCGGCTGGTCACGCTGAAATAGCCGGTGCACTGGTAGCCCCAGCTGCCGTCGAAGGGATGTTCCGCCAGCGGCAGCAGCTCGATGAAGTTGTAGCCCTGTTCCCGCAGCCAGGGGATCAGCGCCCCGGCCAGCTGGCGGTAGGTATACCACCGGCCATCCGGGTGACGTTTCCAGCTGCCCGCGTGCAGTTCATAGATGTTCAGAGGTTGGTCGTAGCGGGCACTGCGTCCGGCAATCCAGGCCTCGTCCTTGAATTTGTGGGCGGGCATGCCCCACAGAACGCTGGCGCTGCCAGGGCGCAGCTCAGTGTAAAAGCCGTAGGGATCGGTATGCAGGGCCCAGCCGCCGTCCTGCTTCTGGATGTTGAATTTATAGAACTGGCCCTGATGTGCCTTTGGCACATAACCGTTCCACACGCCTGCGGCATCCCGGGTGAGATCCTGGCCGGACCAGCCGTTGAAATCGCCGCAGACCTGGACTCTCTGGGCGCCAGGCGCCCAGAGGCGGAACAGCCAGGTGTCGGGACCCTGATCCGGAGCGGGGTGTGCACCCAGCATGTGGTGTGCGTCGAAGCACAGACCGGTATGGAATTCGGTGGGAAGCATGGGAAGATCCATGGGAAAACTCCTTTGTTTGAATGGGGTGTGCAGAATACGAAGCTTTGGGCAGCACCGCGCGATGCCTGCACCAAAGTGCAGGCGTGGCAGCCCGCCAAATTTTTCGGCGGGTTCTGCCACCTGAAGGGATACGGCATTGCCTCTATTTTACTTACATCTTACAACATGCAGGGGGAAAATTCCAGTAGGGGTTAAAGAAAGAAGAATCAGATCGGGAAAAGAGAGGAAAAGATAACAAGAAGCCACTTCGGAATTCGTGCAAAGTTCTGAAAAAGAGGGAAGAAGCGGGAAAGACTGTTTCCCCACGGAAAAAATATGATATACTTATACATGATTATAGCCTTTTTCGTTGCAGCACGAAAAAGTTGATCGATAAAACAGACAGAGAAAGGAAGCTCGTCCTATGAACAAACGGGATCTTTCCCGCTATTTTTCAGGCAGTAAGTTTTCCCGCATGCCGCTGGGCAAAGCGCTGGTGGCGCTGAGCTGTGCACTGGCTGTTACCGTGAGCTGCGGTGCAGGCATTGCGTTCACTGCAGTGAACGCGGCCAACAACAGCTCGTCGGTGCCGGTGAGCGTTGTGCAGGTGGCATCCAGCCAGGCACAGAACAAGCCGGAGGCTACCGCCACACCGGAGCCCACCCAGGCTCCCATTCAGCTGGAAATCGAAGCCACCGCCGTGCAGCAGAGTGTGGGCGTTACCGTGATGGACGCCGACAGCGGTCTGCCGGTGCTGGGCCAGGATTTCGAGGTGCAGCTGACTCCGAAGTCCGGTAAGGCGAGCACCTATACCGTGGACCCGGAAACCGGCACTCTGCTCATCAAGCAGGTGGACATCGGTGAGTACACCGTTTCGGTGGCCGAGCGGGAAGGGTTTGTGACTCCCGAGCCGGTGACCCTGGCGGTGAAGGAGAAGGTCCAGTATAAGGCCGATGTGGAAGCGGTCAAGGATCAGATCAAGCAGTCCAGCGAGGTCAACGAGGCCGAGGAGGACAATGGAAACGCCAGTCATGTGGGCGCAGGTACCGGAAGCGGTCAGGACCCCACCCTGCCGGAACCCACCGCGGTACCCACTCCGGAACCTTCCGGCAACGACTATGACTACGACGAATCCTCGACCGAGGAGCACAAGACTACGGTTTATATTCCGGACGTGGCAGAGCAGAACGGCCGCAAGTACCTGAAATACGCGGATGGCAGCATCAGTCCCTATTATGTGAGCAAGACTGCCACCGCTGAGGACGGCACTGAGTTCCTGGTGGAAGCTACCCTGGATGCAGGTATGGTTCCCACACCCACGCCTGTGCCCACTGCGGAGCCTACGCCGGAACCCACTGCTGAACCCACAGCGGTTCCGGAACCCACACAGGCCCCGGCGGACAGTACCTCCAATTCCGAACCCACTTCCGCCTCTGCCTCGCTGCAGACGGCGGCGGGCAAAGTATTGGGGCTGGATCTGGGGATATGGGCCCGGGGTGGCCTGCTGGCAGCCGGTGCGGCTGACGGTGTGAGCACCCTGTCGCTGGAGTCCACGCTGCAGTTCTATGACGAGAGCTCCATGCAGGGCATTGCCCATGACGGTTTTGCCATGACGGCGGTGGAAAAGGTGATCGTAACCCTGTATTCCGGCTGGTACCCCAGTACTTCGGACAAGCAGGCCTACTACGATCCCAGCACCCATCAGAAGGTGACCGGCAGCAAGGTGATCGCAGGCACTACATATACCTTTGATGAGAACGGTACCCTCGTGAAGGAGGAGACCGGCGGCAGCGAAAGCAGCGGCAGTGAAAATACCGGTGACAGCGGCAGCAGCGGAAGCAGCGGCGGCAGTGGCGGTACCACCTGGGTGAAGGGCGTGGATGTGTCCAAGTATCAGGGCAACATCGACTGGAACCAGGTAAA
Organism: Allofournierella sp. CML151; assembly: GCF_027853465.1. NCBI lineage: Bacteria > Bacillati > Bacillota > Clostridia > Eubacteriales > Oscillospiraceae > Allofournierella > Allofournierella sp. CML151. Next base: position 42,189 of record NZ_JAPNNW010000024.1, on the reverse strand, counting down.
GGCCTCTGGCATCGAGTTTGCCATCATCCGCGTGGGCTATCGCGGTTACGGCACCGGCGTTCTGGTTGAGGACTCCACCTTCCGTCAGAACATCAAGGGCGCTACGGCCGCGGGCCTGAAGGTGGGCCTGTACTTCTACAGCCAGGCCATCAATGAGACTGAGGCCGTAGAGGAGGCCAGCATGGTGATCAGCCTGTGCCAGGGCTACAACATCAGCTACCCCATCTACTTCGATACCGAGAAGGTGGCGGGGGACACCGGCCGGGCCGATAATATCAGCCGTGCCCAGCGCACCGCCAATGCGGTGGCCTTCTGCGAGACCATTCGCAACTCCGGCTACAAGGCGGGCGTTTACAGCTATGCCAGCTGGTTCTACAATCAGCTGAACATGGCCAGCCTCTCGCCTTACAGCATCTGGATTGCTCAGTATCGGAATGAGCTGTCCTTCGATTACAACTACGATATCTGGCAGTACAGCAGCACCGGCTCGGTGCCCGGTATCCCCAAACCCACCGATATGAACGTAAGCAAGCTGGGCTGATCGCCCAAAGACAAAATCCCCCTGGGCGATTCCGGCCTGACCGGAATCTGCCCGGGGGGCCGTTTTGTTCCCCGGTAAATAAGAAAAAGGAGGAGCTGCGAATGGAACAGCTGAAGCGTGTTTTTGCGCATCTGGGCCGCTATAAAAAGGAATTTATTCTGGCAGTGCTGTTTGTGGTGCTGGAAACCGGCCTGGAAATGTTCATTCCGGTGATTATGGCTGACACCATCGACGTGGGCGTGGCCAACCGGGATGTGAATTACATCCTCATCAAAGGCGTGCAGATGGGGGTGTGCGCCCTGCTCTCGCTGGTGACCGGCATGCTCTATGCCCGTTACATGGCCCGGGCAGCCTGTGGTTTCGGCGCGATTCTGCGTCAGGAGCAGTACCAAAAAATCCAGGAGTATTCCTTCTCGGATCTGGACCGGTTCGAGACATCCTCTTTGATCACCCGCATGACCACCGACATCACGGTACTGCAGAATGCGGTGAGCGGCGGGCTGCGGCCCATGGTGCGCGGTCCCTCCATGCTGATCATGGGCGTGGGGCTGGCCTTCTTCATGAACGCCAGGCTGAGCCTGATCTTTCTGTGCTGCGTGCCGGTGCTGGCGGCGGTGCTGGCCTTTATCGTATATAAGGTGGCGCCCATGTACAGCCGGCTGCAGGCGGCTGTGGACCGGGTGAATGTGATCGTGGAGGAGAATCTGACCGCCATCCGGGCGGTAAAGGCCTTCGTGCGGGGCGAGTATGAGGAGAAGAAGTTCGAGCGGGTAAACAGCGGCCTGATGCAGACCAGCCAGCGCACCTTCCATTATGCGGTGATGAACCTGCCCGCCTTCCAGTTCACCATGTATGCGGCGGTGACGCTGCTGCTCTGGTTCGGCGGTAATATGGTCATTGCGGGAAGTATGCAGGTGGGCAAGCTCACCGGCTTTCTGAGTTATGTGCTGCAGATCATGAACTCGCTGATGATGATCTCCAACGTGTTTCTGATGCTCACCCGTTCGCTGGCCAGCGCGGCCCGTGTGATGGAGGTGCTGGACCATTCCCCCAGCCTGACCGACGGGGCCGAGGCCCAGGAAGAAATCGCGGACGGCAGCGTGGAATTCTGCCATGTGGACTTTAAATACAGCGCCGCGGCCCGGGAAAATGTGCTGGAGGACATCTGCCTGAATATCCCGGCGGGGCAGACTCTGGGTATTCTGGGCGGTACCGGCTCGGCCAAGACCTCGCTGGTGCAGCTGATCCCCCGCCTGTATGATGTGACCGGCGGCTGCGTCAAGGTGGGCGGCCGGGATGTGCGGGAGTACCGGCTGGAGGCCTTGCGGGATGCCGTGGGCATCGTACTGCAGAAGAATGTGCTGTTCAGCGGAACCATCCGGGAAAATCTGCTCTGGGGCAACGAGCAGGCCAGCGACGAGGAGCTGGACTGGGCCTGCCGCACCGCCTGTGCCGATGAATTTTTGAGCCGGATGCCCAAAGGGTTGGACACCGAATTGGGTCAGGGCGGCGTGAACGTGTCCGGCGGCCAGAAGCAGCGTCTCTGCATTGCCCGCACCCTGCTCAAGCGGCCCAAGGTGCTGATCTTCGACGATTCCACCAGCGCGGTGGACACCGCCACCGAGGCCCGCATCCGGGCAGGGCTGGCGGCGCTGAAGGATACCACCAAGATCATCATTGCCCAGCGGGTGACCTCGGTGATGGAGGCGGACCAGATTCTGGTGCTGGAGGACGGCAGGGTGAACGGCATTGGCACCCACATCCAGCTGCTGGAGGAGAATGCCATCTACCGGGAGATCTATGAATCCCAGATGAAAGGAGGCGGCGAAGAATGAGCAGACGGCAGTTTACGGCCCGGCGGCCCAACGACCTGGGCCATACCCTGAAGGTACTGCTGGCCTACATGGGCCACCATAAGCTGATCATGGCGCTGGTTGCGGTACTGGTGAGCCTGAGCGCCGCCGCCAATCTGCTGGGTACCTTTATGCTCAAGCCTCTGGTGAACCGCTACATCCTGCCCGCCAATACAAACGGCCTGCTGGCAGCGGTGGGCATCGTGGCGGCCATCTATGCGGTGGGCGTGGTGTCCGCCTTCGGCTATACCCAGCTGATGGTGAAGGCGGCCCAGAAGATCGTGTATGAAATCCGACGGGACCTGTTCGGCCATGTGCAGACCCTGCCGCTGCGTTACTTCGATACCCGCAGCCACGGCGACATTATGAGCCGCTTCACCAACGACGTGGACACCATTGCCGACGCGCTGAACAACAGCTTTGCCATGGTGATCCAGAGCTTTATCCAGATCGTGGGCACCCTGACACTACTGTTTGTGCTGAACTGGCAGCTTTCGCTGGTGGTGGTGCTGGGCTATATTGCCATGTTCGCCACCGTGCGCTACAGCGGCCAGCGCAGCAAGCGATATTTCCAGAGCCAGCAGCAGGTGCTGGGCAAGCTGAACGGCACCATTGAGGAGATGATCAGCGGCCAGAAGGTGATCAAAGTGTTCAACCATGAGCGCCAGAATGTGGAGGCCTTCTGCGCCCAGAACGAGGCGCTGCGCCAGGCGGCCACCAACGCCCAGGGCTACGCGGCCACCATGGTGCCCACCGTGGTGAGCATCTCCTATGTGAACTACGCCATTGTGGCGGTGCTGGGTGGCCTGATGGCCATTCACGGCATGACCGACGTGGGCAGCCTGACCAGCTATCTGGTGTTTGTGCGCCAGGCGGCCATGCCCATCAACCAGTTCACCCAGCAGTCCAACTTTCTGCTGGCGGCGCTGGCAGGCGCGGAGCGCATCTTCAACGCCATGGAGGAGACCCCGGAGGTGGATAAGGGCAGCGTGGAGCTGACCGGTACACAGGGCGCCTGGGTCTGGAAAGATAAGGCCAACGGCAATCAGACTCCGCTGCGGGGCGATGTGCGCTTTGAGCATGTGAGCTTTGGCTACGAGAGCTCCCGCCTGATTCTGAAGGATATCAGCCTTTATGCAAAACCCGGCCAGAAGATTGCCTTTGTGGGCTCCACCGGCGCGGGCAAGACCACCGTAACCAACCTGATCAACCGGTTCTACGACGTGACCGACGGGCGCATCACCTACGACGGCATTGATGTGCGCCGCATCCAGAAGCCGGACCTGCGCCGGTCGCTGGCGGTGGTTTTGCAGGATACCCACCTGTTCACCGGCACCATTGCGGACAACATCCGCTTCGGCAAGTTGGACGCCACCGATGAGGAGGTGGTGGCTGCGGCCAAGCTGGCCAACGCCCACTCTTTCATTCGACGCCTGCCCAAGGGGTATGACACCCCGGTCACCGGCGACGGCAAGAATCTTTCTCAGGGGCAGCGGCAGCTGCTGGCCATCGCCCGGGCGGCCATTGCGGACCCGCCGGTGCTGATTCTGGACGAAGCCACCAGCAGCATCGATACCCGCACCGAGGCCTTGATTGAAAAGGGCATGGACCGGCTGATGGAGGGCCGCACCGTGTTTGTGATCGCCCACCGCCTGTCCACCGTGCGCAACGCGGATGCCATCATCGTGCTGGAGCAGGGGCAGATCGTGGAGCGGGGCAGCCATCAGGAGCTGCTGGACCAGAAGGGCGAATACTATCAGCTGTATCACGGCATGTTCGAGCTGAACTGAACCTGCCGCGCGCCGTGCCTGCTTTGGGCATTTTGCCCGGGCGGGCACGGCGATTTTTGTTTGTCACAAAAAGTCACAAAATACGGTGGACGGCTTGTAGTCACTGTACTGTGAATGTATAATAAAGAGGTACTGCGGCAAAGTGATTGCGGAGCGCGACGCCCGGTGCGGATCAACGAACGGCGAGAGGAAGAGAATTATGCAACGTGAAAAATTCGGTTCCCGACTGGGCTTTCTGCTGCTCAGTGCCGGGTGCGCCATCGGCATCGGCAACGTGTGGCGCTTCCCCTATGTGGTCGGCCAGAATGGCGGCGGCCTGTTTGTACTGCTGTATGTGTTTTTCCTGGCAGTGGTGGGCATTCCCGTGCTGACCATGGAGTTTGCCATCGGCCGGGCCAGCCGCAAAAGCTGCATCAAGGCCTATCAGGAGCTGGAGCCCAAGGGGTCCAAGTGGCACTGGCACGGCATCTTCGCCATGCTGGGCAACTATGTGCTCATGGCCTTTTACACCACTGTGGCGGGCTGGATGCTTTATTACTTCTACCGGTTCCTCATCGGCGAGATGAGCGGGCTGGACAAGGCCGGCATTGACGATGCTTTTTCCGGCATGCTGGGCCAGCCGGTGACCATGACCGTGTGGATGCTCATCATCGTGGTGCTGGGCTTTGTGATCTGCTCCTTCGGCCTGCAGAAGGGCGTGGAGCGCATCACCAAATGGATGATGGTGGCCCTGCTGGTCATCATGGTGGTGCTGGCGGTGAATAGCCTGTTTTTGCCCGGCGCTTCCGAGGGCATCCGCTTTTATCTGGTGCCGGATCTGAGCAAGGTGCAGGAGACCGGCATTCTGGGCACCATCACCGCCGCCATGAACCAGAGCTTCTTTACGTTGAGCCTGGGCATCGGCGCCATGCTGATCTTCGGCAGCTATCTGGGCCGGGAGCGGCGGCTGCTGGGCGAGTCCATCAACATTGCCATTCTGGATACCTTCGTGGCCTTTGTGTCCGGTCTGATCATCTTCCCGGCCTGCTTTGCCTACGACGTTCCGGTGGACAGCGGCCCTCCGCTGATCTTCATGACCCTGCCCAACGTGTTCAACTCCATGGCGGCGGGCCGTGTGTGGGGCACTCTGTTCTTCCTGTTCATGAGCTTCGCCTCCTTCTCCACCGTCGTGGCGGTGTTCGAGAACATTCTGGCCTGCACCATCGACCTTTCCGGCTGGAGCCGCAAAAAGGCCGCGCTGGTGAATGGCATCATCGTGGCCATCATTTCCATGCCCTGCATCCTGGGCTACAATGTGTGGAGCGGCTTCGTGCCCTTTGAGGCCGGTACCGCGGTGCTGGATCTGGAGGACTATCTGGTCAGCAACATCCTGCTGCCCGGCGGCTCGCTGGTCTACCTGCTGTTCTGCGTCAGCCGCATTGGCTGGGGCTTCAAGAACTACCAGGAGGAGGCCAACCAGGGCGTTGGTCCCAAGGTGCCCAATTGGGTGCGCGGCTATGTGACCTTCGTGCTGCCCATCCTGGTGGGCGTGTTGCTCATCCAGAGCATTCTGCGCATCAAATAAGCTTTGCATTTTTGCCGCCCCGGCTAAGGCCGGGGCGGTTTTCTTTTGCTTATTCGGTATACGGATTGTATAAATTGATTAGAATATATCAAAAATGGGCGCTTTTCCCCATTCATGCCCCGTCTTTTTGCTGCATACACTGAAAGGAACCGGTTGCGGAAAAAGGAGGACGAGGGAATGGAATGGTATCAGCTGGAGACCGAGGCCGCGCTGGGGCGGGCAAAAAGCAGCCGTCAGGGGCTGAGCGGAACAGAGGCCGCCCGCCGTCTGACCGAGTGCGGCCCCAACCGCCTGAAGGAGCAAAAGCAGGCCGGGCTGTTCCAGCGGTTTTTGCAGCAGATGGCCGACCCCATGATCGTGGTGCTGCTGGCCGCGGCGGCGGTGTCCGGCGGGGCGGCGGCCGTGGCAGGGGAGAGCTTCGCAGATGTGTTCATCATCCTGGCGGTGGTGGTCATCAATGGGGTGCTGGGCGTTTATCAGGAGCACAAGGCCGAGCAGGCCATCCAGGCGCTGCAGAAGCTGACGGCGGCCCATAGCCGGGTGCTGCGGGGCGGCCGTCCGCTGGAGGTGGCCAGCGAGGAGCTGGTGCCGGGGGATGTGGTATTACTGGAGGCGGGGGACGCGGTCCCGGCGGACGGGCGGCTGCTGGAATGCGTGTGCCTGCGCACCGAGGAGGCGGCCCTCACCGGCGAGAGTCTGCCGGTGGAAAAGAACACCCGCCCGGCGGCGGCAAACACCCCGCTGGCCGAGCGCCGGTGCATGGCCTATCTGGGCAGCACGGTGCGGTATGGCCGGGGCAAGCTGCTGGTCACCGCCACCGGCATGAACACCGAGATGGGCCGCATTGCCGGAGCCCTGGCCGAGACCGCCCAGGGCAAAACGCCTCTGCAGCAGACGCTGGCGGGCCTGAGCCGGACCCTGAGCGCGCTGGTGCTGGCCATCTGTGTGTTTTTGTTCGGGTTCAGCCTGTGGCGAAATGGCAGTGTGGATCTTCCCACCGTGCTGGACACTTTTCTGGTGGCAGTGAGTCTGGCGGTGGCCGCAGTGCCGGAGGGCCTGGCCGCGGTGGTGACCATCGTGCTTTCGGTGGGGGTGACCCGCATGAGCCGCCAGGGAGCGGTGATCCGGCGGCTGACGGCGGTGGAGACGCTGGGCTGTGCTCAGGTGATCTGCACCGACAAGACCGGGACCCTCACCCAGAACCGGATGGAGGTGCAGAGCTGCCACGGCCAACAGAAGCCGCTGGCCACCGCGCTGGCCCTGTGTACCGACGCGGAGCTTCTGCCGGACGGCACGGCACAGGGGGAGGCCACCGAATGTGCACTGGTGGAATACGCCGCCCGTCTGGGGCTGCGCAAGGCGGCCCTGGCAGCGGCCCAGCCCCGGGTGGCCGAGTTGCCCTTTGACAGCGAGCGCAAGTGTATGAGCACCTTTCACAGGCAGGGGGGAGGAATCGTCCAGTACACCAAGGGTGCGCCGGATGTGCTGCTGCAAAAATGTACCCACTGGATGCAGGACGGCCAGCCCCGTCCCCTGACCCAGGCGGACCGTGCCCGAATTCTGGCGGAGAACCGGCGGATGGCGGCGCAGGCGCTGCGGGTGCTGGCGGCGGCCTGCCGCCGGTGGGAAAAACTGCCCGCGCCCTTAACGCCCGCCGCGGCGGAAAATCAGCTGGTGTTTCTGGGGCTGGTGGGCATGCTGGACCCGGTGCGGCCCCAGGTGCCGGGGGCGGTGCGGGCCTGCCGGTCGGCGGGCATCCGCACCGTGATGATCACCGGCGACCATCCGGATACCGCCGCCGCCATCGGCCGCACGCTGGGGCTGGTAAGCAGCGCGGGGCAGGTGGTCACCGGTGCGGCGCTGGATGCCATGAGCGACGAGGAGCTGCGGCGCAGAGCACCGGAGTTTTCGGTGTACGCCCGGGTGCAGCCCCAGCACAAGGCGCGCATCGTGCGGGCCTGGCAGCAGCGGGGCTGTGTGACCGCCATGACCGGCGACGGGGTGAACGACGCCCCGGCGGTGAAGGCGGCGGACATCGGCGTGGGCATGGGCGTCACCGGCACCGACGTGACCAAGAATGTGGCGGATATGGTGCTGGCGGACGACAACTTCGCCACCATCGCCGCGGCGGTGGCCGAGGGGCGGCGCATTTACGAAAACATCCGCAAGGCCATTCAGTTTCTGCTGGCCTCCAACATGAGCGAGGTGGCCAGCATCTTTCTGGCCACCCTGCTGGGCATCCGGCTGCTGGAGCCGGTGCACCTGCTCTGGATCAATCTGATCACCGACTGCTTCCCGGCGCTGGCGCTGGGCATGGAGCAGGCGGAGCCGGGCAGCATGCACCGGCCGCCCCGCCCCCGGGGGCAGGGCATCTTTGCCGGGGGCCTGGGCGTGGATGTGCTGTGGCAGGGGGCATTGGTCACGGCGCTTACGCTGGGGGCATACTTTGCGGGGACGCGGCTGGAGACCGGCCTCTGGCAGGTGGCGCAAAGCCAGCTGGGGGGGACCATGGCTTTTCTCACCATGAGCATGGCCGAGCTTTTCCACAGCTTTAACCTGCGCAGCCGACGGGGCAGCATTTTTAATCAGCAGGGCGAGAACCCCTATCTTTGGGCAGCGCTGGCGGGAAGTCTGGCCCTCACCACCGGGGTGCTGCTCTGGCCTCCGGCAGCAGCTGCCTTCGGCTTTGCAGCCCTGCGTCCGGCCCAGTACGGTCTGAGTCTGGCGCTGGCTGCAGCGGTGATTCCGGCGGTGGAGCTGGTAAAATGGATGCTGGGCGGCGAAAAACAGGGTTGACAAACTGGATTTAATGCGTTAAACTACTACCAAGATAAAAATCCGAATGCGTGGACGGGGAAAAAGCAGAGCCCATACGCCTTCAGAGAGCTGCCGGTCGGTGCAAGGCAGCGGCGCGGAATCTGTATACTGGCCCCTGAGCACCCGGCGGAACCCCGTTTTAGGAGACGGTCAGTAGGTCAGGGCGGAACCCCACCGTTATCCGGGGCGCGGTTCGCGGCATTGCCCGCCGACCGTACAGAGCGGCTGACACACAGCAACGAGAGTGGTACCGCGGGAGCTTACATGAACGATGTGGCCCTCGTCTCTCAGGGGCAAAGACCCTTGAGAGACGAGGGCCTTTTTGTCTGCATTCGCCCCGCAGACAAAACAAAATAAGGAGCGATTGTTTTATGATGGACGTTACCAAGTATCAGATCGGTTACTACAACCCGCCCAAGACCGAGTACCGCTGGGTGCACAAGGATCACATCGAAAAGGCCCCGGCCTGGTGCAGCGTGGACCTGCGGGACGGCAACCAGAGCCTGATCGTGCCCATGAGCCTGGAGGAAAAGCTGGAGTTCTTCCAGCTGCTGGTGAAGATCGGCTTCAAGGAGATTGAGGTGGGCTTCCCCGCCGCCAGCGAGACGGAATATGAATTCCTGCGCACCCTGATCGAGCAGAACATGATCCCCGAGGATGTGACCGTACAGGTGCTCACCCAGTGCCGGGACCACATCATCCGCAAGACCTTCGAGGCGGTGCAGGGCGCGCCCAGTGCGGTGATCCATTTCTACAATTCCACCAGCGTGGCCCAGCGGGAACAGGTGTTCAAAAAGAGCAAGGAGGAGATCAAGAAGATCGCCACCGACGGCGCGACCCTGGTCAAGCAGCTGGCCGCCGAGTATCCGGGCAACTTCCGGTTCGAATACAGCCCGGAAAGCTTCACCGGCACCGAGCCGGAATACGCTCTGGAGGTCTGCAACGCGGTGCTGGACATCATGCAGCCCACCCCGGAAAAGCCCATGATCATCAACCTGCCGGTGACCGTGGCCATGAGCATGAGTCACATCTACGCCAACCAGATTGAATACATGAGCGACAACCTGAAATACCGGGACAGTGTGGTGCTCAGCCTGCACCCCCACAACGACCGGGGCTGCGGCGTGGCCGATACCGAGCTGGCCCTGCTGGCCGGCGCGGACCGGGTGGAGGGCACCCTGTTCGGCAACGGCGAGCGCACCGGCAATGTGGACCTGATCACCCTGGCCATGAACCTGTACACCCATGGCGTGGACCCCAAGCTGGATTTCAGCGACATGCCCGCCATCGTGGAGCTGTATGAGCGGGTGACCCGGATGCATGTGTACGAGCGCACCCCCTACGCAGGCGCACTGGTCTTTGCAGCCTTCAGCGGCAGCCATCAGGACGCCATCGCCAAGGGCATGAACTGGCGCAAGGAAAAGGGCCTGCATCAGTGGAACGTGCCCTACATCCCCATCGACCCCACCGACATCGGCCGTACTTACGACGGCGACGTGATCCGCATCAACAGCCAGAGCGGCAAGGGCGGCATCGGCTTCCTCTTGCAGCAGAAGTTCGGCTACGATCTGCCCCCAAAGATGCGGGAGCATTTCGGCTACACGGTCAAATCCATCTCGGACCACGCCCACAAGGAGCTCTCGCCCGACGAGGTGGCCCAGGTGTTCTACGATACCTATTTGAACAAATGCACCCCGGTTGACATCCCGGACGCTCACTTCATCCAGAAAAACGGTATCTTCGCGGCCATTACCGTCACCATGCCGGACGGCTCCACCAAAGAGAGCAGTGCCCAGGGCAACGGCCGCTTGGACGCGGTGTGCAACGCATTGAAGGCGGCCACCGGCCAGGATTTCACCATCGAGACCTACTCCGAGCACAGCCTGCAGCATGGCTCAACCAGTGAAGCAGCGGCCTATGTGGGCCTGCGCTGGGGCGACGGCACCGTGACCTGGGGCGCCGGAACCGACACCGACATCATCCGCGCGGGCATCAAGGCAATGGTCAGCGCGGCCAACAACAAATAAAGGGGAAGAAACAATCATGGGAATGACAATGACGCAGAAGATTCTGGCCGCCCACGCCGGGCTGGACAAGGTGGAGGCGGGCCAGCTGATCAGCGCCCGGCTGGACGAGGTGCTGGGCAACGACATCACCACCCCGGTGGCCATCAACGAGTTCAACAAGGCGGGCTTCACCAGTGTGTTCGACAAGACCCGCATCAACATCGTGCTGGACCACTTCGTGCCCAACAAGGACATCAAGGCCGCCCAGCAGTCCAAGCAGTGCCGGGACTTTGCCAACAAATACGACATTCTGAACTTCTACGATGTGGGCCAGATGGGCATTGAACATGCCCTGCTGCCGGAAAAAGGCATCGTGACCGCCGGTGACTGCATCATCGGCGCGGACAGCCACACCTGCACCTACGGTGCGGTGGGCGCCTTCTCCACCGGTGTGGGCAGCACCGATATGGCCGCGGGAATGGCCACCGGCAAATGCTGGTTTAAAGTCCCCGCCGCCATCCGCTTTGTGCTGAAAGGTCAGCTGCAGCCCCCGGTGAGCGGCAAGGATCTGATTTTGCACATCATTGGAATGATCGGCGTGGACGGTGCGCTGTATAAGAGCATGGAGTTCACCGGCCCCGGCGTGGCCAGTCTCACCATGGACGACCGGCTTTGCATCTGCAACATGGCCATTGAGGCGGGCGCGAAGAACGGCATCTTCCCGGTGGATGAGGTGACCATCCAATACCTTACCGGCCGCAGCCAGCGCCCCTGGACCGTGTACGAGGCGGACGAGGACGCGGAGTACGAGCAGACCATCGAGATCAACCTGGCCGCTCTGGAGCCCACTGTGGCCTGGCCCCACCTGCCCGAAAACACCAAGCCCGCCGCCGACGGCAAGGATGTGAAGATCGACCAGGTGGTCATCGGCAGCTGCACCAACGGCCGTTTAGAGGATATGGAGGCCGCCTGGAAGGTATTGAAGGGCAAGCACATCGCCCCAGGCGTGCGCGCCATCATCATCCCCGCCACCATGGCCATTTATAAAGAGTGCATCCTGCGGGGCTGGACCACCGATTTCATCGACGCGGGATGCGTGGTCTCCACCCCCACCTGCGGCCCCTGCCTGGGCGGCTACATGGGCATTCTGGCCCAGGGCGAGCGCTGCATCTCCACCACCAACCGGAACTTTGTGGGCCGCATGGGCCATGTGGAGAGTGAGGTTTATCTGGCCAGCCCCGCCACCGCGGCGGCCAGCGCCCTCACCGGTTATATCACCGACCCCCGCACCATTGCGGAATAAGAAAGGCAGGAATCACCAATGCAGGCAAACGGTTTTGTACATAAATATCCGGACAATGTGGACACCGACGTGATCATCCCGGCCCGGTACCTGAACACCCCCGACGCAAAGGAGCTGGCGGCTCACTGCATGGAGGACATCGACCCCGATTTCGTGAAGAAGGTCCAGCCCGGCGACATCATGGTGGGCGGCGCCAACTTCGGCTGCGGCTCCAGCCGGGAGCACGCGCCCCTGGCCATCAAAACAGCGGGGGTCTCCTGCGTGATTGCGGCCACCTTCGCCCGCATCTTCTACCGCAACGCCATCAACATCGGCCTGCCCATTCTGGAATGCCCGGCGGCAAGCGAGGCCATCCAGGCGGGGGACAAGGTGCATGTGGATTTCGACACCGGCGTCATCACCGACGAGACCACCGGCCAGACCTTCCAGGCCCAGCCCTTCCCGCCCTTCATCCAGGAGATCATCAAGGCAGGCGGGCTGATGAACAGCATCAGGCAGTGAGCAAGAGGAAAGAAAGGAACGATTCCCATGGAAAAACAAATCGCAGTGATCCGGGGCGACGGCATCGGCCCTGAGATCGTGGACCAGGCCCTGCGGGTGCTGGATGCGGTGGCCGAAAAATACGGCCACACCTTTACTTATACCGACGTGGATATGGGCGGCATCGCCATCGACAAATGGGGCGAGCCGCTGCCCGCCGCCATGCTGGACAAGTGCCTCGCGGCGGACAGCGTGCTGCTGGGCGCGGTGGGCGGCCCCAAGTGGGACGGCCTGCCCGGCGACAAGCGCCCGGAGAAGGGCCTGCTTGCCCTGCGCGCGGGCATGGGCCTGTATGCCAACAACCGGCCGGCCAAGCTCTGGCCCCAGCTGGCGGCCGCCAGCCCCCTGAAGCCGGAGATCGTGGAAAAGGGCATCGACTTCATCGTGGTGCGGGAGCTGATCGGCGGCGTCTACTTTGGCAGCCACACCACCGCGGAATGCGGCGGTGAGCAGAAGGCCACCGACGTGATGAGCTACGCCGAGCACGAGATCGAGCGCATCGGCCGCATCGCCTTTGAGACCGCCCGCAAGCGCCGGAACAAGGTGACCAGTGTGGACAAGGCCAACGTGCTGGACACCAGCCGTTTGTGGCGTAAGGTGATGCACCGGCTGGCCGAGGAATACCCGGACGTGGAGTATGCCGACATGCTGGTGGACAACACCGCCATGCAGATCGTGAAGGACCCCAGCCAGTTCGACGTGGTGGTCACCGAGAACATGTTCGGCGACATTCTGTCCGACGAGGCCAGCATGATTACCGGTTCCATCGGCATGATTCCCTCCTCCAGCCTGGGCGAGGGCAGCCGGGGACTGTACGAGCCCATCCACGGTTCCGCGCCGGACATTGCGGGCCAGAACAAGGCCAATCCCATCGGCACCATCCTGTCCGCCGCCATGATGCTGAAATACAGCTTCGATCTGGACGAGGAGGCCGCCGCCATCGAAGCCGCGGTCAATAAGGCGCTGGATGAGGGCCTGCGCACCGGTGACATGATGGCCGAGGGCTGCACTCTGGTCAGCTGCTCGGAAATGGGCGACGCCATCCTGCAAAACCTGTAATATAGCAAAAGAAAAATCAAGCGGGCCGCTGCCGGATTTTCCCGGCGGCGGCCCGTTTTAGGTGTTTCCCACGAATTGCGCGGCGGCGCCTTTACTTTCATTGGGGGGAGTGCTATAATAGCCGGGCGGCGCTTGACTGCGCAGGCAAGTATAGCAAAACAGGAGTGGAAAAACCCATGGCGAAACAGGCCGCAAAACTGGAAAACGATCTGGGGCGGGACCCCATTCCGCAGCTGGTGCTGCGCATTGCCATCCCCAGCATGCTGGCGCAGTTTGTGAGCGTATTGTACAGCGTGGTGGACCGGATGTACATCGGCAATATCGCCGAGGTGGGCAAGCTGGCCCTGGCAGGCGCGGGCGTCTGCGGGCCTATCGTGACCATGATCGGCTCGGTGGCCTTCCTGGTGGGCGTGGGCGGTTCGCCCCTGATGAGCATCCGCATGGGCGCGGGCGATCAGAAAGCCGCCCGGAAGATTCTGGCCAACTGCTTTCTAATGCTCTGCGGCCTTTCGGTGGTGCTCATGGCGCTGGCTCTGGCCACCCGGGAACAGACCCTGCTGCTCTTCGGCGCCAGCGGCTCCACGCTGCCTTACGCCATGGCATATTACACTGTATATCTGCTGGGTACCCCCTTTGCATTGCTTTCCACCGGCATGAACCAGTTCATCATCTGTCAGGGCTTTGCCAAAAAAGGCATGCAGTCGGTGATGCTGGGCGCGGTGCTGAACATTCTGCTGGACCCGGTGTTCATCTTTGTACTGGATATGGGCGTGACCGGCGCGGCGCTGGCCACCATTCTCAGCCAGCTGGGCAGCTGTCTGTTCGTGCTGCGTTTTCTGTTCAGCAAAACACCGCCCATCCGCATCACCTTCGGTGGCTATGACCTGCGGGTGATGGGGCGGGTACTGGCCACCGGTTTCACCCCCTTTGCCATCATCGCCTTCGACAATGTGATGATCATTGCCCTGAACGCTCTGCTGCAGAAGTACGGCGGCCCCACCGAGGGTGACCTGATGGTGGCGGCAGCTACCATCTCCCAGAGCTTCATGCTGGTGGTCACCATGCCGCTGGGCGGCATCACCGGCGGTACCGGCTCGATCCTGGGCTTCAACTACGGTGCGGGACGCCCGGACCGCATCCTCCAGGCACAGAAATTCATCCTGGCGTTGAGCCTCGCCTATACGGCGCTGCTCTGCGCGGCGGGCCAGCTGCTGCCCGGGGCCTTTGCCTCCATCTTCACTCAGGATGCCCAGGTACTGCCTCTGGCTGTGCGGGCCATCCGCATCTGCACGCTGGCAGTGGTCCCGCTGGGGCTGCAGTACACCATCATCGACGGCTTCACCGGCATGGGGATGATGCGCTATTCGCTGCCTCTTTCCTTCTTCCGCAAGCTGGCCTACTTTGTGCCGCTGTTCATTCTGCCTGCGCTGTTTGGGGGTATGGCAGCCTTCTATGCCGAGCCCATCTCGGATATCCTGGGCCCTCTGGCCAGCCTGGTGGTCTATCTCAGCCGGATGCGCTGGCTGGCTGCCGGGGCAAAAGCTCCGCAGAAATAAGAATTCCGACTTCAATGTCATAAAAGAAGCCCTGCATTTGCGCAAAAATGTGGGGCTCTTTTTGTGCAAGCAAGTGTCTGATTGTTAAAATTATGAGGATTTTTGTGACAATTTTGGGCGCGTCTTCGCCGAAAATTTCGTAACTTCCACCGAATTTGCTTTTTCGTCCGCGTTTTTTATATTTTCGGGTTGTATTTTGAAAATCCGATGCTTATAATTTACTCAAGTGAATTTTTGAAAGGAGCATCTGTTGTATGGATGTCTGCCGTACCGAAGCGTTGTTCGATCTTTCCCACACCCTGGCCGCGCCCCTGTTTGAGGGGAAGGAGCGCCCCTGGGAGGTGCTGGACGAACTGAAAGGATTTATTGAGCAGCTGGGAAAAAGCCTGCCCAGCGAGGAATATGACCAGCCCGCCCCCGGTGTGTGGGTGGCGAAAACCGCAAAGGTGGCCCCCAGTGCATCGCTGGCCGGGCCCTGCATCATCGGCCCGGAGGCCGAGGTGCGCCATTGCGCTTTTATCCGGGGCAGCGCCCTGGTGGGCGCGGGCGCCGTGGTGGGCAACAGCGTGGAGCTGAAGAACTGCATTCTGTTCGACGGCGCGCAGGTGCCCCACTTTAACTACGTGGGCGATTCTATCCTGGGTTACAAAGCCCACATGGGCGCGGGCGCTGTGACTAGCAACCTGAAGAGCGACAAATCCCTGGTGTGCATCCGCCAGGAGGACGAGATTCTGGTAACCGGCCGCAAGAAGCTGGGCGCTCTGGTGGGCGATGAGGCCGAGGTGGGCTGCAACAGTGTGCTGTGCCCCGGCTCGGTGCTGGGCCGCCGCTGCCAGATTTATCCCACCAGCTGTGTGCGGGGCGTGGTGGCCCCGGGCCATATCTATAAGGACGCGCAGCACATCGTACCCCGTACATAACAAAGAAACAGAGGAGTGTTTGGAATATGGGCAGACTGTTTGGAACCGACGGCGTGCGCGGCATTGCCGGTGAGGATATGACCTGTGAGCTGGCAATGGCCATCGGCCGTGCCGCCGCCACCGTGCTGGCCTATGGCCGCCGCCGCCGTCCTTTGGTGGTGATGGGCAAGGACACCCGCATCTCCAGCGACATGCTGGGCGCTGCACTGGCCGCGGGCCTGTGCTCGGTGGGCGCGGACGTGATCGACCTGGGCGTGATCTCCACCCCGGCGGTGGCCTACCTGGTGGGCAAGTACAAGGCGGACGCGGGCGTGATGATCTCCGCCAGCCATAACCCCTACGCCTTCAACGGCATCAAGATCTTCAACGGCGACGGCTTCAAGCTGCCGGATGAGCTGGAGGAGCAGATCGAGCACCTGATCGAGAAAAACGACTTCACCTACGCCAAGGGCGAGAATCTGGGTCAGATCAGCCACTGCACCACCGCTGCCCGGGATTACATCGAGCACCTGAAAAGCACCATCCCTTATTCGCTGGAGGGCATGAACATCGTGGTGGACTGCGCCAACGGCTCCGCCAGCGCCACCGCCCGCACCCTGTTTGAGGAGCTGGGGGCCAATGCGGTGATTCTGCACGATGCGCCGGATGGCGTGAACATCAACGAGGGCTGCGGCTCCACCCATCTGGAGCAGCTGCAGGACTACGTGCGCACCCACAAGGTGGACGCGGGCGTTGCCTTTGACGGCGACGCGGACCGCTGCCTGTTCGTGGATGAGACCGGCGAAGTGGTGGACGGCGACTACATCATGGCCATCTGCGGCCTGGATATGCAGCAGCGGGGCAAGCTGCGCCGGTCCACCATCGTGGGCACCGTGCTCACCAACCTGGGCTTTGCCCGCTTCTGCGAGGCCAACGGCATGAAGTTTGCCGCCACCAAGGTGGGCGACCGCTACGTGCTGGAGGAGATGGAGCTGGAGGGCTACACCCTGGGCGGCGAACAGAGCGGCCACATCATCTTCCGGGATTTTGCCACCACCGGCGACGGCCAGCTCACCGCCATCCAGCTGCTGTGCCTGCTCAAGCGGTGCAAAAAGCCCCTGTCCGAGCTGGCCAAGGTGATGACCCGCCTGCCTCAGGTGATGGTGAATGTGACCGTGAGCGCCGAGGGCAAGCTGGAATTCTACAACAACGACGTGATCAAGGAGGCCATCCGCCAGCAGAAGGAGGCCCTGGGTGATACCGGCCGGGTGCTGGTTCGGGTCAGCGGCACCGAGCCGCTGATCCGCGTGATGGTGGAGGGCCAGGACGAGAGCGAGATCCAGGCCATTGCCGACCATCTGGCCGAGCTGGTGAAAAAAGAGCTGGGCTGATTGCAGCCTTTGAATACAGAAAAACGAGTGAGTACCCGCGGTGAACTCACTCGTTTTTTGTTTACTCCGCGTCCAGGGTACGGATGCGGAAGATGAAGTAATACACATGGAACAGCCACACGCAGCCCAGCACAATGCGGCCGATGAGCACCTCGTGCATCATCACAAAGCCGATGCTCATGGTCAGGGTCACGGTGACCATGATGCCGATCTTGGTGCGCCAGGTCATGGCCCGCTGCTCCCGGAAGCTTTTGAAGTTCTCCTGGTACAGCTTGGTGGACAGAAACCACCGGTTCAGCCGGTCGCTGCCCTTGGCGAAGAAGAAGCAGGTGCCCAGCAGAAAGGGAGTGGCGGGCAGCAGGGGAAGCACCGCACCCACGGCGCCCAGCGCCAGGCAGACAAGACCCAATGCAATGTAGAGGTATTTCATAAACAAACAATCCTTTCTGTGTGGCGCCGGAGTGGAGCGGCTCAGCTGAGCCGCCCGTGCTCCACGCTGTAGGTGGTGTCGGCAATGCGCATGGTGGATGCCCGGTGGCTGACCAGCACCACCGTCTTGCCCTTGCGCTGGCGGTGCAGGCTTTGCAGGATCACCGCTTCGTTCAGGCTGTCCAGGTTACTGGTTGGCTCATCCAGCAGGATGAGGGGCGCATCGTGCAGGAAGGCCCGGGCGATGCCCAGCCGCTGCCGCTCGCCGCCGGAGAGGGTGTCGCCCAGCTCGCCCACGTTGGTGTCGTAGCCGTTGGGCAGGCTCATGATGAAGTCGTGCACCGAGGCCTTTTTGCAGGCCTCCACCACCTCTTCATGGGTGGCGTCGGGCTTGGCCAGCTTCACGTTCTCCTCAATGCTGTCGTGGAACAGGTAGGTTTCCTGGGTCACGTAGCTCTGCAGGTTGCGCAGGCTGGCGGTGCGGATGTTTTTCACGTTTTCGCCGGAAATGGCAACCTGGCCGTCGCCCACGTCCCAGAAGCGCATGAGCAGCTTGAGCAGGGTGGACTTGCCACTGCCGCTGCGGCCGGTGATGCCGATGATTTTGTTTTCCGGCAGGGTCAGGCTCACATTCTTCAGAATCGGCTCGGCCTCGTAGGTGAAGCTCACATTGTCGCAGGCCGCGCCGGTGAAGGGGATGGTGCGCCCGGTGGTGTTTTCCGCCACCACCGGCTCCTCGTCCAGAATGTCCAGCACCCGGTTGGCGGCGGCAAAGGTCTGCTGCAGGGTGCTGCCCAGATTGGCCAGCGCCACCACCGGCCCGAAGGAGCTGAGAATGGCGATCAGAGGAATCAGCACCCCGTCAAAGCCAATCAGACCATTGGTGTAGAGCAGGCTGCCCGCCGCCAGCATGGCCAGCGAAAACAGCCAGATCAGCGCGCCGGTGCAGGCAGTGGCGGTGCCCAGCGCGGTTTTCATCTTTTTCTCAGTGGCCAGCAGGCTGCCGGTGCGCGCATCCAGCTCGTCCAGACGGCGCTGGCCCGCGTCGTACTGCAGCAGCTCGCCCAGGCCGCGCAGGCTGTCCAGCACAAAGGCGCTCAGCGCACCGGCCTGAGTACGGTATTCCAGACCCCGGCTGCCGCCGAAGCGGGCGGCCAGCACCGGCACCACCACGCCCACGGCGAAAAAGCCCAGAGCGGCGACAAGACCCAGCAGCCAGTGATAACTGCCGATGAAAACGGTCATGATCACCGACATGATGGCCGCGATGGCGATGGGGGAGAGGGTGTGGGCGTAAAAGACCTCCAGCAGCTCGATGTCCGAGGTGATCACCGCGATCAGATCACCCTTGTCCCGGCCGTCCAGCTTGGCGGGGGCCAGGCGGCGCAGCGCGCCGAAAACCTTGTCCCGGATGAGGGCCAGCAGCTTGAAGGCAATGTAGTGGTTGCAGGCCTGCTCGGCGTAGCGCAGCACGCCGCGGGCCAGAGCGAATACGCCCATGCAGGTGAACAGCACGCCCAGGGCGGGCAGGCCGGTGCCGCCCAGCGCCTTCACGATGGCGAAGCCGCCGAAGATGGGGATGAACTGGGCGCACAGAAAGCCCGCCACGCCCATGGCGATGGCAAGGGCCATGAAGCCCATCAGCGGCTTGACCAGCCCCACGAGCCGGAGTATTACCGCCAGATCAGAACGTTTTTTCATGCAAGAGCCTCCTGTTGGGTGTCGGGGGTGTAGTGTTCCAGCGCCTGCTGACTGTTCCACAGCCGCTGATAGCAGGGGCTGGCGGCCAGCAGCTGGGCATGAGTGCCGCAGCCTGCCACCCGGCCCTCCTCCAGCGCGTAGATGCGCTGTGCGCCGGTCACGTTGGCCAGCCGGTGGGAGATGAGCAGCACCGCCTTGGTCTCGGCCAGCCGGTGCACCAGGGCCATGATTTGATTTTCACTCTCCACGTCGATGTTGGAGGTGGCTTCGTCCAGAATATAGATGGGGCTGTCGTGCAGAAGGGCACGGGCCAGGGCAAGCCGCTGGCACTGACCGCCGGAGAAGTTGGCGCCCTTTTCGGCCACCGGGGTCTCCAGCCCCTGTTCGCTGCGCAGGAAATCCGCCAGCTTCACCTGCTCCAGCGCCTGCCACAGGGCTTCGTCGCTGGCATCGGGCTTCGCCATGCGCAGGTTTTCGGCCACGGTGCCCTTGAACAGCCGGGCGGCAAAGCCCACGGTGGTGATCTGCTTCATCCGGCTTTCCAGGCTGATCTCGCTCAGGGGCTGACCACCCACTGTGATGCTGCCCGCATAGCCCTCCAGCCGGCCGGCCAGCAGGCCCGCCAGGGTGGACTTGCCGCAGCCGGATTCGCCCACCAGGGCCACCAGGCCGGTGCGGGGCAACTCCAGATCCACGCCCTTCAGAATGGGGCGCTCGGCATCGTAGGCAAAGCGCACATCCTCACAGCGCAGGGTGCAGTCGGCGGGGTCGATCACGCCGGTTTTGGCCTGGGGCTCCGGCAGATCCAGCAGCTTGAAGATCTTCTCGGAGGCGGCCATGCCGTTCATGGCAATGTGGAAGTAGGAGCCCAGCAGACGCATGGGCAGAAAGAAGTCCGCCGAGAGCATGATGATGGCAAAGCAGCCGAACAGGCCGATCTGTCCGGCGGCGAACTGCCGGGCGGCCACGATGATGCCCAGCGCCGCACCGCCGTAGGCCACCAGATCCATGATGGTGATGGAGTTCAGCTGCATGGTGAGCACCTTCATGGTGATGCGCCGGAAGCGCTCGGCCTCCTCGTTCATCCGCCGGTGGCGCTCCTCGTCCGCCTGATAGATTTTCAGGGTGGTCAGGCCCTGCAGGTTTTCCAGAAAGCTGTCGCCCAGGGCTGTGTACTGACCCCAGTAGCGGGCCAGCAGCTTTTTGGCAAAGGTCTGCACCAGCGCAATGGAAACCGGAATCAGCGGCACGCAGATCAGCAGCACAACCGCCGCCGAAAGGCTGATAGGGGCCAGCACGCAGAACAATGTCAGTGGGGCCAGCAGGCTGTAGAAGAACTGGGGCAGATATGCGCCGAAGTAGCTTTCCAGCTGCTCGGCGCCCTCCACCGTCACCTGCACCACTTCGGAGGTGGAGACCCGGCTGGAATAGCCCGGCCCCAGCCGCAAAAGCTTTTCCAGAATGGTGCGGCGCAGTGCCTGCTTTGCGCTGCGGCTGGCCCGGTAGGAGCAGACCGCCGCCTGCCTTGCGCAGACAAAGCGGACCGCCGCGGCCGCTGCCGCCACCAGCAGGGTGGCCGCCAGCGAGGCGGGCTGCCCGGCCAGCAGCCGGGAAAGATACCGGGCGATGGTGAGCAGCATGGCGATGTTCGCCGCAAGCGCCGCCCACTGGAACGCCACGTTTTTTGCAATGTGCTGTTTGGAATCGCTGACCATCCCGATCAGCCGTTTGTTGATCATCAAGGCAGTGTGTCCTCCTGGTGATAGTGGTCACGCGGCGGTTAGCCGCGACTGTATGTGGTTAGTTTAAACTGCATTTGGTTAGCTTTGACTAACAAACGCCTGATTCTTTTTACCATACCCGGAGCAAAATGTCAAGATAACAAGCAAAAAAATGCAAGATAATAAAGTTTTGCTCAGAAAAAAGCAAAAAAGATGCGCCCCAAACGGGACGCATCCAAAAGCGTTATTTATATTGTTTGCGCAGGGTGAAGCCGCGGCCGTGCACCTCGTTCACCGAGTCGATGATGATGAAGGCCTGGGGGTCCACCTCCTGCACCAGATGGTTCAGCTTGGCCAGCTCCCGGTTGGTGATGACGGTGAGCACCATGTCCCACTCGTTGCGGGCGTAGCCGGTCTGGGCGTGCAGCAGGGTGCAGCCCCGGTCCAGTACCTTCAGAATCAGCTGGCGAATCTCGTTGCTCTTTTCGCTGAGGATCTTCACCTGGATCTTGGAGTGGCCCATCAGCACCACCTTGTCCAGCACGATGGTGTAGAGCAGCACCAGCAGGATGCCGTAGAGAATCTGCTCCCGGTTCTCGGCGAAGAACATCTGCCCGATGAGGATGGCAAAGTCCAGCCCGTACATGACCACCGAGATGGGCACACCCCAGAACTTGTTGGCCACAATGGGCGGAATGTCCATACCGCCACTGGAAGCGCCCGCGCCGATCACCAGGCCGATGGCCGCACCGATCATCACACCGGCGAACACGGTGGCCAGCATGGGGTCGCGGGTCATGTCGCCGATGCCGGGAATCCAGCTGAATAGCTCCAGAAAGATGGGGTAGCAGAAGGTGGACACCGCCGTGTTGAAGGCAAACCAGCGGCCCATGACCGCCGCGCCCAGAATGAACATAATCACGTTGGAGATCATCACGAAGGTGGAGATGGAAATGCCCAGCCAGTGCTGGCCGATCAGGGCCAGGCCGGTGGTACCGCCGGTAATCAGCCCGCAGGGGAGCACAAACATGTCCACCGCCAGGGCGTAAAGGGCGTTGCCCGCCAGCACCAGCAGCAGGTTCCTCAGCCTGCGCGGCACCTTAAACTGTTTCATCCAAAACGACCGCCTTTCCCATCGCTCCCAAACGCCTTTGTTCAAAAGGACAGAACGATTTTGCAATATAAATAAAAGTATACAACGCTTTGGCTGCATTGCAAGGGTTTGGGGCAAGGTTCGGCAATTGTGTGCGGTGGGGGCAAATCCATGGCAAAAAGCTTGGTGAAAAGATGCAGAAAATTGCCCCTGTTTTGTGGAAAAAGCGGAAGAATAGTGCGTTTTGCTACCACTTTATTGTGGTATATTGCCAGATTGCGGTGGGGGAGACGGGCGCAAAAAAGCCCCGGCAACCGGCCGGGGCGAAAGGCTGTTTTGCAAGGGAAAGAGGTGCGGGTTCAGGACTCGGCGGGCAGCGGATAGGCCCTTGGCCCGAAGATGGCGGTGCCCACCCGGACCAGGGTGGCGCCCTCCTGGATGGCGGCCTCGAAATCACCGCTCATGCCCATGGACAGAATCTCCATGCGGGTGCGGGTCCAGCTGCGGGCGGCGGCCTCATCAAAGAGCGCGCGCATGGCGGCGAACCAGCGGCGCTGGGCGGCAGGGTCGGTCTCCTTCGGAGGAATACACATCAGGCCCTTGACCAGAATGTTCTCCATCCCGTCCGCCTGGTTTAAAAGTGCGGTCAGCCCCTCGGGGGCAACGCCGCCCTTGCTGGCCTCCGCGCCGATGTTCACCTGCAGCAGCACCGGCTGCACGATGCCCTGGCGGGCGGCCTCCTTCTGGACGGCCAGCAGCAGATGCTCGGAATCCACCGACTCGATCAGATCCGCCGCGCCCACCACCTGGCGCACCTTGTTGGTCTGCAGATGGCCGATGAAATGCAGCGGGGTAGAGCCGTAGGCCCCGGCGGCCCGCTTTTCCACCAGCTCCTGCACCCGGTTTTCGCCGAATACGTCAATGCCTGCGTCCCAGGCGGCGCGCACGGTGTCTGCGGTCTGGGTCTTGCTGGCGGCGCACAGCTGCACCGATTCGGGCGCACGCCCGGCGGCACGGCAGGCTTCCTCCATGCGGCGGCGCACCTGGGCGGTGCGCTGGGCCAGTTGTTCATGCAGTTCGTTCATTGCGGCGGCCTCCTTTACGCTTCGGCGTAGGCAGCCCGGCTGCCGCCAATGTATTTGGGACGGGTGCGGGCGCACACCAGATTGGCCTCGCCGATGCGGCGCAAGCTCAGACGAACCGGTACCGCCACCGCCTTCAGATGCATGCCGATCAGGGTGTCGCCGATGTCCATGCCCGCGTCCGCCCGGATGGCCTCCAGCGCCACCGGATGGGCAAACCGCTGCCAGCAGGTGGTGGCAAAGCTGCCGCCTGCCTTGGGCTGGGGAATCACGTTCACCGGCTCGGCCCCGGCGGGCAGGGCCTCCGCTTCCAGAATGATGGCCCGGTTCAGATGCTCGCAGCACTGGGCGGCCAGAAAGACCCCGGCCTCGCGCAGCACCGGCGCAATGCCCTCATACACGGCCTGAGCGGCCTCCAGGCTGGAGCCGTAGCCAATCTGGCTGCCCACGATCTCGCTGGAGGAGCAGCCCACCACCAGAATGCTGCCCGGCCGCAGCTTGGCGGCGGCCAGCAGCTCCCGAACGGCCTGTGCGCTCTGGGCGCAGATTTCTTCGTAATTCATGCAAACAACACCTCGTATCTGTGGTATTAATTGAAATAAGACGGGCAGCCCGGTGAGTGATGGGCTGCCCGCGGCATGGCCCTGTTCAGGCCTCCTTTTTGTGGCGGTGATAGCATTCCTTGATCCGCTCGAAGCTGATCGGATGCAGGTCGTGCTCCAAACGGCAGGCGTCCTCGCGGGCGATGTCCTCGGGAACGCCCAGGTCGATGAGCACCTGGCTGAGCAGGGTGTGCCGCTCATACACGCTCTCGGCGATGGCGCGGCCCTCGTCGGTCAAGGTGATCAGGCCGATCTCGTCCACATGGATGTAACCGTTTTCCCGCAGCTTTTTCATGGCAGTGGAAACGCTGGGCTTGGAATAGGACATCTCGTTGGCGATGTCGATGGAGCGCACATGGCCCTTCCGGTGCAGAAGCACCAGGATGGTCTCCAGATAATCCTCGGCGGATTCCATGATCTTCATGGCAAAAGCCCCCTTTCCGGGCGAAAATTCTCTTATGGATATCCTACCATAATCCATCCTCTTTTGCAAACCGGGCGCACAAAAGGCCGCCCTCCGTTCCGGGGCTTCCCGGGGCGGAAAAGCGGCCTTGTTTCAGCGCAGCATGGCGCTCTCGTTCACCACCCAGCTGCTGAACAAAAACAGCACATCCTGGTCGGTGAAGGTCACGTATTGAGGCACCAGACCGCTGACCATGTAGCGAAGGTCGATCAGGGTGATGGTGCGGTACTGTTCGCACAGAAGCGGGGCCAGGCTGCTGGCAAAGGAATCCCGGAAGATCACCAGCTCCCGGTCGGTGGCGGCGTTGGGGTTCTCGATGGTCTGCAGCGGGGTGGCCCCGTTCAGAAATACATCGTAGCTGCCCACGCCGCTGAGCTTGGAAACATCGTAAACGGCGGTGGCGTCCGGGTACTGGAAGTTGTCCACCCGGGCGGCTTCGGTGGCCGGGCTGGTCAGATAAACCAGCGTTTCCGGCTCGGCCCCGTCAGGGATGTACTTGCCGTAGCTGCCCACAAAGCCGTCAAACACATTCTGCTCCCAGCCGGAAAGATCCTGGGAAAAGCCCATGGCTTCGCCCAGCGCATTTACCACCGGCTGCAGCTTTTCCTGCCGCCAGTGGGCGTCGGTTTTGTAGTAGTCTGCCAAAGTGAGGCGGTCCGCAAGGCTGACCCAGGTGATGGAATCATCCAGCCCGGCCTGCACCTGGCTGGCCATGGCATCGTAGTCCAGTACCGGCCAGCCCTCGTCCGGCAGGTAGTGGGATTTATCCGGCACGATGGCGCAGTAGACGTTATTCTCCTTGGTGAGCAGGGCGTCGCACAGGCTGTTTACCTTTTTTACAAAGGAATCGGCGCTCTTTTCGTTGCGCTCGCCCAGATACTGCACCCAGTAGCCCTCCTGCTGATACATGCCGTTTTCGTCCGGCTGGCGGTGCTGGGCAGCCAGCGGAAGGGCCAGCACGGCGGCCAGCAGCAGGGCGGCCGCCGCGCAGCTTACCGCAACCGGCTTACAGCGCACCGGAAGCATCCTCGGGCATAGCGGCCACGGGGTCGGAGGTCACGTCGCCGCCCTCGGGCATGGCCATGTCGGCGCCGGTCTCGTCCTTCACAACGGTCACGTTCTCCGCGCCGAACTGAGCGGTGAAGTTGTCCAGAACGGTCTGGGCCAGATCGTTGAAGCTCATGGCCAGCAGCACGGTGTCGCCGGAGTAGGCAACGATGGTGCGCTCGGCGCTTACGCAGATCCACTTGTTGGGGTTGGCATTGGCGGCCACGTCCTCGGCCAGCTGGGCAGCCTCTTCGGCGCTGTTGGCCTTCAGCAGGCAGATGGAGTGGGCCTGGGCGCTCATGGCGGCCTCGGCGCAGATGCCCTCTTTATAGGCGCTCAGGGCAACGCCGGTGTTGTACTCAGAATTCTCCTCGGTGAGGGGAGCGTACTTGCTGCCGTCCTCCTGGGGCATGAGCATGGGCATCTGGTCCTCGGCGATGCCGCTGAACAGAGCGTCCATCACAGCCGTCAGGTCGCTGGTGTCCACAGCGGCAGTGGAGCTGCTCTCGGAGGAGGCAGAGGAGGAAGCGGAAGAGGAAGCCGCGCTGGAGGAGGCGGTGCTGGAGGAGCTGCCGGCGGTGGAACCGCAGGCGGCCAGAGCCAGGGCCAGGGTCAGGGCGGTAAGGGTGATTGCAAGCTTTTTCATAAAAATAACTCCTTTTTCTTTTGCCAACACCGCACAATTTACGCCTAACTGCTCAGGCGGCGTATCGCACCAGAATTTTCCGTGATATTTTTCAAAAATGCTCGCCAATCCACCAAGGATTGGCTGCGCTTTTTGCTTCATCTCACAAAAAATTTCCGGCGCGCTCCACCGTCTGAAATTGTGCGGTGCTGCCTTGTGTTGAACCAATGCAGGCCGCCGGGCCGCCGCACTGCCTAGTATGCCCGGGCGGGGGCGGTTTGTTGCGCCTGCTGCACGGAATACGCACGGGTGGGCCGGATTATTGCACACGGGAAGAAAAAATCCTGCGGCCGCTTTTTCCGACCGGGCATCTATGCTATAATAGAACAATTGTTACTGCTAATGCAATACAAAACCAAAGCAAATAGAAGGGGAGGGCTAGCGCTATGCGTCTGTCGCAGGTGTTCCGGCAAAAAGAATGTGTATTTTCCATCGAGGTGTTTCCACCCAAAAAGAACGGGGCCACACCCGAAAGCCTGTATCCCACGCTGGAGAAGCTGGCCGGCTTCTCGCCGGATTACATCAGCGTGACCTACGGCGCGGGCGGCGGCAAGGCGGGCCTGTCCACCGTGCAGATCGCCAAGCACCTGAAGCAGGAGCTGGGGGTGGAGCCGCTGGCCCATCTGACCGGCATTAACTCCACCTGCGAGCAGGTGGCCGAAACCGTGCAGGCACTGCAGGATGCAGGCGTTGAGAACGTGCTCACCCTGCGGGGCGACATCTGCCCCGACGCTCCCCGCAGCAAGGACTTTTTCCATGCCAGCGACCTGGCCACCTTTGTAAAGAGCAAGGGCGATTTCTACCTGGCGGGTGCCTGCTACCCGGAGGGCCATGTGGAAAGTGAGAACCTGCGCCAGGACGTGGAGAACCTGAAATATAAACTGGACGCAGGGGTGGAGCATCTGGTCACCCAGCTGTTCTTTGACAACGCCCGCTACTATCGCTTTATGAATCTGGTGCGCAAGGCGGGCATCCAGGCCCCGGTGCAGGCGGGCGTCATGCCCATTGTGTCCGCCCGGCAGGTGCAGCGCACCGTGGCCCTGAGCAGTGCCAGCCTGCCGCCCCGGTTCACCAAGATGATCAGCCGGTACGACGGCGACGAGGCCGCCCTGTTCGACGCGGGTATCGACTATGCCATCGAGCAGCTGCGGGACCTGATCGAGGGCGGCGCGGACGGCGTGCACCTGTACGCCATGAACAACCCCGAGGTGGCACGCCGGGTGTATGAGGGCATCCGGGACCTGCTGCCGGAGGCAAAGGCGTGATCCGGCCGCTGCCCCCGGCGCTGGACCGGGCCGAAGCGCTGCGGTACCTGGGCGGCGCGGGCAAAGAGGTTCCCCCGGCGGTGGATGCTCTGTTGGACAAAGCCGTTGCCGAGCTGTGGCGCACCGCCGCGCCCCGGGCTGCTGTGCGCCGGGTGAGCGCGGACAAGCTGGCCCCCCTGCTGGCCGGGCGGGACATTGCCGCCCATCTGAAGGGCTGCGACGAGGGCCTTCTGCTGGCGGTGACCCTGGGCGCCGGGGTGGACAGCGCCCTGCGCCGGGCCATGGCCACCGATATGGCCTACGGCGTGGTTTTAGATGCCGCCGCAAGTACCCTGGTGGAGCAGCTGGCAAACGATCTGGAAAATGAACAGCGGGCGCTGCTGGAGTCTGAGGGACGCTACCTGACCGGCCGGTTTTCCCCCGGCTACGGCGACTGGCCCATCACGGTGCAGCCTGCTTTTGTGCAGTGGCTGGACGCGGGCCGTCAGGCGGGGATCTGCTCCACCGCCAGCTGTGTGCTCACCCCGGGCAAAAGCATCACCGCCCTGTGCGGCGCGGCGGACCACCCGGTGAAGGGAAAGCTGGCGGGCTGCGCCACCTGCGCATTGCGGGATACCTGCACAAAACGAAAGGAGGGCAAACCCTGTGCCCAATAAATTGTTTGACGAGAGCCGCGTCTGGATTCTGGACGGGGCCATGGGAACCATGCTGCAGCAGGCGGGTCTGGCTCCCGGCGAGATCCCGGATGTGTGGAGCGTGACCCATCCGGAGGTGGTGACCGGCATCCACAAGGCCTATCTGGAAGCGGGCTCCAACTTCATCAGCACCAACACCTTCGGAGCCAACGGCAAAAAGCTGGCGGGCTGCGGCTACACGGTGGCCCAAGTGGTCACTGCTGCGGTGCAGTGCGCGAAAAAGGCCGCCGAGGGCACCGATGCGAAAATCCTGCTGGACATCGGCCCTCTGGGCGAGATGCTCCAGCCCATGGGCACCCTGCCCTTCGAGCAGGCCTGTGACCTGTTCAAGGAGGTGGTGGCGGCGGGCGCTGCCGCCGGTGCGGACGCGGTGTACTTCGAGACCATGACCGACCTGCTGGAGGTGAAGGCGGGCATTCTGGCCGCCAAGGAAACCTGCGAGCTGCCGGTGATGGCCTCCATGACCTTTGAGTCCACCGGCCGTACTTTCACCGGCTGCCAGGTGGAAAGCTTCGCGGTGACCGCCCAGGGCCTGGGCGCGGACGCGGTGGGCATCAACTGCTCGCTGGGCCCCGCCGAGATCATGCCTCTGGTGGAGCGGCTCTGCGCCGCCTGCCGTCTGCCGGTGTTTGCAAAGCCCAACGCGGGCCTGCCCGACCCGGCCACCGGCCTGTACGACCTGCACCCGGCGGATTTCCGGGAGCAGATGGACCAGTACAAACGCCTGGGCGTGGCCGCGGTGGGCGGCTGCTGCGGCACCAGCCCGGCCTATCTGAAAGAACTGGCCGAATGCTTTGCGGGCTGTGCCCCCAAACGGGCGGCCTACCAGCCGGAAAGCTGGGTCTGCTCGGCCATGCAGGCGGTGAAGGTGCGCCCCGGCACCGTGATCGGCGAGCGCATCAACCCCACCGGCAAAAAGAAGATGAAGGAAGCTCTGCGGGCCGGTGACATGGACTACCTGCTGGGCCAGGCAGTGGAGCAGGCCCAGGCGGGCGCACAGATTCTGGATGTGAACGTGGGCCTGCCCGAGATTGACGAGGCGGAGATGATGCGCCGGGCGGTAACCGCCATCCAGGGCGTGACTGAGCTGCCCCTGCAGCTGGACTCCACCCGCCCCGAGGTGCTGGAGGCAGGCCTGCGGGTCTACAACGGCAAGCCTATCGTGAACTCGGTGAACGCCGAGCCCGCGGTGCTGGCGGCGGTGCTGCCCCTGTGCAAAAAGTACGGCGCGGCGGTGGTTGGCCTGACCCTCAACGATAGCGGCATCCCCGCCAGGGCGGAGGACCGGGTGGAGATGGCCCGCCGCATCCTGGACGCGGCGCTGGCTGCGGGCATCCCCAAGGAGGATGTGTACATCGACTGCCTGACCCTGACCGCCAGCGCCCAGCAGCAGGACGTGTGGGACACCCTGCGGGCGGTGCGCACCGTAAAGGAGGAGCTGGGTTTGAAGACCGTGCTGGGCGTTTCCAATGTGTCCTTCGGCCTGCCGGTGCGGCCCCAGCTGAATACGGCCTTCCTGGGCATGGCCCTGGCCCACGGGCTGGACCTGCCCATCATGAATCCCAACGAGCCCTCCATGATGGCGGCGGTGCGCTCCTTCCGGGTGTTCACCGCGCAGGACGAGGGCGCGGCGGAGTACATCGCGGCCTACGGCGGCCAGACCGCCGCCCCGGTGCAGACTGCGGCCCAGCCCGGTGCGCCGGTGGACCTGAAGGACGCAGTGGTTCTGGGTCTGAAGGCCCAGGCGGGCGAAGCAGCCCGGCTGGCGCTGGAGACCACCGATCCCCAGGAGCTGGTGAACGGGGTGCTGATCCCGGCGCTGGACCAGGTGGGCGACGCCTTTGAAAAGGGAACTTGTTTCCTGCCCCAGCTGCTGCAGAGCGCGGCGGCGGCCCAGGTTGCTTTTGACGAGGTGAAAACCGCCATCGAAAAGCAGGGCGTTTCCGGCGAAAAGAAGGGCCCCATTGTGGTGGCCACTGTGAAGGGGGACATCCACGATATCGGCAAGAACATCGTAAAGGTGATTCTGGAAAACTACGGCTACCGGGTGATCGACCTGGGCCGGGACGTGCCGCCGGAAGCGGTGGTGGAGGCGGCCAGCCGCCACGGCGCAAAGCTGGTGGGCCTGAGCGCCCTGATGACCACCACCCTGCCCGCCATGCAGCAGACCATCGAGGCGCTGCGCGCGGCCGGAGTGGACTGCAAGATCATGGTGGGCGGCGCGGTGCTCACGCCGGACTACGCTAAAATGATCGGTGCGGATTACTACGTGAAGGATGCCAAATGCTCGGCGGACGTGGCCCGGCAGATTTTTGACTAAGCTTATTGCCACGCACAAAGGAGAATCAAACATGAAAACAGGCAAACAGATCGGCGCGGCTGTGCTGGCTGCGGCTCTTTCCGCCGCCCTGCTTGCGGGCTGCGGCACGGCCCAGAGCAGCGGCAGCAGTACGGCCAGCAGCGCGGCGGCCAGTGCGGCCTCCCAGCAGGCTCAGCCGGGCAGCACCAGCCAGAGCGACGGGGCTTACACCTTCACCGATGCGGTGGGCAACACGGTCACGGTGGAGAGTACCGAACGGGTGGTGGCCACCTACGGCAGCTACGCCGAGACCTGGACCCTGGCGGGCGGTACCCTGGTGGGCGCCACCCAGGATGCCATTGAGGAACGGGGCATGGACCTGGGCGAGGAGGTGGCCATCATTGGCACTGTGAAGGAGCCCAATCTGGAGGAGATCATCGCCGCCGACCCGGACTTCGTGATTATGAACGCGGACACCTCCAGCCAGGTGGACATGGACCAGGCGCTCACCCAGGCGGGCATCACCCATGCCTACTACCGGGTGGATTCCTTTGAGGAATACCTGGATATGCTGGCCCAGCTGTGTCAGTTCACCGGCCGTCAGGACCTGTACGAGCAGAACGGACTGGCAGTCAAAGAACAGATCGATCAGATCCGTGAGCTGGTAAAGGACGAGGAAAGTCCCACGGTATTGCTGCTGCGGGCCTACTCCACCGGTGTGAAGGCCAAGGGCGCCGATAACATGGTGGGCTATATGCTGGAGGACCTGGGTGCGGACAACATGGTTGCCCGGCATGAGTCGCTTCTGGAGGACATCAACCTGGAGGAGATCATCGCCGAGGACCCGGACTACATCTTCATCACCACCATGGGCTCGGAACAGCAGGCCATGGACTACATGGCCCAGAATGTGGAGAACAATCCGGCCTGGCAGCAGCTGACCGCGGTGCAGAACGACCGCTGCCTGACCCTGCCCAAGGACCTGTTCCACTACAAGCCCAATGCACGCTGGGGGGAGAGCTATGAATATCTTGCCAAGATCCTTTACCCGGAGTTTGCCGGCCAGATCGGCTAAAGGCAAGCTGACGGTGCTGGCCGTGCTGGCGGTGGCTGCGGTCGTTGCTGCGGCCATCAGCCTGTGCAGCGGCAGCCAGGCCCTTTCGCTGGGCCAGCTGTGGCAGGTGCTGCGCACCGGCGACACCGGCTCCACCACCTGGCGCATCTTTGTGTATGTGCGCCTGCCCCGTACTTTGGCCTGCATGCTGGCGGGTCTTGCGCTGGCGGTGGCGGGTGCCCTCATTCAAGGGGTGCTGAACAACGCCATGGCCAGCCCCAACGTGATCGGCGTGAACTCCGGTGCAGGCTTTTTCGCCATCGCGGCGGCCACTTTATTGCCCGGCGCGCCGGGAATCATGGCGGCGGCCGCCTTTCTGGGGGCGCTGCTCACCACCCTGTTCATCTACGGCCTGGCGGCAAAGGCGGGGCTTTCCCGGGTGACGCTGGTGCTGGCGGGCATCGCGGTGAGCGGCATCCTCTCCGCCGGAATCGACACCATCACCCTGCTCTATCCGGACCAGGTGGTGGGAGCCACCGGCTTTATGACCGGCAGCTTTTCCGGCGTGGCCCTCAGCTCTCTGTGGCCCGCGGCGGCCTACATCGGCGTGGGCTTTGTGCTGGCACTGTTTCTGGCGGCGGACTTGGACCTTTTGCAGCTGGGGGAGGAGACTGCCTCCTCGCTGGGCATGCGGGTGGGCCTGGTGCGCTTTCTGTGTATTCTGGCCTCCAGCCTGCTGGCAGGCGCGGCGGTGAGCTTTGCGGGCCTGCTGGGCTTCGTGGGCCTGCTGGTGCCCCATGCGGCCCGGCGGCTGGTGGGCGGCGAAAACCGGTTTCTGCTGCCCGCCTCGGCGCTGCTGGGAATGGCCTTTGTGCTGGCGTGCGACAGCCTGGGCCGGGTGCTGTTTGCCCCCTTCGAGCTGCCGGTGGGCATCCTCATGTCCTTCCTGGGCGGGCCGTTTTTCCTGTTTTTGCTGCTGCGTCAGAAAAGGAGCCGGGTCTATGATTGAATTGAAGCACATCACCGCCGGGTATCAGGGCGGCGTGGTCCTGCGGGATGTATCGCTCACCATTCCCGCAGGGCGCATCACCACCCTGATCGGCCCCAACGGCTGCGGCAAGACCACCCTGCTGCGGGTGGCGGCCCGGCAGCTGACTCCTTCCACTGGTCAGGTACTGGCGGCGGGCCGCCCGGCGGAGGATTACGACCGCCGGGAGTTTGCCCGGTTTGCCTCCCTGATGCCCCAGGTGCGGGACGTGCCTGCCATCACGGTGGAAAGCCTGGTGGCCCACGGGCGGTTTCCCTATCTGGGCCTTTCCCGCCGCATGCGCCCGGAGGACCGGCAGAAGGTGGCCGGAGCCATGCAGGCCGCCGGAGTGGAGCAATGGCGCGGGCGGGACCTGCGGGAGCTTTCCGGCGGCGAGCGCCAGCGGGCCTACATCGCCATGGCTCTGGCGCAGGATACCCAGATCATCCTGCTGGACGAGCCCACCACCTATCTGGACCTGGGCGTCCAGTTCGAGATTCTGAGCCTTCTCCAGCGGCTGAACGAGCAGGGAAAGACCATTGTAATGGTGCTGCACGACCTGGCCCAG
The DNA here is from genome assembly GCF_027853465.1 of Allofournierella sp. CML151. Lineage (NCBI taxonomy): Bacteria > Bacillati > Bacillota > Clostridia > Eubacteriales > Oscillospiraceae > Allofournierella > Allofournierella sp. CML151. The sequence goes on along the minus strand of NZ_JAPNNW010000024.1, from coordinate 9,139 downwards.
GCGCTGCGGGTGAGCCATCACATCGCGCTGATGGAAGCCGGGCAGCTGGTGGCCTTTGAAACGCCGGAGCAGATGTTCCGCTCCGGCCGCATCGACCGGGTGTTCGGCGTGCGCGGCCACCGGGATGAAGCGGGGGAATATTATTTTACGCCTGCGCACAAATAAAGCGATTCGGGGCAGCTTTTGTGACTTTGTCAATTGCAAAAGCTGCCCCGAAAGGCGTAATATAGAAATATAAAATTATCAAAGCGCGGTCGGACCGGGGCTTTTGGCTGCCCGCGGGCGGCCGTTTCTTTGCGTAAAAGAGGTTGAAGAAGAATGAAGATCGCGGTTACTTATGAAAACGGCAATGTATTCCAGCACTTTGGCCACACTGAGCAGTTCAAGCTGTATGAGGCCGAGGGCAAGCAGATTACCGGCAGCCAGGTGGTGAGCACCAACAGCCAGGGCCACGGCGCTCTGGCGGGCTTTCTGCAGGCCCAGGGCGTGCAGGTGCTGATCTGCGGCGGCATCGGCGGCGGCGCGCGCCAGGCGCTGGCCCAGGCGGGCATCGCGGTGTACGCGGGCGCGGCGGGCAGCACCGACGCGGCGGTGGAACAGCTGCTGCAGGGCGCTCTGCCCCAGAACGGCGATGTGACCTGCAACCATCATCATGAGGAGGGCGAAGGCCACGACTGCGGCAGCCACGGCGCTTCCCACAGCTGCGGCGGCCATTGCCACAGCTGAGCATACGAACGGCTTGAGAAACAAGGAGGAAGAACAATGAAGGTATTGATTCTGGGCGGCGTTGCCGCCGGTACCAAGGCTGCCGCCAAGATCAAGCGGCAGGACCAGTCCGCGGATGTGACCATTCTGGTCAAGGACCGGGACATCTCCTATGCGGGCTGCGGTCTGCCCTATTATGTGGGCGGCCTGATCGAAACTCGCGACGAGCTGATCGTGAATACTCCCCAGAAATACACCGCCCTCACCGGGGCCAAGGTGCTCACCGGCCGGGAGGCCGTGGGCCTGAACGCGGCCGCCAAGACCGTGACCGCCAAGAACCTGACCAGCGGCGAGACCGAAACCTACGAATACGATTCTCTGATCATCGCCACCGGTGCGTCCAGCGTGATTCCGCCCATTGAGGGCGCAGCCCAGCAGGGCGTGTTCAAGCTGCGCACCCCGGACGACGCCATCGCCCTGCGCGGCTATCTGGAGCAGAACGCCGCCAAGAACGCGGTGGTCATCGGCGGCGGCTTCATCGGCCTGGAGGCAGCGGAGAACCTGCTGGCCCAGGGCCTGAATGTAACCGTGCTGGACGTGGCGGGCCAGATCATGCCCGGCGTGCTGGACGAGGAAATGGCCGGCTTTGCCCGTAAGAAGCTGCAGGCAGCCGGTATCCGGGTGATGACCGGCACCGCGGCCCAGGCCATTCTGGGCGACGGCCGGGTCACCGCCGTCAAGACCGAGGCGGGCACCCTGCCTGCCGACGTGGTGGTGGTGAGCGCGGGCATCCGCCCCAACACTGCCTTCCTGGAGGGCAGCGGCCTGGAGATGGTCAAGGGCACCATCCCGGTGGACGGCCAGCTGCGCACCAACCTGCCGGATGTGTACGCCGCGGGCGATTGCGCCCTGGTGACCAACCGGCTCACCGGCGCGGCCCAGTGGTCGCCCATGGGCTCCTCCGCCAACATGGAGGGCCGCACCCTGGCTCTGGCCCTGACCGGCGAGAACAAGCGTTATCCCGGCGTGCTGGGCACCGGCGTGGTCAAGCTGCCCGGCCTGAACTGCGGCCGCACCGGCCTGACCGAGGCCGCCGCCCGTCAGGCGGGCTATGACGTGGTCACCGCCCTGATGGTCAGCGACGACAAGGCTCACTACTACCCGGATTCCGCCTGGTTTGCCACCAAGCTCATCGCCGACAAGGCCACCCACAAGCTGCTGGGTATCCAGGTGCTGGGCCCCGGCGCGGTGGACAAGATGGTGGATATCGCGGTGACCGGCATCTCCATGGGCGCAGCCCTGGAGGACTTCGACAATCTGGACCTGGCCTATGCGCCGCCCTTCTCCACCGCCATCCATCCCTTTGTGCAGGCGGTGTATCTGCTGGAGAACAAGCTGGAGGGCAAGATCGCCAGCATCACCCCCGCCGAGTATCAGGCGGGCGCGGCCAAGGGCTACCGGGTGGTGGACGCCGCCCCGGCTCCCGCGGTTCACGGCGCCACCTTTGTGCAGCTGGAGACCCTGAACGGTCCGGTGGAAGGTCTGGACAAGGACGACAAGCTGCTGATCGTGTGCAGCAAGGGCAAGCGGGCCTACTTCATGCAGAACCGGCTGCGCAGCTACGGCTACACCAACACCCTGGTGCTGGAGGGCGCTACCTTCTTCAACGACGTGCGGGTGGAGTCTGTGGGCGCGAAGGTGTCTCCCGCTGAGGTCACCCGGGTGAAGGCTCTGGGCTTCTTGTGGGACAAGCGAACCCCGGATAAGTTCAACGGCCGCGTGATCACCCGCAACGGCAAGCTCACCGCTGCCGAGCAGATGGCAGTGGCGCAGGCCGCCGAGAAGTTCGGCAGCGGCGAGGTGACCATGACCAGCCGTCTGACCCTGGAGATTCAGGGTGTGCCCTTTGCCAACATCGAGCCGCTGCGGGAGTACCTGCTGAACGCCGGCCTGGAAATGGGCGGCACCGGCAGCAAGGTGCGCCCGGTGGTTTCCTGCAAGGGCACCACCTGCCAGTACGGCCTGATCGACACCTTCGATCTCTCTCAGGAGATTCACGAGCGGTTCTATAAGGGCTACCACGAGGTCAAGCTGCCCCACAAGTTCAAGATCGCCGTGGGCGGCTGCCCCAACAACTGCGTCAAGCCGGACCTGAACGACCTGGGCGTGATCGGCCAGCGCATTCCCCAGATTCAGCTGGACAAGTGCCGCGGCTGCAAGGTCTGCCAGATCGAGGAAACCTGCCCCATCCACGTGGCAAAGATGGAGAACGGTAAAATCCACATTGACCCCGAGGCCTGCAATCACTGCGGCCGCTGCGTGGGCAAGTGCCCCTTCAAGGCTGTGGAGGACCACATTGACGGTTACCGCATCTACATCGGCGGCCGCTGGGGCAAGAAGGTTGCCCAGGGCCGTTACCTGGACAAGGTCTTCACCGACCGCCAGGAGGTGCTGGATGTGATCGAAAAGGCCATTCTGCTGTTCCGTGAGCAGGGCATCACCGGCGAGCGCTTTGCCGACACCGTGGCCCGCATCGGCTTCGAGGAGGTGCAGCGCCAGCTGCTGGACAGCGGTCTGCTGGCCCGCAAGCAGGAGAATCTGGCCGCCCAGAAGCACATGAAGGGCGGCGCCACCTGCTGACCGGGCAGGGGAGCTTTCCTTCTGAAAATGGATTGAAAAACGGCGCATCCCTTTGCCGGGATGCGCCGTTTTGGTGTAAAAGTTGAAAAAAATGGAGAAAAGTCGCATAAATTTGTGGGATTAACTTGACTTTGAACATTGTTCGCGCGATGATATACGAGTAACATTGTGTCAATTTACTGGCCCAAAGTAACTTGCGGACCGGCCCGATTCCTCCCGTTTGGGTGGCGGGTGGCAAATCAATATAAAGGTGTGTGAATCATGAAACTGTTATCAATCGCAGTGCCCTGCTTCAACTCGCAGGACTACATGCGCCATTGCGTGGATACTCTGCTCACCGGCGGCAATGAGGTGGAGATCCTGATTGTAAACGACGGCTCCAAGGACAATACCGCAGTCATTGCCGACGAATACGAACGGCTGTATCCCGGCATCGTGCGTGCGGTGCACCAGGAGAACGGCGGCCACGGCGCGGCGGTAATGGCCGGGCTGAAGAATGCGAAGGGCCGTTACTTCAAGGTTGTGGACAGCGACGACTGGGTGGATGAAGAGGCCTATGCCAAGATCCTGTGCGCCCTGCGCGGCTTCGTGCAGTCGGAGCAGGAGGTGGACCTGGTGGTGAGCAACTTTGTGTACGACAAGGTGGGCGCCCGCCACAAAAAGGTGATGAGCTACGGCAATGCCCTGCCCGAAGAGCAGGTGATCGGCTGGGATCAGGTGGGCCGCTTCCACAAGGGTCAGTACATCCTGATGCACTCGGTGATCTACCGCACTCAGCTGCTGATCGACAGCGGCCTGGATCTGCCCCGCCACACCTTCTATGTGGATAACCTGTTTGTGTATGTGCCCATGCAGTGCGTGAAGAGTATCTACTACATCAATGTGGACTTCTACCACTACTTCATCGGCCGTGACGATCAGTCGGTGAACGAGAGCGTGATGATCAAGCGCATCGACCAGCAGATCAAGGTGAACAAGCTGATGCTGCAGCAGGTGCGGCTGCAGGGCATCAAAAATGCCCGCCTGCGCCAGTACCTGTACAATTATCTGGAGATCATCACCGTGGTGTCCTCCATTCTGCTGATCCGCAGCGGCACCGCCGAAAACCTGGCCAAGAAGCAGGAGCTGTGGGACCACATCAAGGCCAACGACCCCTGGGCCTACTACCGGCTGCGCCGGGGTATCATGGGCCAGGCCATGAACTGGAACAGCCGTGTGGGCCGCGCCTTCGCGGTGACCGCCTACAAGATCAGCCAGAAGATCTTCGGCTTCAACTGAGCCGTTTTTCAACGCTCTTTCCAAAGCCTCCGAGGTACCGCTTCGGGGGCTTTGCTTTTGCACAAAACACTTTTTTGCGATAGCGGATGAAATTGTCCCGGCAGGGTGGTATAATGGAACAAAAAACGAAACGGGGTGCGCGGCAGATGATGCAACAGACGATTAATGTAATGAAGGAGCGGATACAGACCCGGGGGCTGTATCAGATTGTGAAAGAGGTGAGCAGCTTCCACCGCATCCAGGCCAGCGGCGGCTTCCGGGCTGCGGCCAACTGGTGCTGCGACTGGCTGAACAGCCGGGGCGTGCAGGCCAGGGTGCTCCATTATCCCGCTCCGGCGGGGGGCTATGCGGGCAGCTACCGGCTGTTCCAGGAATGGAACTGCGCCGCGGGCTGGTGCCGCCTGGCCGGGCCGGAGGGCTTTGTGCTGGCGGACTATTCGGTGGAGCCCATCTCGCTGATCCAGAAAAGCTGCGCCTGCGACTGGCGGGAGCAAACGCTGGACCTGGTGGAGATGACCGAGGGCTGCGAGGAAGAAGCCTACGAGGGCTGGGACCTGGAGGGCAAGGTGCTGTTTACCCACCAGCACATCAACAAGTTCAGCTGGGCCATCCAGAAGCGGGGCGTGCTGGGCATTGTTTCGGATTATCTGAACGAAACGCCCCACGTGCGCATCCCGGAGGAGCTGCTGGATGCGCTGAACTACACCTCCTTCTGGTGGGAACATACCCCCGGTGAGCGGCAGGCCTTCGGGTTTGTGGTATCGCCCCGCACCTCGCTGCGGCTGCAGAAGCTGTGCCGCCAGCGGCGGCAGGCCTTTGAAAAAGGGGAGTGCGAAAGCCCCTATCTTGCACTGAACGCCTATGTGGAGGCCACGCTGGAAAACGGTACCAGCGAGGTGGTGGAGGCGGTGCTGCCCGGCGAGAGCGAGGAGAGCGTGCTGGTCTGCGCCCATCTGTGCCACCCCTGCGCCAGTGCCAACGACAACGCCTCCGGTGTGGCCGGAGCCATGACCCTGATGGCAGCCATCCACGCAGCGGTGGAGGCGGGCCAGCTGCCGCCGCTGAAGAAAACCATCCGGATGATTCTGGTGCCCGAGTTCACCGGCACCTACAATTATCTGAACGACGGGCGGGACAAAACCCTTTATACCGCGGGCATCAATCTGGACATGATCGGCGCCAAACAGGAGGACACCACCGGCCCCATCACCGTGACAGGCCTGCCCTTCGCCATGCCAAGCTTTGAGGGGGATCTGGCCACGCTGCTGCTGCAGGAGCTCAAGCAGGAGGTGAACAGCCGGGAGGACCTGCTGCTGCAGAATGTGCGCACCGATGCGGTGCCCTTCGGCCTGGGCAGTGACCACTTCATTCTCAGCGACCCGCAGGTGGGCATCCCCAGCATTATGCTGGGCCAGTGGCCGGACAAATACTACCACACCAGCGCCGACACCATCGAGCGGCTGGATATGAACGTGCTGAAATTCTCCACCCTGCTGGCTGCGGTGTACGTGTATACTCTGTGCGACCTGCATAAGCGGGATGCCCGGCTGATTCTGAACCATCAGTGCACCCGGCTCATGGCCCGGATGGAGGCCATCACCCGGCGGGCCATGCTGGCGCACAGTGACCCCAGGGAGCTGGCAGCCCAGCTGGGCGCATTGAAGGAGTTCTACACCGAAGCCGCCCGGCGGCTGTGCGAGCAGGCGGGGCTGGACCCGGCAAAGCCGCTGGCAAGGCTGAACGCTCTGCTGCCCGGCAGGGTGCAGTGGGCCGAGGAGGGGCCGGTGTACCGCCGCCTCTTCGGCGACCCGCTGGAGTCGCTGGAAAAGCGGATGCTGGACGAGCCGGACAAGCTGGCCCTGGTGCGGGAGTATAACCGCCGCCATGAGGCCGAGCCGGATAAGGAGATGCAGGAGGCGCTGTGCGTCTATTATATTGACGGGGTGCGCAGCTGCGGCCGGGTGGCGGACCAGGTGATCGCCGAGCTGGGCGGCGGAAACAAGGCCATGTTGCTGGAGTACCAGAGGTTGCTGGCCGGGTGCGGTTTGCTGGAAACCGTGCGGTAAACGCTCTGCTCCGTGCGGCGGGCGAGGGGCTCAAACACCCCGCCCGCCGCCGGTTTTTGGGGGCAAAAAATCGGCGTAAAAAAAGTTTGAAATTTTTTAAAAAAGTGGTTGACAATTCGGGAAACTGTCTGTATAATACTAAGAGTCGCCACAAGGCAACGCAAAAGATGGCCCGGTAGTTCAGCTGGTTAGAACGCTAGCCTGTCACGCTAGAGGTCGTGGGTTCGAGCCCCATCCGGGTCGCCATCTTGCTGCTATAGCTCAGTCGGTAGAGCGCATCCTTGGTAAGGATGAGGTCAGCAGTTCAAATCTGCTTAGCAGCTCCATGGTCAAAGCCCTTCAAACAGTTCGTTTGAAGGGCTTTTTTGCTGCCTGCAAAACATGTCGTTGCGCAGTGGGTCCCTTTTGTGTTATACTGTGCTAAAATAAACGCTGCGCAAGCAAACCGGGCGAATCAAGCCCCGCGGGAAAGGGAGACAAGATCACCATGCAAAAGCATCCGTTCGTCAGCCTGGAGCAGGCCCAGAGGATCATCGAGGACGTGCCCACGCCTTTTCATATCTACGACGAAAAGGGCATTCGGGAAAATGCCCGCCGCCTGAACGAGGCCTTTGCCTGGAACGAGGGCTACAAGGAATACTTCGCGGTGAAGGCCACGCCCACCCCGGCGCTGCTGAAAATCCTGCAGGAGGAGGGCTGCGGGGTGGACTGCTCCACCTATACCGAGCTGCTGCTCAGCGAGGCCTGCGGCTTTACCGGCCAGGACGTGATGTTCTCTTCCAATGTGACCCCCGCCCAGGATATGAAAAAGGCCAGCCAGATGGGCGCTTACATCAACCTGGACGACTACACCCATGTGGAATTTCTGGAGCGGGTGGCCGGCGTGCCGGAGACCGTGTTCTGCCGCTACAATCCGGGCGGCGTGTTCAGCATGGGCAACGACATCATGGACAACCCCGGCGAGGCCAAGTACGGCATGACCGAGGAGCAGATGGCCTCCGCCTTTGAAAAGCTGATGAAGAAGGGCGCAAAGCAGTTCGGCATCCATGCCTTCCTGGCCAGCAACACCACCAGCAACGACTATTATCCGGCCCTGGCCGAGATTCTGTTCCGGCTGGCGGTGCGGCTGAACAAGGCCACCGGCGCGAAGATCAAGTTCATCAACCTGTCCGGCGGCGTGGGCGTGGACTACCGCCCCGAGGAGCCCGCCAGCGACATTGCCGCCATCGGTGAGGGCGTGCGCAAAAAGTTCGAGGAGATTCTGGTGCCCGCAGGCATGGGCGATGTGTCCATCTTCACCGAGCTGGGCCGGTTCATGCTGGCCCCCTACGGCCATCTGGTGGCCACTGTGCTCCACGAAAAGCACATCCAGAAGGATTACCTGGGCCTGGATGCCTGCGCCGCCAACCTGATGCGCCCGGCCATGTACGGCGCGTACCATCACATCACCGTGCTGGGCAAGGAAAACGAGCCCTGCGACCATGTGTACGATGTGACCGGCGGTCTGTGCGAGAACAATGACAAGTTCGCCATCAACCGGGCTCTGCCCGAGACCGGCATCGGCGACGTGCTGGTCATTCATGACACCGGCGCCCACGGCTTCTCCATGGGCTACAACTACAATGGCAAGCTGCGCAGCGCCGAGGTGCTGCTGCACGAGGACGGCAGCCATGAGGTAATCCGCCGGGCCGAAACCCCCATGGATTACTTCGCCACACTGGACAACACCCCCTTCTACCAGAAGCTCTGCGAGCTGTGCGAGCAGGACTGACAGTCGGCAAAATGCAATTGACAAGGCTGCTTTTTGGGGGGTATACTTAATGGCGCCCGCCGTGCACTGCGGCGGGAAAACAGCCAACAGCGGGCCCAGCGGCCCCAGCGGAAAGGAAAACGCTTTATGGAAAAACGCATCGCCATCTGCCCCGGCAGCTTTGACCCCATCACCAAGGGCCACTTGGACATCATCCGCCGGGCCTCGAGCCTGTTTGACGAGGTGATCGTGCTGATCCTGGTGAATTACTCCAAGAGCAACACCGCCTTCACCCCCGCCGAGCGGGTGAAGCTGGCCCGCCGCGTCACCAAGGATATGCCCAATGTGCGGGTGGACTTCTTCGGCGGTCTGCTGGCAGATTACGCCTCCCACGTGGGTGCCTGCACCCTCATCAAGGGCCTGCGGGCGGTGAGCGATTTTGAATACGAGTTCCAGATGGCGCTCACCAATAAAAAGCTCTGCCCCACCCTGGAGACCATGTTCATGACCACCGATATCAAGTACATGTATCTTTCCTCCTCCATCGTGCGGGAGGTGGCCACCATGGGCGGCGATATCTCCGAGTTCGTTTGCCCCGAGATCATCGACGACATCCGCCGCCGTCTCGGACCCAAGACCGAAGAGAGCAAGTAAAGAAACACAAAACAGCAGCCCCCTGCACGGCAGGGGGCTGCTGTTT
>NZ_JAPNNW010000023.1:0-49673 GCF_027853465.1 Allofournierella sp. CML151 | reverse complement strand
AGAGGAAGCCCGCATGGGCTTCCTCTTTTTTATTTGCTTTTACAATCAGGCAATCAGGCCTCAGCGGAGACCGCGGGCTGGCGGTCCTCCTTGGACAGCCATTTGCCGCACTTGTAATAGATCACAAAGCAGATGCTGGTAATGACCCAGCTGATGGGATAGCTGGCCAGAACAGTGAGGATATCCTTTTTCAGGGGAACCACCAGGAAGACCCACAAAATACGCAGGCCGCACACGCCGCTGCCGGTAAGAATCATGGGGATCAGCGCCTGGCCGCAGCCGCGGATGGCACCGGACAGAATCTCAATGCACACGAAGGTCACGTAGTAGGGCATCAGGTGATGAACCATCACGGTGCCGATCTCCAACACCGCTTCATCCTGTGTAAACATGCGCAGGAAGATCCCCGAGCAGCTGACCATCAATACACTCATGGCCACCGCGGTGCCCGCGCACATGGCAAGGCAGACATGCACGCTCTTGCGCACTCGGCTGTACAGTCCCGCGCCGTAGTTCTGGCCCGCAAAGGTGGTGATGGCAATGCCGTAAGCACCGCTGACCATCCAGAAGAAGCCATCCACCTTGGAAAAGCTGGTCCAGGCGGCCACCGTATCGGTGCCGAAGGAGTTGATGCAGCTTTGCAGGATCACGTTGGAGATAGCATACATGTTGCCCTGAATGCCCGCCGGGATGCCCACCTGCAGCACCCGGCTCAGGCTGGCCTTGTCGAAGCACAGCTGGGTTTTGTCCAGCCGGTAGATGGCTGAGGTGCCCGTCAGCGAGATGTATACCAGAGCGGCGCTCACCCACTGGGAAATCATGGTGGCAAGGCCCGCACCCAGTGCGCCCAGACCCATCACCGCCACAAACAGAATGTCCAGCACGATGTTCACCAGACAAGCCACGATCAAGAAGTACAGCGGGCGTTTGGTGTCGCCCACCGCGCGCAGAATACCCGCGCCCACGTTGTAAAAGAAGGAAGGGATCATACCCAGGCAGTAAGCAATCAGGTACTGCACCGCGTACCCCATCACGTCGTCCGGTGTGCCCATGGCCAGCAGGGCCGGCCGGGCTGCCAGCACGCCCACCACGGTGAACACCAGGCCGCCCACCAGCGACATAGCCGCCGAGGTGTGCACGGTCTTGCTCACCCGCTCCGGGTCCCGTGCGCCCACGCCCTGAGCCACCACCACGGTGGTACCGGCCGCCACGCCGGTGAACAGGTTGACCACAATGTTCACCAGGTTGCTGGTGCCGCCGCCCACCGCGGCCAGCGCCTGCTTGCCCACGAACTGACCCACAATGATGGCGTCGAAGGTGTTGTAAAGCTGCTGGAAGAAGGTACCGAACAGAATGGGGAAAAAGAACACCAGGATCTGCTTCCAGATCACGCCCTGGGTGATCTGGTTTTCCGCGCTGACGGAACGCGACATATCACAAAAACCTCTTTTCTGAAATTCACTCCCGGGGGCCGCGGCCCTCATAAAAACACTTGAAAGCCAGAACAGTATAGCACGATTGCACCGCCGTGTCGACCATCGTTATTTGTTTGGCACAAATTCGGTAATTTGCCCAAAGCCATGACAAGTTCGCAACAACTTCTTTATAATATAAAAGCAGAATATCCACGCTCTCAGCCGTGCGCAGAAAGGAAGACCCCCTCCATGGCACACATTCTCATCGCCGAAGACGAAACCGCCATCAACAATCTGATCCGCTCCAATTTGAAGCTGGTGGGCCACAGCTGCGCCCAGGCCTTCACCGGGCCCGAGGCGCTGGAGCTGGCCCAGAGCCAGACCTTTGATCTGGTGCTGCTGGACGTGATGCTCCCCGGACTGGACGGCTTTGCCGTGAAGGCCAAGCTGCCCGCCGGGCTGCCGGTGATTTTCGTGACCGCAAAGACCAGCCTGTCGGACAAGCTGCAGGGACTGGGCCTTGGCGCGGAGGACTACATTGTGAAGCCCTTTGAGGTGCTGGAGCTGCTGGCCCGGGTGGAGATCGTGCTGCGGCGGGGCGGCAAATCCGCCCGTACCTTCACGCTGGACGGGCTGCGGGTGGACCTGGACGCCCACCGTGTCTTTCTGCGGGAGGAAGAAGTCCCCCTCACGCCCCAGGAATACAGCCTGCTGGAGGTGCTCATCACCAACCGGAACCTGGCGCTCAGCCGGGAAAAGCTGCTGAACCTGGCCTGGGGCTACGACTACGAGGGCGAGAGCCGCACCGTGGATGCCCACATCCAGCGACTGCGCAAAAAGCTGGAGCTGGAAAACCGCATCCAGACCGTCTACAAGCTGGGCTACCGGCTCAGCACCCGCTGAACGAGGCGTTTTCATGAAAAAGATCACCCTGAAATACTGGCAGAAAACCTATCTGGCCACGCTGGCGCTGTTTCTGTGCTGCCTTGCGGGCAGCATCGGGGCGGTGTTCAGCCTGGGGCAGCGGCAGAATTTTTCCTCCACCGTGAACGAGGCCCTGGCCCAGCAGCAATACCTGATGCAGAGCCTCGTGCAGGACGCTCAGGCCGTGGCGGCCTCCCGCCCGGCGGCGCTGCCCAATCTGTATGAATACTACGCCACCCAGTACGCGGGCGGCGGCATCCCGCTGGAGGTGACGGAAAAGGACACGGTGCTCTACTCCACCTTGCCCACCGTGGAGGGCGAACGCACCCGGCCGGAGGTCCCCCAGGGGCAGCGGGTCTATCTGGTGCTGCCCACCGAGGAGGGGCGGCAGCTGTTTGTCTCCTCCCGGCTTGCCACCGTCTCGCCGGATACTATCGTCACCTGCGCCTTCCCCATGGAGGGATTTTATCAGGAGTGGGCCCGCATCCGGCTGCTGTTTCTCATCATCGGCGGGGTGGTGAGCGGGGTGTTTGCCATTGCTTTATATCTTGTGCTTGCCCGGATGTACCGGCCGTTGGCCCAGGTGACCGGCACCGCTCGGGCCATTGCGGCGGGTGACCTTGCCGCCCGTGCGCCGGACAAGCGTCAGGACGAGGTAGGCGAGCTGGGCCGGGCAATGAATCAGATGGCGGGCCAGGTGCAGCACAAGATCGACGAGCTGGAGACCGCCGCCAGCCAGAAGCAACAGCTGATCGATAATCTTGCCCACGAGATGCGCACCCCGCTCACCGCCATCGGCGGCTGGGCCGAAACCATGCAGCGGGCCCAGATGGACCCGGAGGAGCTGCTGGAGGCCACCGATACCATTCTGTTCGAGAGCCGCCGGGTACTGGCGCTGAGCCAGCAGCTTTTGAAGCTGAGCGTGCTGCGCAGCGAGCCGCTGGAGCTGGTCCCGGTGGATGCGGCAGACCTGCTGCGCCGGGTAGAGCGGACCATCGGCCCCAAGGCCCGGGCCCGGCAGGTGGACTTCGCGGTGCTGCCGCCCGACGGGCCGTTGGAGCTTTCGGCCGATGAGGTACTGCTGGAAAGTCTGCTGGTGAATCTGTGCGATAACGGTGTGAAAGCCTGCGCCGCCGGGGGCCGGGTGCGGCTGCTGGCCCACCGTGTGCCGGGCCGGGTGATGTTTGTGGTGACCGACGACGGCCGGGGCATGGACCGGGAGACACTGGCCCACCTGGGCGAGCCCTTTTACCGGGCGGACAAGGCCCGCAGCCGGGCCGAGGGCGGGGCCGGACTGGGGCTTTCGCTCTGCTTTGCCATCGCCCGCCGCCACGGCGCCCAGCTGGAATTTGAGAGTCAGCCGGGCCGGGGCACCCGGGCCACGGTGACTTTTACAACTTCGCAATAAGTTTTTACCGCTTCGCAACACCCCGCACCTTTTGCGGCAACAGACGGGAAGTAGACTAAAGCCAGAAAACAGGCCGGGGCCTTCCACCCCCGGCTGCGCCAAGGAGGATGTTATGATGAATCTTCGCCCCATTGCTTTCAGCCTGGCGGCCGCCCTGGCCCTGACCGGCTTTTCCGCCTGCTCTGCTCCCGGGCAGACCCCGGTAGCGGTGAGCGACCCGGTGAGTGCGGCCGTAAATACCGCCGGGCAGATCGTGGAGGATTATGACTTCCGTTTTATCGACCGAACTGCCGAGAAGATCGAGGAGTACAAAACCTACGACTATACCGAAGGACACCCCACGCCTGCCCTGCCCCGACCGGAATTCCTGCCCACTCAGGACATCGCCAAAAAGGTGGGCGAGCTGGGCCAGTCTGCCCTGGGGATGGACCTTTCCTCCCAGCTGATTGCTCTGTGCTATATGGAGGACCCGAACCTTTCCCGCACCCAGTCAGTGGTAGAGGCCAGCGTGCCCATTCCCAGCAGCCAGGAAAATCCGCTCTTCCAACGTGCCGCCGAGGTGTGGCTGCGCATGGACCCTGTGACCGGTGAGCTGTTCAGCTATTCCCTTTATCCGGGGCAGGGCTGCACCGACCCGGAGCAGCCCCAAAAGGATACCTGGCCCCAGCTGGCACAGGACTTCTGCACCGCGGCAAGCCTGGGGCAAATCCAGAGCACCGAGTTTACGGATGAAGACAGTGCTTACCAGGACTGGCTCTGGGCAGTTCTGGAAAACGGCGACACCGCCCTGTTCCAGTTTTCCACCGGCAACACCCTCACTTCCTTTGAGAACGTGACCGCCACCGGCGGGCAGGCGCGGGTGGATGCTCTGCACCAAAAAGATGCTGTTGACCGCTGAGGAGGGATTCATCATGAAACTTTCTGTTCTCGCCGCCACCCTCTGCGCCGCGCTGCTTTTTTCCGCCTGCTCTGCTCCCGGGCAGACCCCGGTAGCGGTGAGCGACCCGGTGAGCGCCTCCTCCAGCCCCGCGCCGGACCCGGTGAGCGCCGCGCTGGATTCCTTCGACTACGCCTACCACGATTACACCCAGGAATGGATTGAGGAACGTTCCGGCCCCACGGCCGAGGCCGAGAATCCGGACGGCACCCCCTACTCCAAAACCTTTGAAGCCCCGGACGCTGCCTGCATGAATGCGCAGCAGGCAGCAAACCTGGGTGCAAAGCTGATGGAAGCCGCCCACGGGGTAGACCTTACCCCTTACGAACTGACCGTTTATTCCTTCCGCACCAGCCAATACCAAAACAACGAGCGCTACATCTGGGTTGTGGATTCCTGGGAAGCCCCGGACGACACCGATGAATCCAGCTTTCACTTCCAGGTTGAGCTGGACGCCATCACCGGCCAGCTTTTGAAAATGACCGGCCACCCCTTCGTCTACTCGGACCCCACCGAGACTTCCGATACCGCAAAGAAGGAATTCATCCGGCAGCTGCCTGCCCTGTTTGATGAGATGGACCTGCCCGCAGTAGAGCAGGTAGAGGAAAAGACCAACGAATACGACGCCCGCCGGTTCTGGGTAACCACCGCATCCGGCAACTACTGGGTTGCCTGCTACGGCTCGGAATCCGAGTTCCACATCTCTTATCTTGTGCTGGACGGCGCGTATTCCTGAACAGCAACACAGCCCGCCATGGCGTTTGCACCATGGCGGGCTGCGTTTGTTTTGCTTACTTTTTTCATCTTTCATCGGTCAGGCGGCCATTGCCCGGCGGCCCACACGGCCTGCCCAGGCCAGCGGCCCCTGGTACACCACCCGCAGCGGCTCCAGATAGGCAAAATCCTCCGGCCGCACCAGGCTGGGGTGGTCCGGCAACTCCAGCGCACCGGCCTCCTGCAGGGTCTGGGCCACAAACTGGCTGCACACGAATTTATTCCGCCGCTGGTGGGCAATGCCCAGCCAGGCCAGCGCCAGGCCCAGCACGTCATAACCGTAGTCCAGCTGGCGGCGCTCCATCTTTTCCAGCCGGCGGGCGATGCGGTCGTAGGCCTTCTGGCTCACCGGCAGCTCCAGCACCAGGCTGTCCGCTGTACCGCTGCGGCCGTAAACCCCATCGTACAGGTTCTCCCGGATGAACCCGGCAGGCAAAGGTGCGATCTCGTAGCGGCGGGCAAAGCTGTACATCTGCTCCAGGTCCCGGTCCAGCGCCAGGCTTACATGGGTATATCGGTTGCCGGTCAGGCCGTGCATGGCCCGGGCAAACAGGGTATCGGTGCGGGATAACAATAAGTAAACATTCGGCATGATTCTGGCTCCTTTCGCCGCGGCCCTCTGCGGGCGGTATTTTCCCCTCGCCGGGCGGGCGGTACGCATAGTCGGGCACTTCCTACTGGTTCGGTAGGTTTCCCTTTGCTCATACAACGAGCCTGCATCCGCCGGTTCTTCATCTTTTTTCAAAAAAATTGACACACCGCCCGCTTGCACCTATAATAAAAGCACTTTCCCCGGGCAGCGGGGCGATGAGGAGGGAGATTTCCATGCGCCATCTGGGCACACAGGTCCTGGAAACCGAGCGGCTGATTCTGCGGCCGATGACCACCGGCGACGCCATTCCCATGTTCGAAACCTGGGCAAACGACCCGCAGGTGACCCGCTTTCTGCGCTGGGAACCTCACAGGGACTGGCTGGAGACCGCCCAGCTGCTGGCCGCCTGGGAGTCCCTTTACCAGAACCCGGACTACTACCAGTGGGCCGTCTGCCTGCGCGGATCGGATGCGCCCTTCGGCAGCATCAGTGTGATGGAGGGCGAGGAACAGGACTCCTCTCTGTGGCATGCCCCCGGCCTGGACCATTCCGCCGGGGTTTGGGAGGTAGGCTACTGCTACGGCCGGGCCTTCTGGGGCAAGGGCTACGCCACCGAGGCTTTATGCGCCGTGCGGGATTTCTGGTTCAAGGAAGTGGGCGGGCCCTGGCTGGCCTGCTGCCATGCCACAGAAAACCCCGCCAGCGGCCGGGTGATGGAAAAGGCCGGATGGGTGTGGGACCACGACAGCCTTTACCACAAATTCGACGGCACTCCGGTGGCCTGCCGATGCTATGTGAACCGAAACCCGAATTTCTGACGTGATAATTTGACAGCGATAAAAGGAGCTTATATGAGTGAACTGATGATTCAAGACAAGGAGCCGGTGAAGGTTGTCCTGCTGGGGCTGGATCTGGGCCAGTTTGACGCGGACCGGAGCATGGACGAGCTGAGCGCTCTGTGCGAGGCCAACGGCATGGAGGCGGTGGCTCAGATCGTGCAGCGGCGCGCCGCCCCCGAGGCGGGCACCCTGCTGGGCGAGGGCAAGCTGGAGGAGGCCAAGCTCTACTGCCAGAACCTGGGGGCGGAGGCGGCCATCTTTGACGGCGAGCTTTCCGGCAGTCAGATCCGCAACCTGTCTGAGCGGCTGGACGTGGAGGTGCTGGACCGCACCATGCTGATTCTGGAAATTTTCCGCAGCCGGGCCGTGACCAATGAAGGCAAGGTGCAGACCGAGCTGGCTATGCTGCGCTACCGGCTGCCCCGGCTGCAGGGTCTGGGCGAAAGCCTGTCCCGCCAGGGCGGCGGCGGCGGTGGCGGCGGCGGTGCCCGGCGCGGCGCAGGCGAAAGCAAGCTGGAATACGACCGGCGGCACATTCACCGGCGCATCGAGGCGCTGGAGCAGAAGCTCACCGAGCTGGAAAAACGCCGCGGCGAGAACCGCCGGGCCCGCCAGAAGGCAGGAACTCCGGTGATCAGCCTGGTGGGCTACACCAACGTGGGCAAATCCAGCCTGTTGAACGCCCTGTGCGGGGCCGAGGTGATGGAGGCGGACATGCTGTTCGCCACCCTGGACCCCACCGCCCGCAAGCTGACTCTGCCCAGTGGTTTGAACGTAATCGCGGTGGATACCGTAGGCTTTGTGAGCCGACTGCCCCACAAGCTGGTGGAGGCCTTCAAGAGCACCCTGGAGGAGGCCGCCTATTCTGACGTGATCGTGAAGGTGGCGGACGCCGCCGACGAGGAGCGGGAGGAACAGTTGACCATCACCGATCAGGTGCTGGCGGAGCTGGGCTGCGAGAGCATCCCCCAGCTGACCGTGTACAACAAGTGCGACAAGGCCGGTGCCACTCCCTTCGACCCGGCGGTGATCCTGACCAGCGCCAAGACCGGCCAGGGTCTGGACGATCTGCTGGCCGCGCTGGATGCCGCCCTCTCGGACCGGGTGCGGGCGGTGAAGCTGGTGCTCCCCTACGATAAGCTGGGGCTGGCCGAAGCCATGCGCAGCCGGGGCAGCGTTTCGGTGGAGGACTACCGGGAAAACGGAGTCTACTTCGAGGGCTTTGTGAAGAGCAGCGACCTGCATATTTATCTGCCCTATCTTTTGGAAAACTGAACAAAAAGCAGAAAGGCCCGCCGGAAAACCGGCGGGCCTTTCTGCATAGAGGGGTGGGAAAGTATAATAAGTGAGAAGTTATCAAATTCAGGAGTACCTGTGTGGCACTGTCTTTAGTATACCCATTTTTCTTAATATGTCAAATTGAAATGCCGGTTTTTTCTTTCCTGATTCCCTTTACTTTTGCGTTTTTGCTTTATATAATTAAGTGAACCCGCAAAATTCTTTTCATCTCTTTTGATTGTATAATTTCTCTATATTTTTTCTTAACTTTGTCAACTTTTTATGTCATTTTGATATCTGTGGGAAAGGAGCTGTTTTTTTGGACGATTTAGACAAAAAGATTCTGATGCTTTTGGAACAAAATGCCCGTATGCCTGTGAAGGATATTGCCCGCCAGGTGGCCCTTACCAGCCCGGCGGTGTCCAGCCGAATCCGGCGGCTGGAGGAGCAGGGCGTGATTGCAGGGTACACCGCCCTGCTGCGTGACCCCCAGCGCCAGAGCAGTGTTGACGCACTGATCAGCGTGTCCATCGCACCGGCGGACCGGGATGAGTTCCTCACTCTGGCCCGGGCGGATACCCAGGTGCGCCAGTGCTTCCACGTGACCGGCAGCCATAGCTTTATCGTAAAGGTGAGCTGTGAGGGCATGCAGCAGCTGGAGCAGCTGATCACCCGGTTCCAGCGCATGGGCCCCACCAGCACCCAGATCATTCTTTCCACCCCGGTGGAGCGGGGGTCTTTTTTCAGCCCGGCGCAATAATCCGGGGGTCTGTTTCGTATTCCAGTCACAGGGGCAAACTTACGGCTGTTTTGGGCATACTTGCAGCAAAGGGCCGTTTTCTCCCGCCGCCGGCGGGACTGCCCATTGACAAAGGAGTGTTTTTATGAAACGTTTATTTTCTATTCTGCTGGCCGGTGTTCTGGCCGCCAGTCTGGTGGGCTGCGCCTCCTCCGGCACGGATTCCGCCGCCAGCCATACCCCCGCAGATTACACCGCCGCTCTGGCGGACAGCCGCACCGAGGAGGACAACAGCAACTACACCATCTTCACCCTGGAGAACGGCGGCTACACCGCCAGCAAGGGGTACGCCGAGCATCTGGACTCGGAGGCCATTGCCAGCCAGGGCCAGATGAGCCTTGACGTGCTGGGCCTGTCCACCGAGGACGTGGAGAGTGCCGCCTACAGCGTATCGCTGATGAATGTGAAGGCCTACGGCGTGGCCATTGTAAAGCCCGCAGAGGGCAAGACCGACGCGGTGAAGGAAGCCCTCTCCGGCTTCATCGAGTCCCAGAAATCCGCCCAGGAGAATTACCTGGCGGACCAGTACGCCATCGCCAAGGCTGCCAAGCTGGAGACCCTGAAAAGCGGCGAGGTGGTTCTGGTGATGTGCGAAAACCAGGACCAGGTGTTCCAGAGCATCGAGACCGCGCTGAAATAACCCGCGCAAAAAAGGCTCCGGCCCCGCGCCTCTTCTCAGAGGGTGCGGGCCGGAGCCTTTTGTTTGCCGCTCAGCCGCTGTTTTTCTGGATATAAATGCGCAGCGCCTGAATCAGCAGCAGCAATGCTTTGATGCTCAGCACCAGCACCGCCACCCCCAGCACCACCAGCGCCAGATTCACCAGCAGCATCAGCCAGCTGAATACCGCCGTGATTCCAAACACACTACTCACATTCGCTTCCCCCTTTCCGTTTTCCAAACCGCCGTTTTCTTTATGATACCATAAAGCGATAAAGAACGAAAGCCCGCATTGCCCGCCGGGCAAAAGTTTGCTATAATGGCAGATGGATCAAAAATACAAAAGAGAAAGGCGGTTTTCGCCAATGAAAGCCACTGTGGTGATCCCCAACCTGAACGGGGCCGGCTGGCTGCGGGATTCCATTGAATCCGTCTGGGCCCAGACCATGCGGGATTTTGAACTGATCGTGATCGACAACGCCTCCACCGACGAGAGTCTGGAGATCGCCCGCAGCTATGTGGGCCGCAAAAACTATACCCTCATTGAAAATGACCATAACACCGGGTTTTCCTACGCGGTGAACCAGGGCATCCGGGCCGCAAAGAGTGAGTTCGTGGCCCTGTTCAACAACGACGCCTTCGCCGAGCCGGACTGGCTGGAAAATCTGATCCGCGCCGCCGAGGCCGACGAGCGCATCTTTGCGGTGAGCAGCCTGATGATCCGCCACTTCGAGCGGGAGCTGGCGGACGACGCGGGCGACTACGTGACCATTCTGGGCTTTGCCTGCAAGCGGGGCGACGGTATGAAGGCCAGCCGTTACGCAAAGCCCTGCCGGGTGTTCTCCGCCTGCGGCGGCGCGGCGCTCTATCGCAAGAGCATTCTGGACAAGATCGGCCTGTTTGACGAGAACTTCTTCGCCTACTATGAGGACGTGGACATCAGCTGGCGGGCCAACAGCCTGGGCTACAAGAATGTTTACTGCCCCACCGCCAAGTGCTACCACATCTGCGGCGCCACTACCGGCGCGGTGCGCTACAACCCCTTCAAGAGCATTCAGAGCGGGCGCAACAGCATTCTTCTGCCCTACAAGAACATGCCCATCCTGATGTTCCTCCTGAACATTCTGCCCCTGACGGCGGGCTATCTGCTCAAGGCTGCCATGTTCCGGCTGCGGGGCTTCGGCCCGGCCTACGGCCAGGGCTTCAAAGAAGCCCTGAAGGTGATGGGCAAGCTGGAAAAGCCCAGGTTCCGGCTGAAGAACCTCCCCAACTACATCCTCATCGAGCTCTGGCTGATTGCAGACACCTTCCGCTACATCGTCTACCGGGTGCAGCGGGCATTTCACATTCAATAATCACTTTTCCCCCTGTCATTCAGACGGGGGGATTTTTTTGTCCTGTTTCCGCCTGCCGGAAAAATGCCAAAAATCTTTGTCAAAACCAGTTGACAAAAATCCTTGTCAATGTTATCCTGATGATGACAAGGATACTTGTCATCATGACAAGGAACTTTTGCAGCAGAAGGAGGTCGAGCCTATGCCGCTGGAAAACCGGCTCAAGGAGCTTCGCGCTGCCAGGTCGCTGAATCAGCAGCAGCTGGGGCAGCTGGTGGGGGCGTCCCGCCAGACCATCAGCCTGATCGAGCGTGGGGACTACAACCCCTCCATCACGCTGGCGCTGCGCATCGCACAGGTGTTTGAAACGCCTGTGGAAGAGGTATTTTATCTGACGGGGGAGGAAGAACAATGAAACCGAAAACGGAAAAGAAATCCACCTGGGTCTATGTGAAGTTTGCGATCATCCTTGTGGTGTGCGGCCTGCTGGGCGCAGGCTGCAGCATGCTCATCGGGTCAGGCTTTGACGATCTTTCCAGCATGAGTGATGCGGTCAGCCAGGGGCTTTACCGGGCAGGTGTTGCGCTGATGGCTTTGGGTCTGCTGCTGTCTGTGGCAGCTACCGCCCTGTATCTGGCGGCGAAAAAGCCCATGGCCCGGGCCAACGAGGACGACGACGCCTACGAAAAAGCCAACCGGCTGCTCTGCCTTTCCATGATTCTGACCACCCTGGGCTTCCCCTGGTTCATGCTGACTGCGGGGCTAGCCTTTGGGCGGACCATTCGGGCGGAATCAATCTCGCTTGCCGGCTTCGGGTTCGGGCTGCTGATTCTTCAGCTTGTCTGGCTTACTGTACTGCAGGCTTTGGTCATCGGAGCCACCAAAAAGCTGTATCCGGAAAAGCGGGGCAACGTGTTCGACACCAAGTTCCAGAAGGACTGGTATGCCAGCTGCGATGAGGCGGAGCAGAAGACCATCGGCGATTGCAGCTACTTTACCTTCCAGATTATGAATTTCGTCTACCCCTTCGTCCTGTTGGTACTGCTTATGGTGGGCAGCGCCTGGTCCATCAACGCCCTGTGGTTTGTTCTGCTGGGCGGTCTGTGGATGACGCAGACCCTCACCTACCAGTTGCGTAACTACTGGCTGCAACATGTAAAACCCAACCGTTGACTTCAAACACGAAAAGGAGGAATCTGTCATGAAAACCAACTGGACCGCCGTGGAAAAACGGCAGCTGATTATCTTCGGACTGGTCGCTTTTGTGCTGCCCTATCTGTTGGGCATCCCCATGGGCCTTGCCTACCACGCAGGCAGCGACGTGAGCGCCTTTCCCTCGGCCCAGATGTTCTACCCTGCCGCCGGCGCTATCCTTGCCATTCTTCTCACCCGCCGGGAGGACAAAACCATCCCCCGCAAATTTTACATCTGTTTCCTGCTGGTGACCGTCCTCATGGCTCTGTGCGCCCTTGCCAGCGCTATTGCCCCCGCCCTGCCCTGGGCGGCGGCAAGCAACGGGGTCATCATGGTGGGCAGCGTGTTGTGCTGGGTCTTTTATTTTCTCGACGGCAAGGCACGCCGCACCGCCTGGGGCATGCGGCTCAACCGCTGGGTATTTGCGGTGTTTGCGGTGTTTGCGGTTCTCTACTTTGTCCGGATCGTCCTGCTCAGCGGGCTGATGATTTTGGTGGACCCTACTCTGGCAAAAGCAGAATCCACTTCCGTTGACCCGCTCTATTTCACCATCATGCTGGTGAGTATGCCGCTGAACTTCCTGCTGGTATACACCGCCTTTTTCGGGGAGGAGTACGGCTGGCGCGGCTTTTTGCAGCCTCTTTTGCAAAAGCGTTTCGGCCTGCGGGGCGGCATTCTGGTGCTGGGCGTGGCCTGGGGGCTGTGGCACCTGCCCATCAACATCTTTTTCTACAGCCCTGCCACCTGGGGTCTGAGCGTAGTGAACCAGATCGTACTCTGCATCTGCTACAGCGTTTTCTTCGGCTTTGCCTACATGAAGACCAAAAGCATCTGGGCGCCGGTGCTGATCCACTTCTTCAACAACAACGCCATCACCCTGTTCACCGATCCCAGCGCCATCCAGAATCAGGTGCTGGACTGGACCAGCGTGCTGCTGGGCTTTGTGGTGCTGGCGGTGCTGTATCTGCCCTTTTTCGCCTCCAGGGTATTCCGCACCGGCCCGGTGGTGGAACTGCCCCGCCCCGCAGAGGCACAGCCCGCCATCTCCGAGCAACCTGCCGAACCTGCACAATAACGCCGTTTTTCCCGCTGGGGTGCATTGCCACCCCAGCGCTTTTTTGCTATAATAGGGAGAAGTTTCGCGGGATGGAGGGGACTCTTTGTGGATGTGATCCTGATCATGTGTCTGGGCGTGCTGGTGGGCAGCCGTTTTTTTCCGAAGCAGCACAAAAAGCTTTGCGAGCGGCTGCAGGTGGTGTGTACCCTGGCGCTGATCTTCTGCATGGGCGTCATGCTGGGGCAGCGGCCGGGCTTTTTGCAGGAGCTGGGCCAGCTGGGGCTGCAAAGCCTGGTGTTCTGCCTGGTGCCGGTGGCCTTTTCGGTTCTTTTTGTGTATCTGCTCACCTGCCGTTTCATGAACGGGCGGGAAAAGCGCAACAAACGGAGGTGACCGGCTTATGGTGATTCTGGCAGTAATCGCCCTGGTGGGCGGCGTTCTTTACGGGCTTTCCGGCCTGGAGTTCCCCCTGCTGACCCTGCTTACCGGTCACTCGGACCTGGTGCTGTATCTGCTCATGTTCCTGGTGGGCATCAGCATCGGCCTGCACGAGGGCATCTGGGCAAAGATCAAGCAATACCACATCAAGGCCTTTCTCATCCCCATCGGCATCATTGTTGGCTCGCTGGTGGGCGGCGCGGTGTGCGCACCGCTGCTGGGCTTTTCGCTGGGCCAGAGCACTATGGTGGCCAGCGGTCTGGGCTGGTACAGCCTGGCCGGTGTAACCGTGGGCAATCTGGCCGGGGCGCAGCTGGGCAGTATTGCCTTTTTGAGCAACCTGATGCGGGAGATCTTCTCCTTTTTCGTGATCCCGCCCATCTCCCGCAAGCTGAACTACTACACCTGCATCGCCCCCGCTGCCGCCACAAGTGAGGACACCACCCTCTCGATGATGATCCGCTTCACCGACGAGGAAACCGTGGTGCTCTCGGTGTTCAACGGGGTGGTCTGCTCGGCCGCGGTGCCGCCGCTGATCTCGCTGTGTGCGGCGCTTTTGTGAGCAGTCTCTTTTGCAATTGAAACAAAAAACCGGGCCGGAACGCTGGCAGTTGCCCATGCGTTTCGGCCCGGTTTTTGTATGTTCAGTTCTTGTCGCCGCCAAAGCCCAGGGCGGAAAAATCCACCTTCACCGGCACATGATCCGGCGAATAGATCATCTTGCCCCGCCAGACCGACGCAGGCAGCGGTTCCACCGGCTCCTGCGGCGCTTCGGTGGGTTCCTGCGGTTCCTGCGGCGCTTCCTGAGGCGGATAGGCGCTGCTTTCCGGCGCGGCGGTCCAGGCCTGCTCCGGCTGTGGCTCGTCCGCCTGGGGCGCAGGCTGCCGGTCCGGTTCCGGTTCGCCAGTCTCCTCCTGCGCCGCCTGCCGGGCCTCAAAGGCCTTGTTCTCCTCCAGCGCGGCCATCAGCTCTTCTTCGGTGAGCGCCCCCTGATCCGGCTGCTCAAAGCCGCCGAAGGTCTCCGGCTGCGGCTCTGCCACTTCCGGCTCTTCCGGCTGCGCCTGGGCGGGCAGAGGCAACTCCTGGGCCACCCGTTCCATAGCCGAGCAATCCGCCGGAAGGTCTGTCATGCTGTGGCCATAGTGGGCAAACAGCACCTGGCCGCTCTCGCTCAACACCAGGGTGAGGGGCAGCTGATTCAGCTCGTTCTTGGCCGGGGAGTACCCCTGCTGGCGGGCCTGCTTGATGATGCGCATACCATCCAGCGAATAGCAGCGCAGCATACCATGCTTCTGGGGAATCTGGAAATAATCGTACAGTGCACCCTCTGCGTCGCAGATCAGTTCAAAGGGAAGCGACCCCTTTGGCGCGGCCTTGGCAATGGTCTCCGGCCGGGAGCGCACCACGCAAGCCAGCCGAACGCTGCGCAGCGCGTAAATGGTCTCCAGATACTGGGTGATGAAATGCCGGGTGATGGGGTGCCCGAAGTTGGGCAGAAACACCAGTACCACCGGCTTGTCCCCCTGCAGAAAACCGTAGAAGCTTTTCTGCGGTTCATAAGGGGTATCGTAGGAAAACGCCGGGATCTTATCACCGGCCTTTAAACGCTTGGCCATGCAAGTCATACTCCTTCAACATCCGGCACCAAGGCCGGTGCAAAATCACAAAGATGCAGCAACGCCCACGCGCTGCCGCTTTAAACTATTGTAGCACAACCGCCCCGGCTCCTGCAATGGCAGGCTCTGCCGGGCACCTGTAAAACTTTTGTGTGGAGCTCTGCCCGCAGCGCCGCAAGGGAAAAGATGTGCTATAATAAAGAAAAACTGTTCAAGCCCATTGGCCGGTGCAACGCAAAACGACGCCGGCTTTGGGCAAGCTGTTGAAGGAGGAATTCTCATGCATGAAGCAGTGATTCAAAACACCGAACGCCGCATCCAGCGCACCATGGAAGCTCTGCGCGCCAACAACATGGAGGCCTACTACGTGAAGACCGCCGCCGAGGTACGCCCCTTTGTGGAAAAGATGATTCCCGAGGGCGCCGTGGTTTCCAACGGCGGCAGTGTGAGCCTGGCCGAAACCGGCGTGATGGACCTGCTGGCCAGCGGCCGCTACCAGTATCTGGACCGCAGCAAGGTGAGCGGTGAGGAGCTGGCCGCACTGTACCGCCAGGTGTTCAGCGCCGACTGGTATCTGGCCAGCACCAACGCGGTAACCGAGGCCGGCGAGCTTTACAACGTGGACGGCAACGCCAACCGGGTGGCCGCCATGACCTTCGGCCCCCAAAATGTGCTGCTGGTGGTGGGCTGCAACAAGATTGTAAAAGATATTCACGCCGCTGCCCGCCGTGTAAAGGAAATTGCCGCCCCCGCCAACACCGACCGGCTGGGCTGCAAAACTCCCTGCGCCGTGACCGGCACCTGCTCGGACTGCCACAGCCCCGCCCGCATCTGCTGCACTACCACCATTCACCGCTATCAGCGGATTCCCGGCCGCATCAAGGTGCTGCTGGTGGGTGAATCCCTGGGCTTCTGATTTTTCTGATCACAGAACAAAATGCGCCGCCCCCGGCTTCATACCGGGGGCGGCGCTGTTTTATTTCTTGCTTGCAGCCTTCCGGGCAGGCCTGCGCAGATAGCCCGCCTGAATGGTCAGCTCCGGGCGGCGCACCTTGCGCAGCAGCTCGTCCTTTTCCGCCTCGCGGCCGGGCTCAAAATCGAATTCCCGGTATTCGGCGCGGGGGCTGGTACCCGCACGGCTGCCATAGATGTGGCTCGCGCCGTGGTAATCGCCCTTTCCCATGGGGGCTTTCCTCCTTTTGCTGCGGGATACAAAAAAGCTCCCGGTTCTTTGAAAGGACTGGGAGCGCTTTTGTTTTCAAATAGCCCCGCCTTGCCGTCTGCAGCCAATCAAAACCTACCGGATGGCAGGTGGGTGCCCTGTGGCCACTTTTCCACTCCCTTCTTCCGAACTCCCCTTGAAGGGGCGGGAGGTCTGCGGTCCGGTGGTCAACTCCGGGCTCCCTGAATTTGATTAGTAGGATTATTTAAAGCTGCAACAAATCGCACAAGGCAGGATGCTAAGCGTGTTTGGGCGGCAGGCTTACTGCTCGATGTCGAAGAATTCGCGCAGGCGCTTTTCGAACATATTGCTCACTTCGTAAAGCTCCTCGTCGTCCTCCACGATATCCAGGTATTCGCCCTCCGCGTCCTGGCCCACCTTCATCAGGATCAGATCCAGGTCGGCGTCTTCCAGCTCCTCCTCGTTCTCCACGTAGGGAACCAGAGCCATGTAGTGAACGCCCTTATGGTCGGCCGCGTCGATCACCTCAAAGGTGTGCTCTTTGCCTTCCTCGTCCTCCAGGGTCACCAGGTCGGGGGTGTAATCTTCTTCCTGCTCGGTGACAGGGGTGTTGTTCTCAGCCATGTTGCTCTCCTTTTTCGGGCGGGGCTCGAAGGCCTCGCCTGTGTGATCTGCTAGATAAAGTTTACCCTTTTTTGCCCCTTGCGTCAATAGAAAAACGCAACAAAACCCGCTGTGAAAGTTTTATAAAATACTTGGAGCGATCGGTTTTTATTTTTCCCGGCTTTGTGGTATAATATGTATTACTTCTATCAAGATTACAGGAGGGCTTCTTCCTTGCGCAGATTCATTGCTTTGGCGGCGGCCGCCGTGCTGGCCGCAGGCCTGCTGGCGGGCTGCGGCGGCGGCATCACCGGCAGCTCCATCAAACGCCCCCAGGTGGAAAGCGAGGAGCTTCAGTTCCAGACCCCCGCTGAGGGCGATCCCATTGCCATCTTCAACACCAGCGCCGGTGAGGTGCGTGCCGTGCTTTATCCGGACGTGGCGCCCATGGCGGTGGAAAACTTCACCCGCCTGGCCCAGGAGGGCTACTACGACGGCACCAGCTTCCACCGGATTGTTTCCGGCTTTGTGGTTCAGGGGGGCGACGCCTCCGGCACCGGCACCACCGGTTCCACCATCTGGAACAACAACCCCTACCCCAAGGAAATCTCGGACCAGCTGCACCATTATTCCGGTGCGCTGTGCGCTGCCTTCAGCCCGGATGAGGACGTCTCCGGCCTGAGCCAGTTCTACTTTGTACAGTCGCTGCCCGAAAAGCTGGACGACAGCCTGCGTACCCAGATGGAAGAGGCGGGCGTTCGTACCGAAGTGATCGAGGCCTACGATGCTGCGGGCGGCCTGCCCTATCTGGATTACACCGATACCGTGTTCGGCCAGGTCTATGAGGGCATGGATGTGGTGGACACTCTGGCCCAGAGCGAGGTGGACGAGAACGGCAAGCCTGTGGAGGACGTGCTGCTCAACAGTGTGACCATCAGCACCTACGGCGCGGCGGACCCCGACCCGGCCAGCAGCAGCGGCGAGGCATCCTCCTCCGCTTCCCAGGCCTCCAGTGCGGCGCAGAGTACCGCCGAAAGCACTTCCCAGAGCACCAGCCAGGCGGAATAAAGCCCATTCAGAGCGTACGGTTTGCCCGTGCGCTCTGTTTCTTTTCCGGGGTCTGAAGCCGCTTTGCGCAGCTCACGGCGAACGCATCAAATGGTCTGCTTTGCTGCCTGGGGCGATGCGGGACTGCCTTAGCGTCGATTTCGTGAGAAATCTGTGATATAATATCCCACAAAGGCTATTCCCTTTGGCTTTTTTCTTTTCATGCAGGAGGCATTTTATTATTATGGAAATAAAGAAGGTACGCAAAGCCCGCAAAAAACTGGGCCGGGGCCTGTTGTCCCGCAGTTTTTTCTTCGCGGTTTTGCTGCTGCTGCAAATCACCCTGGTGGTTGGCATCGCCGTTGAGCTGGGCAGGTTTTTCCCGTATTTCTATCTGTTTCTGATGCTGCTCAGCGCCCTGGCGGTGCTCACACTGCTGGATAAGGACAAGGTGAACCCGGTCTATAAAATCATGTGGCTGATTTTGATCCTTGTCATGCCGCCCACCGGCACCCTGTTCTATCTGTTCTGGGGCCACCGGAATACCGGCAACCGCCACGCCAAACGGCTGGAAACTATCTCCGAGCGGGGGACCCAATCTCTTACGCAGGACCCGGAGCCCATGCGCCGCCTGCAGGTGAAGGACAAAAACCTGGCCCGCAGTGCCACCTATCTTTCCCAGTGCGCGGGCGCGCCCCTCTACGGCGACACCCAGAGCGAATACTACGCCTGGGGCCAGGACTTCTTCCCCCGCTTTCTGGAGGAGCTGAAGGGCGCCAAGCACTTCATCTTCATGGAGTACTTCATCATCAAGCCCGGCTACATGTGGGACACCACCCTGGAGATTCTCACCCAGAAGGCTGCCGAGGGCGTGGATGTACGCCTTTTGTTCGACGCCTTCGGCTGCATGTTCACCCTGCCGGAAAACTACGATGAATTTTTACGGCGCAAGGGCATCAAGTGCTATCCCTTCGCGCCGCCCCGGCTGTCCGGCCGGATCTCGGACTACACCATGCTCAACCACCGGGATCACCGCAAAATCACTGTGATCGACGGCAATGTGGGCTTCACCGGCGGACTGAATTTTTCCGACGAATACATCAACCGGAAAAAGCGCTTCGGCATCTGGAAGGATACCGGCCTGATGCTCAAGGGCAGCGGCGTGCAGTCGCTGACGGCGCTGTTCCTGGAAATGTGGGATTTCACCACCGGCAGCGTGAGCGACCCGAAGGACTACGCTCCCACCCTGCGCTACTCCGCCCGGGGCTTTGTGCAGTCCTACGGCGACAGCCCGCTGGACGAGGAGAACGTGGCCGAAAACGCCTACTTCAACGTGCTGCAGCAGGCCACCAATTATGTGTATATCGCCACGCCCTATCTGGTGGTGGACAACGAGATGATCACCACCCTGACCCTGATTGCCAAAAGCGGCGTGGACGTGCGGATCATCACCCCCGGTATCCCGGATAAGTGGTACGTGTACTGGGTTACCCAAAGCTACTACCGGGTGCTGCTGGAGGCGGGCGTGCGTATCTTTGAATACACCCCCGGCTTCATCCACGCCAAGATGTATGTGTCGGACGACAAGACCGCCATCGTGGGCAGCGCCAACATGGACTACCGCAGCCTGTACCTGCATTTTGAGAACTGCTGTGCCTTCTATGGCGGGCAGATGGTGCAGGACGTGCGGGCTGACCTGGAGGAGTGCATGAGCGTGAGCAACGAGGTGTTCCTGGAGGACACCTATAAGACCCCGCTGCCCAAGCGGGTGGCTCAGCTGGTGCTCCGCCTGTTCGCACCGCTGCTGTGACAAAGAAAAGCGAGGTTTTTGCATGAGAATCGTTGTAATTGACGGCCAGGGCGGTGGCTTCGGCCGCACCCTGATTGAAAAGCTTCGGGCCGGGGGCTACACCGGCGAGATCCTGGCGGTGGGCACCAACGCCGCCGCCACCAGCGCCATGATGAAGGCAGGCGCCAGTGCCGGCGCCACCGGCGAGAACGCGGTGATCGTGAACGCCCGCCGGGCGGACGTGATTGCCGGGCCCATGGGCATTGTGATTGCCAACAGCATGATGGGCGAATGCAGCCCCGCCATGGCATTGGCCGTGGCGGACTCCGCCGCCCGCAAGGTGCTGATCCCGGTGAGCAAGTGCGGTGTGCAGATCGGCGGCCTGCCCGAGCTGCCTCTTTCCGAATACATTGCGGACGCCGCACGCCGAATCTTGAGCCTGGTATAATTTTGTTGCCGTGGCAACATGATTTTTTCATTCTGCCGCATATACTATAGCCATGGACCAAACGGTCCCTCCCAAAAAATTCATTTCCTTCCAAATAGAGCGAAAAAGGAGTATTCATTATGAACCGTTTTGTATGTGACGTGTGCGGCTGGGTTTACGACGAGGCTGAGGGCTACGAGGACGGCGGCATCGCCCCCGGCACCCTGTGGGCCGATGTTCCCGAGGATTTCGAGTGCCCCCTGTGCGGCGTTGGCAAGGACCAGTTCAGCCAGGAGTAATTCCTCAATCCCCCATAAGCAAGCAAAAGGCCCGCGCCTGGAATTGTCCAGACGCGGGCCTTTTTCGTTTTTCTTTATTCAAGTCCGGCCAGCCAGACCCGGTTTTCCCGGTGATCGTCGCACACCTTGCGCAGCTTGGCCGTGACTGCCAGCTCCGGCAGCTTGCCAAGGCTTCTGGCCTTTACCGGGCACACCGCCACACAGCGCATACAGGTGATGCACACCTTACTATCGGTCCTGTTTGGCGTCCCGGCCGGGATTGCCCCAACGGGGCACTGGTCGGCGCAGCGGCCGCATTCCACACATTTTTTGCTGGCCTTCGGGTGAAACGGCACGCCGCTGAATTCCCGGTAGGGCCGGTTGCCCGGCAGCTCCAGCCGCAGCTCTTGCTCCGGCAGATGATTTTCAGCCAGCTCCAACGCCTGCTTTCCCAGCGCCGCGGCCTGGGAAAGATCGGCCCCGTTCGGGCGTTCCGCCGCAATCCGGGTGGCCATGGAATGCCGGGCCACAAATTCCCCGGCCGCTATGGGCCGGTAGCCTGCCCGCTCTGCCAGATCATACAGCTCAGCCAGCGTGTCCTCGCTGGCGCGGGCGCCGTAAACGCTCAGCAGCACCGCCGGGCCACAGCCCTTCAGCTGTTCCAACCGTTCTGCCACAGGTGCGGGTGCCCGGCCGCCAAAGGACGGCACGGCCAGAATCGTCAGGGTCTGCCCGTCCGACTGGAAGGGCGCCTTTGCCCGCTGAGGCGTGCAGTCCCATTCCTCCACCGGCAGGCCGGTCCCCTTTGCCACCGCCTGCCCCACCGCCCGGGTAGTTCCGGTGGCGGAAAAATAAATCAGTTGTATCCGTTCAATCTTCACTGGCCTTTTCTCCTCATTCCTGCTGTGCTGTCTGCTCGGCAAAGGCCAGCCGCTTTTGCACATACACCTTGCTGGCATAGGCCTGCACCGCGCCCCGCAGCAGGGTGATTGCCGCCGGGTCCTGCTCGTTGCGGATCTGGGTGGGGGCTGCCTGGCCCAGGAACACCGCCCGCAGTGCGCTCTCCAGCTCCTCACAGAAGCAATCGTAGGCCTGCTCCACCGGGCAGTGGTCCATCTGGGCGCGGATCATGCTGCCGATCTCCGGGATGCTGAACACCTGCTTAAGGGCGCAGATGGTGACCAGATAAGCCATGTGTGCCCGGTCGTATTTTTTGTTCACCGGCGGGCTCATCACCCGCTGCTTCACGTAGTTATTCACCATCGCCTTGGTCAGGGTGATCTGCTGCTCCTGCGGGGCGATGGGGGCAAAAATCTCGTTGATATAGCCGGTGACCTGATCCATATACAGCGCGATGCCCGGCAGCTCCGCCCAGCGGGGGCAGTGAAAGCTTAGTACCTCCTGGGAAAGGCTGCTGTTTTCAAAGCCCTGTTTCATTGGTGTCACACTCCGTTTCCTGTTGCAGTTTTCGCTGGTTTCTATCATAGCACAAAAGGGTATCGTCTTCAAATTTTTCCGGAGATTTGCTATAATATGAGCCGGTATCAATGTGTAAAAACGGCCCGGGCGGGCCGGTGGGAGGCGGTAGCATGAATCTGCGGCGCAAAGAGGCGCTGACCAATATCGCGGAGGGGCTGTTCCCCTACAGCGAAACCTTTCTGATGTGGATGATCTGCTCCGGGCTGATGGGCCTTGCGGGCGGCGCGGTGGGCGCGGTATTCTATCACATGGTGAGCTGGGCCAACCGGGTGCGGGCGGCTCATCCGGAGCTGTTATGGCTGCTGCCGGTGGGCGGCCTGGCCATTGTGGCGGTGTATCAGCTGTGCGGTATGAGCACCGAGCGGGGCACCAACCAGGTGATTGAGAGCGCCCGAAGCGGTAAGCGTGCGCCACTGCGCATGACCCCGCTGATCATCTTCGCCACCTTCATCACCCACCTTCTGGGCGGCAGTGCCGGACGCGAGGGCGCGGCGCTGCAGATCGGCGGCAGCATGGGCGGCTGGCTGGGGGAAAAGCTGCGGCTCAATCAGCCCAGCCAACACTTCATGGTGCTGTGCGGCATGAGTGCGGTGTTCAGCGCCCTGTTCGGCACGCCCCTCACCGCCACCATCTTCAGCATCGAGGTAATCAGTGTGGGCGTGGTATACCATGCGGCGCTGCTGCCCTGCACCATGTCCAGCCTGGTGGCCTACGGCGTTTCCCGGGCGCTGGGGGCCGTGCCGGAGCAGTTTGTGATTCACAAAGCCAGCAGCCTTGGCTGGGGCAATTCCTGGCGTGTGGTGATTCTGGGCGTGGGCTGCGCGCTGGTGGGCATGCTGCTGTGCATCGTGATGCACACCGCCAGCCATCTGTACCAGACCTGGCTGCCCAACCAGTATCTGCGCATCCTGGCCGGCTCGGCGCTGATCATCGTCTGCACCCTGCTGCTGGGCACCCGGGATTACAACGGCGCAGGCATGCAGGTGATCGAGCAGGCCATCACCGAGGGCGTGCTGGCCCATCCGCTGGCCTTCCTGTTCAAGCTGCTGCTCACCGCCATCACCCTGGGCTGCGGCTTCCGGGGCGGCGAAATCGTGCCCACCTTCTTTGTGGGCTCCACCTTCGGCTGCCTGGTGGGGCCGCTGCTGGGGCTGGACCCGGGCCTGGCGGCGGCGGTGGCACTGGTGGCCACCTTCTGTGCCGTGACCAACTGCCCCTTCGCCAGCATCGTGCTGGGAGTGGAGCTGTTCGGGGCCGAGTCCATGCTGCTGTTCGCGCTGGCCTGCGCGGTGAGCTACCTGCTCAGCGGCCAGTACAGCCTGTATTCCGGCCAGCAGATCATGTATTCCAAGATCAACAACGAGAAGGTGGACAAGCCCGCCCACTGACTTATATACGAAAAACAGCACCGGCAACGCATCTGCCGGTGCTGTTTTTTGTTTATACGGTGGTCTTCTGACCGGCCTCCAGAGCCTTCAGCGCGGCCTCGATGCAGATCTGCACATACTCCTCACCCAGGCCGGTGTCCAGCGTCAGGTGGTAGTTTTTGCCCAGACCCCACACCCGCCGGGTGTAGTACTGGTAGTTGGTGGCCCGCCGCCGGTCCTCCTGGGCAATGCGGGTCTTTGCCGCCGCCTCGTCCAGCTGCTCCAGTTCCATGATCCGCTTTACCCGCCGGGCCTTGTCCGCATGCAGCCAGACCCGCAGGCAGTGGGGATCGTCCCGCAGCAGATAGTCCGCGCAGCGGCCCACGATCACACAGCGGCCCTTGGCGGCGATCTCCTCAATGGCCTTTTTCTCCGCCAGGAAAACGCTGTCCTTGGGGGATTCCTCCTCCGGAGCGTAGGCGTACATCTGGTTCACCAGATCGTACAAAAAGCTGTTGGTCATGTTCTCTTCCCGCTGGCGTACAAACTGGGGCGTGTAGCCGGTGGTACCGGCAGCCATCTGCACGATGGCATCGTCGTAGAACTCATAGCCCAGCTGCTGGGCCAGCTTCTGGCCGATGACCCGTCCGCCGCTGCCGTACTGGCGGCCGATGGCGATCACCCAGCCGCCCTTGCCGTTTTCTACTGCTTCGACGGCTTCGCTCTCCGCCTTTTTGCCGAACAGCAGATCGGGCACAAAGGGCAGAAGACGGCCGAACAGACGGGCGATGAAGCCCACCAGCAGAGCGGCGATCACGGTGCCCTCACGCACACCATACAGCGTATGGGCAAGCACCAGCGAGGTGATCGCGGCGATCACGGTCATGGACACATCAAAGCAGACCTTGGTGGTGCCGAAGTCGGTTTTCCAGGTCTGGGTGACCGCACGCACGAAAGACTCGCCGGGCAGCATGGCCACATCGGCGATGACCTCCAGATACACACCGAAGCCCAGGATCACACAGCCGATCAGCAGGGCCACCAGCTTGACCGGATAGCTGCCGGGGGCCACAAACCCCAGCATAACCATGGTCAGGTCGATGAAATAGCCGAAGACCACCGAGATGGGAATTTGCAACAGATGCTCGGCCTTGAAGTTCCGCCGCAGGATGAACAGCTGCATCAGAACCAGAAACAGGCTGAACGCAATGGTGAACTGGCCCAGCGTGAAGGGAAAGTTCAGACTGAGCACATAGGGAATGGCCGAGATGGGCGAGGTGCCCAGATTTGCCTTGGTGATGAGGCTCACGCCAAAGGAGCTGATGAACAGCCCGAACAAAAACACCAGATACCGCTTTGCTTTTTCCATAAGATAATTAACGCTCCCCCTCTTTCAGATTGCCGTAAACGCAGCGGAACACCGCAAGGAACGGTTCCCGCTCCGCTTCGCTTACCCCCGCAAAGGCCTGCTCCTCCAGCTCCTCGAAGGCCTGCCGGACCCGCAGCGCCATCGAATGGCCCTGCCCGGTGAGATAGACCGCAAAGCTGCGCCGGTCCCCCTTCTGGGTGCGCCGCTCCACCAGCGCCTTCTCCTCCATCCGGTTCAGCACCGAGGTGAGGGAGGCGGGCTCGATTTGGCAGGCGCGGGCGATCTCGGCCTGGTTGGCCCCGTCGTGGTCCTGCAGATAGTCCAGCACCTTGGGCTGGCCCAGGGTCAGGCCGGTGTCCTTCAGTTTTGCCAGCAGCTGCCGGTGCACCATGGCTTGATTTGCTAAAAGCAGATAGTGAAAGCTGTGTTCCATTGCGGTGATCCCTTTCCCGTTTTCGGCGTTCCAATTCATTAGGATTCTAATAATTAGTAAACTAACTTTTGTATTATAGGCGTTTTTGCTCCGCTCTGTCAAGGGCGGAATGCCCGGAGAGGGCCAAAAAAGAGCCCTGTGCAGCGCACAGAGCTCTTTTTCAAATCTGGTATCAGTCAATTTTGAGGGCCGTTCCGGGGCAGCCGCAGGGTGAACACCACCCGGTCGTCGGCGCTGGCGGCGGCGATGGTGCCCCCGTGCTGCTCCACGATCTGTTTGGCAATGGCCAGGCCCAGACCGGCGTTGCCGCTGGCGCTGGCACGGGATTCGTCCGCCCGGAAAAACTTTTCAAAGATGCGGGCCAGCTTTTCCGGCGGAATGGTGCGGCCCTGGTTCACAAACTGCAGCACCACCGTCTCCCCCTCCAGCCTGCCCTGCACCCGCAGAGTGGTGCCGGGGTCGCTGTAGCTCACCGCGTTGCGCAGCAGGTTATCGAATACCCGGGCCAGCTTGGCCGGGTCGCAGCGAACGGGCAGCTCGGGCGGCAGGTCTGCCCGGCAGTCCAGCCGCTTTGCTGCCAGCTCCGGCGCAAACTCGCTGACCATCTGGCGCAGCATCAGCGAAAGATCCACCCGGGATAGCTCTAGCTCCAGATGGCTCAGGCTGAACCGGGTGATCTCGAAGAACTCATTCACCAGCTCCTCCAGCCGCAGCGCCTTTTCCAGGGCGATGCCGGTGTAGCGGGCCCGGGTGGCCGGGCTGATGTTGGGCTCGTCCACCAGCAGGTTCAGATAGCCGATCACGCTGGTGAGTGGGGTTTTCAAATCGTGGGCCAGATAGACAATCAGGTCGTTTTTCCGCTGCTCCTCCTGGCGCAGGGCAGCCGCTGCCCGCAGCCCCTGCTCCCGGGCCTGGTTCAGCTGGTCCTGCACGGTTTTCAGCTGGGGCCGCAGCCGGATGGGGTCCTCTCCCGGGCGGGCCAGCCGGCCGGCAGCCTCGGTCACCTCGTCCAGATAGCGCAGCGGCTTGCAGAAGACCCAGCCGGTGATGAGCACCGTGCCCACCCCGAGCCACAGCACCTGCAGCGCCGGGATAAAATGCTTGAAAATCTCCTTGAACAGAAAAATCCACCAGAAGCAGTCCAGGTCCAGGCTGAAATACACAAAGAACACCAGTTCCTGCAGCAGCCAGCTCAGAGCCCAGAACGCCGCCAGTGTCACCGCCAGCTGCAGGGTAAAGCGCAGAGCGGTGCGCCGGTGGGCCCAGTTTTTACGCAGTTCACTCAATGGTATACCCCACTCCCCAGACAGTTTTGATAAATTTCGGCTGACGGCTCTTTTCGTGCATCTTCTCCCGCAGCCGGGCGATGTGGGTCATCACGGTGTTGTTGCCGTCGATGTATTTTTCGCCCCACACCTCCTGGAACAGCTGCTCGCTGGGCACCACCTGCCCCCGGTGGCTGCACAGATACCACAAAATCGAGAATTCCAGCGGCGTGAGGGCCAGTTCCTCGCCATACAAGGTACACTTGTGGGTGACCTCGCTGATGCACAGGCCGTTGAACTCATATTCCCCGCTCTTTTCCGGCTGGGCGGACTGGTTATACTGGGTATACCGGCGCAGCTGGGTCTTGACCCTTGCCAGCAGCTCCAGCGGGTTGAAGGGCTTGGTGATGTAGTCGTCCGCCCCCAGCATCAGGCCCTGAATCTTGTCCAGATCCTCCACCCGGGCGGTGAGCATCAGGATGGGCCACAGGTGTTTTTGCCGGATGCGGCGGCACAGCTCAAAGCCGCTCAGGTCCGGCAGCATCACGTCCAGAATGGCCAGGTCCACCGGCTTTTGGGCCACACATTCCAGCGCCTGGGCGGCGTTTTCGCATTTGTATACCGTGTAGCCCTCGTTGGTCAGATAAACCTCCACCAGGTCCGCAATGGCGGCCTCGTCATCCACCAGCAGGATTTTCGCACTCATTCCTGCCCATCCCCCTTTTTCCTTTTTGGCTTCGCCTTTTATGATACGGCAAACCTCCATCCGGCGCAAGCGCCCGCAAAAAAAGCGCCCTGCTCCGGTATTATCCTACCAGAACAGGGCGCGGATGTGCCTTTC
This sequence comes from Allofournierella sp. CML151, assembly GCF_027853465.1. Lineage (NCBI taxonomy): Bacteria > Bacillati > Bacillota > Clostridia > Eubacteriales > Oscillospiraceae > Allofournierella > Allofournierella sp. CML151. The sequence goes on along the minus strand of NZ_JAPNNW010000023.1, from coordinate 22,329 downwards.
TTTTTGCTTGCGGAAATCTTACGATTTTCTCACAAAGCCCTCCGAGCGTTAAGCCTCCTCCGGGTGATGCTTGCGCCAGGCCAGAAAGCTTTCCAGAATGACCGCGGCGCTCACCGAGTCCAGGATCTCCTTGCGCTTTTTACCGAAGGTGCCCACCTCGCTGAGCTGGGCGGCAGCGGTGACGGTGGTGCGGCGCTCGTCGCAAAAGCGAACCGGCAGCTGGCCGTCCCGTTCCAGAATGGCCGCCATCTTGCGGGTCTTCTGGGCGCGGGAGCCCTCGGTGCCGTCCATATTGCGGGGCAGGCCCACCACGATCATCTCGGCCTTCTGGGCGCGGGCGGCCTCCAGAATGGCGGCGGCCGCCTTGTTCATGCTCTTTTCCTCGATCTGGGGCAGAGGGGTGGCCAGCAGCTCGCTGGCATCGCTGATGGCAAGGCCGGTGCGGGCGTCGCCGTAGTCCACAGCTAGGATCTTCATGGGTCTTCCTTTCCTTGTTCAAAATAAGCCCCAACTTTAGCGAAAAGTCGGGGCTTATCGGTCATTTCAGTTTCGCGAAATCAATACAGCTTCGCGCCCGCAGGGATGTGCTCGTCCACCATCAGGCAGTGGAGCTTCTCCACGCCCTCCTCGTGGTGTACGGCGGAGATGATCATGCCGCAGGAATCGATGCCCATCATCTTGCGGGGAGGCAGGTTGGTGATGGCGATCAGGGTCTTGCCCAGCAGCTCCTCGGGCTCGTAGGTGTCATGGATGCCGCTCAGGATCACGCGGTCCACACCGGTACCGTCGTCCAGCACGAACTTGAGCAGCTTCTTGCTCTTGGGCACGGCGGTGCATTCCTTCACCTTCACCGCGCGGAAGTCGGACTTGGCAAAGGTCTCGAAGTCCACCATATCGGCGAACAGGGGCTCGATCTCCACCTTGGAGAAGTCGATGGGCTCGGCCACGGCAGCGGCAGGCTCAGCCACAGCAGCAGCGGGCTCAGCCTTGGCGGCAGCCTTCTCCTGCTTCTTGGGCGTATCCAGCGGCTTCATGGTGGGGAACAGGATGACCTCACGGATGGTGTCGGAGCCGGTGAGCATCATGACGCAGCGGTCGATGCCCATGCCCATGCCGCCCGTGGGAGGCATGCCGTACTCCAGAGCGGTCAGGAAGTCCTCGTCCATCATCTCGGTCTCGTCGTCGCCCCGGTCGCGCAGCTCCAGCTGCTTCTCGAAGCGGGCGCGCTGGTCGATGGGATCGTTCAGCTCGGAGTAGGCGTTGGCCAGCTCGCTGTGGCAGATGAACAGCTCGAAGCGCTCGGTCAGGCGGGGATCTTCGGGGCTGCGCTTGGTCAGCGGGGAGACCTCCACCGGGTACATGGTGATGAAGGTGGGCTGGATCAGCTGCTCCTCAACCTTTTGATCGAAGCAGGCGTACAGAGCGTTGCCCCAGGTCTTGTCGGCGGTGTCGGCCAGCTCCACGCCGATGGCCTTGGCAGCAGCCACAGCCTCAGCGTCATCGGTGATAGCGCCGAAGTCCACGCCGGTGTACTCCTTCACGGCGTCCACCATGGTCAGGCGGCGCCAGCCGGGGGTCAGGTCGATGTCCTCGCCCTGCCACTTCACCTGGTAGCTGCCCAAGATCTCCTTGGCGGCGCCGGACAGAATGCCCTCGGCGATGTCCATCATGTCGTGGAAGTCGGCGTAGGCCTGGTACAGCTCCACGGTGGTGAACTCGGGGTTGTGCTTGGGGTCCATGCCCTCGTTGCGGAAGATACGGCCGATCTCATACACCCGGTCGATGCCGCCCACGATCAGCCGCTTCAGGGGCAGCTCGGTGGCGATGCGCATGTACATGTCCAGATCCAGGGTGTTGTGATGGGTGATGAAGGGGCGGGCCGCCGCGCCGCCGGCGATGGTGTTCAGCACCGGGGTCTCCACTTCCATGTAGTTGCGCTGATCCAGGTAGGCGCGCATAAAGCGGATGAAGCGGGAGCGAATCTCGAAGGTGCGGCGCACCTCGGGATTCATGATCAGGTCCACGTAACGCTGGCGGTAACGCAGCTCCTGGTCCTTCAGGCCGTGGAACTTCTCGGGCAGGGGCAGCAGGCTCTTGGCCAACAGCACCACCTCGGTGCAGCGGATGCTGATCTCGCCCATTTTGGTGCGGAACACCTGGCCCTTGATGCCGATCACGTCGCCGATGTCGAACTTCTTGAAGCCGGCGTATTCCTCCTCGCCGATCACATCGCGGCGAACGTACAGCTGGATGTTGCCGGAGGCATCACGCAGGTCGGCAAAGCTGGCCTTGCCCATCACGCGCTTGCTCATCATGCGGCCGGCCATGCAGACCATGCGGTCGGTCTCTTCCTCAGCGGCCAGGTAGTCGTATTCCTTTTTGATGTCCGCGGCGAAAGCGTCCTGCGGATATTTGGTTTTTTGGAAGGGGTCGTTGCCCGCTTCCTGCAGGGCTTTCAGCTTGTCGCGGCGCACAGCGACCAGCTCGTTGTAAGCCTTTTCGCTGAGCTCCTGATCCTGCTGGGGGTTGGGGTTCTTGTTCTCGTTCAGCTCCATGCTATTCCCTCCAAAAAACGCGCCGATTGGCGCGGATATGATAGTTTGGCCCGCACACGGCGGGCATACTGCCTTATTATAGCACAAAAAGAGGCGCCGTGGCACCTCTTTTTGCGGAAAAACGATCTTCTTTTTTGCGATTTTTGCCGATCACAGGGCAGCGCGGCTGATCTCCAGGATCTTGAAATCGATGGTGCCGCCGTTGGGCAGGCTCACGGTTACGGTCTGGCCGACCTTCTGGCCCATCAGGGCAGCGCCCACGGGGCTCTCGTCGCTGATCTTGCCGTTCAGGGGGTCCGCCTCGGTGGAGCCGGTGATGTCGTACTCCTCCACCTCGCCGTCCTCATCCTCAATCTTCACATGGGTGCCCACGGAGACGGTGTCCAGGTTCAGCTCGTCGTTATCGATCACGCGGGCGTTCTTCAGCATAGCCTCCAGCTGGGCGATGCGGCTCTCGATGAAGGCCTGCTCGTTCTTGGCCTCATCGTACTCGCTGTTCTCAGACAGGTCGCCGAAGCCACGGGCCACCTTGATCTTCTCCGCAACGTCCTTGCGGCGGACGGTCTTCAGTTCCTCCAGCTCGTCCTCCAGGGCCTTCAGGCCGGCGACGGTCACAACAACTTCTTTTGCATTGCTCATGGTTCTGTTTACTCCTTAATCTGTGGGAAGCCGCGGCCGCCAAATGCCCTGCCGGTCCTGTGAGGCCGGCGGTGCCCAAGGGGGGTATGCTTGTTCACAACTCACAATGGGCCGCGGTTTGCTTCCATTTAATTTTGATAGTATAACGAGTTCTGGGGGATTTGTCAACCGAACCCCCTTTTTTTGGCTGAATGACCAAAAAACTCTCTTTCTTTTTGGCAAACGGAACGGGGCCCGCGGAAAGGGGGCTTTCCGCGGGTCCCGTTTTCAATTCATTGTTATGCCAGGGGCAACGGATTTATTCCTCGTCGTCGGTGTTGCCGCGCAGCTTCTTGGCTTCCTCGATGACCTTACCTTCCAGGTTGGAGGGCAGAGGCTCATAGCGGGCAAACTCCAGAGTGAAGTGGCCGCGGCCCTGGGTCAGCTGGCGCATAAAGGTGGTGAAGTCCTGCATCTCGGCCATGGGCACCTCGGCTACAACCTCCTGCAGGCCGTCCTCGTCCGGGTTCATGCCCAGAACACGGCCGCGACGCTTGGTCACATCGCCCATCACATCGCCGGTGTTGTCGGCGGGAACGTGGGCCTTCAGGGTGCCCACAGGCTCCAGAATCATGGGACCTGCCTCAGGCAGAGCGGCCTTATAGGCCAGCTTGGCGGCCATGATGAAGGCCATTTCGCTGGAGTCCACCGGATGGTAGCTGCCGTCCAGCAGGGTGGCCTTCAGGCCAACCACCGGGTAACCTGCCAGCACGCCGTGCTCGGCTGCCTGGCGCAGGCCCTTTTCCACTGCGGGGAAGTAGTTCTTGGGCACGCTGCCGCCAAACACCTTCTCCTCAAAGACCAGCTCCTCGCTGTCGCAGGGCTCGAACTCGATCCACACGTCACCGAACTGGCCGTGGCCGCCGGTCTGCTTCTTGTGACGGCCCTGGGCCTTGCACTTCTTGCGCACGGACTCGCGATAGGCCACTCTGGGCACGGTGAGCTCCACGTCCACGCCGAACTTTGCCTTCAGCTTGGCAACCACCACGTCCAGATGCTGCTCGCCCAGGCCGCTGATGATCTGCTGGCCGGTCTCGGTATCCATACGGTAGGTCAGGGTGGGGTCCTCTTCCATCAGGCGGGCCAGAGCCGCGCCGATCTTGCCCTCGTCGCCCTTCTTGGCCACACGGATGGCCATGGACAGGGTGGGCGTGGGGAAGGTGGGGGCGGGCAGCTTGACCACGCGGCCAGCCTCACACAGGGTATCGCCGGTCTGGGCGGTGGGCAGCTTGGTCACTGCGCCGATGTCGCCCGCGCCGATGGCGGTGGTATCGGTCTGCTTTTTGCCCTTCACATAGAGCAGCTTGCCCATGCGCTCGGCCTCGCCGGTGCGGGCATTCACCAAGGCGCTGTCGCTCTTCAGGGTGCCGCTGGCCACCTTCACGTAGGACAGCTTGCCCACAAAGGGATCGGCCACTGTCTTGAATACATAGGCAGCCAGGGGGCCGGCCTCGTCACAGGTAACCTCCACCGGCTCACCGGCGGCATCCTCGGCCACAACAGCGGGTACGTCCGCCGGGCTGGGCAGCAGGACCTTCAGGTTGTAGAGCAGCATGTCCAGACCCTGCTGGTTCACGGCGCTGCCGCAGAACACGGGGGTGATGGCGCCGGTACGGCAGCCCTTGGCCAGGCCGTTCACGATCTCTTCGGTGGTGAAGGGCTCGCCGGAGAAGAACTTCTCCATCAGCTCGTCGTCGGTCTCGGCCACGGCCTCGCTCATGGCGGCGACCAGGCCCTCCAGGCGGTGGCCCATCTCGGGCAGCTCCACCTGAACCTGCTTGCCGCTCTCATACTTGAAGGCCTTCTGGCTGAACAGGTTCACATACAGAATGGTGCCGTCGTCCTGCCGCACAGGCACAACGCAGGGGCAGATGCTGGGGCCGAACTTGGTCTTCAGGTTTTCCAGGATCTTGTAGTAATTGGCATTTTCCAGATCGGTCTTGTTCACAAACACGATCTTGCTCTTGCCGTGCTTTTCGGCCAGATGGAAGGCCTTTTCCGCGCCAACGGTCACACCCGAACGGGCCGACACAGTGATCAGAACGCTCTCTGCCGCCTGAATGCCCTCGTACATTCCCAGCTCAAAATCAAACAGGCCGGGGGCGTCGATGAAATTCAGCTTCACACCGTCGTACTCCACGGGGGCAACGGCCGCTGCCAGGCTGGCGTGGCGCTTCTGCTCCTCGGGATCAAAGTCGCACACGGTGTTGCCGTCCTGCACGGTACCGGCGCGCTGCATCTCAGAATCGGTGCTGAACAGCAGTGCTTCGATCAGGGTGGTCTTGCCGCAGCCGGCGTGACCGGCTACCAGGATGTTTCGGATGTCTTTGTTGGCGTAATTCATAAGTTAATACCCTCTCTTCTGCCGCCTGTTTTGCCACGAGAAATTGCAGCGGCAGCAATCTATACAAAAATCTTATCACAATCCATGAGCTTTTTAAAGATAATGTTCTAAAAAAAGCCTGGTTTCCCTGCACAAAATCCACTGTAAGCTTTGTGCAGATTGCCTATTGACGGAAAAAGCAGCCACACTTTTGCACCAAAACGCACAAAAGGCGCGCCCGCCTGGGACACGCCTTTTGGTAGTTTTTAAAACGCGTTCTATTACTCGTATCGCTTGAGCATGGGGATCATGAGGGTGAGCACCGCCCAGGCCGCCTGGTAGAGCACCAGCGCGGGCAAGGCCAGCGCCGCCATGCCGCCGGTGAAGGCCAGCAGCAACGCCAGCACCACGCTGACCAGAATGCCCGCCGCCTGCACCAGAGAGGAGGTGCGCTCGGCCGAGGCTGCGCCCGCCGCCGCCAGCAGACCACCCACAAAGGAGGTGAAGCTGCCGATGTGGGCCATGCAGCCGGGGCTGTACTGACGGTATTCGGTGGCCGGGGCCAGGGCATGCCGCTCGGCGCCGCTGAGCACCTTTATGCTGCCCTCCTCCAGGCCGTAGATCTGACTGATCAGCTCGGTGGTCAGCGAGAAGTCGTCGCTCTTCACCAGCACCGACACACCCTGACGGTTCAGAGCCTCCAGCACATGGGCGGCCTGTTCGTCGGCCTTGTAGCTGACCAGGAACATGCCGAACAGCCGGCCGCTCACCGCCAGATAGATGGCCTGCTTTTTGCCCTTGGTGTAGCGGTTTTCGTAGTCCAGGGAGGGAATCTCCACTCCCTGCTTTTCCATCATGGCCCGGTTGCCGATGATGACCCGCTTGTCGCCCACCCAGGCGGTGAAGCCGAAGCCGGGATCATTTTCCAGGCTTTCCACCGGGAACAGGATATTGGTCTTGCCCTGGATGATGTTCATGAACACATCCCGCAGGGTATCGCAGCCTGCGATGAGCACCGATGCGGCGTACAGGATGGCCAGGTCAATGCGCTCCTTTTCGAAGGTCTTGATACCGTGCAGCCGCACGCTTTTGGCGGGGAACAGATCCTTCGCGCCCACTACGATCATGTTGGCGCCGCTCAGCTCCTCGATGGAGCTCCAGCCGGGTACAACCGCGCCCACACGAGCGGCACTCTTCTGCATCAGCATGCCGGGCACCGCTGCCAGCAGGGTGGCGCTGGCCGGGCCGCCCAGGCACAAAGTGCCCGCGAAGGCGGTGAAGGCCATGGCCAGCCCCTGTTTGGAGAACAGGGCGATCAGCGCGGTGAGCAGCGCCGCACCGGCCAGCACCCAGCTCATGCGCTGAAGCATCCGGTCACTGGCGCGCACCGAGAAGCTGCGGCGCAAAAAGCCCTCCACCAGGGTGGTGGGGCGGCTGGCTACCAGGCAGGGCTCCGGCTCGCCCAGGCCCTCGGCCAGGCGGGTGCAGAGCTCCTCATCGTCCAGCCGGAAGGCGGCCACATGCTCGTTTCCGGTGCTGACCAGCGCGAAGTTGCGGCTGATCACACCGCTCATCAGGTATTTGCCCAGCGCGCCGAAGCAGAGCAGCAGCGCCGCCGGGGCAGCAAACAGGGTAATCTTGTCGGCCTCAAAAGAGTCAGCCTTCATCATCAGCACCAGCAGCTGAGCCAGTCCGCCCACACCCGCCAGCGCCAGCACGCTGTCCGGCGTGGGGGCGCCCCACAGGCCGCGGATGCCGTTCCAGAACGCCCGCCAGTTCACAGCGCAGGCCACAGCCAACAGCATCAAGTTCACCGCCAGATAAGCCATGGGCGCCACCGCCGGGTCCACCGCGCCGATGGCAGGCAGCGGACTGTCGCCCACCGCCAGGCCCAGATACAGCAGCACCAGGCCCGCCGCGGCACTAACGCCGGTGCGGATGGCAGTGGTCAGGCGCAGCCGGTCCAGATCCTGCTGGACAATCGGCGCGTCCGCCGGGTTTTCGTAATCCTCCACATATTCCGGACCGGGCTCCTCCGCAAAGGGTTCGCCGGGCACTTCATCGCCCAGCAGACGGGGCGCGCCGCCCTGGTCCGCATCGTCTTTCTCCATCACCCGGGTGGCATCCGGGCCGGGCTCGTTTTCCCATTCCACATCCAGCTGCACCGAACCGGTGGGATGCTCCTCCAGCTCCAGTTCTTCGGGCCGGAGCACCATGGTCGGCTGATCCGCTTCTGCGGACCTGGATTTCTTTTCAGGCTCCGGAGCAGGCCGGGTGGGCGCATCGTCCACCGCGGGCGCCTCCGGCTGCCGGGCGGATTTTACCGGTTCTGCCTCCAGTGTGGGGCTTTCCACCGGCTCAATCTTCACCGTACCCACCGGCTGGGGCCGGGCGGGCTTTGCGGGCTCTGCCTCCACCGTGGGGCTCTCCACCGGCTCGATCTTCACCGCGCCCACCGGCTGGGGCCGGGCGGGCTTTGCGGACTCGACCATCGGGCGGGCCGGGGTCTGGTCCGGCAGCGGCAGCTCAACCGTACCGGAGGCCGGTTCCTCCTGAGGCTCGGCCCTGCGCTCCCGGTGAAACAGACGGAATGGTTCATGCTCCCGGGCCGGCGGTTCCTCGTCCTCTTCCGGGCCGCCATCCTCCGGCTCTTCGCCGGTCTCTTCTTCGGCCTCGTCCTCGTCGTCTTCGTTCCATTTATGCCAGAAGCCGAAGCGGCGGCGTTTGGGCGCCCGCTCCTCCGGCTCGTCCTCCTCCGCGTTCAGTTCGGTGGAGTAATCCTCCGCGTCCACGCCCTCCTCATCGTCCTGGAACTCCGCGTTTTTTTTGCGGCCCACGAACCGGGCGAAAAAGCCGGGATGCTGCTCCTGCTCCAGGTCGGGAATAACTGCCACGCTCTCGCTGAAGAACTTCTGGAAGTCGCTGTCCATCTGGATGGTGTCGGACAGGCGGGGCGCCTTGGGCTCCTCCTGCTGGGGCGGGGGCGCCGCCTTGGCGGGCTTTTGCTTTGCCCGGCTCTGGCTGCGCTGCTTCTGAGGCTCCGGCGTCGGCTCCTGCCAGAAGCTCTGGACCGTCCGGTGCGTCGGGGCGGCCGGAGTCTCCGGCTCCTCCTGCGCTGCCGGAGCCGTCTTCTTCTGCTCCAGCCCCAGATCCGCCAGGATGTCCTCCACTGAGCCGCCTGCCGCAGGGGCGCTCTGCCCCTGCTTCAAGGTCTCCAGGATATCATCCACCGAGCTGGAATTTCTTTGATCCGCCATGCTCTTTGTTCCTCCGTATGCTAGTTGCTGGCCGGGCGCACTGTTCAGCCCTGGCCGCGCTGGCGGGCGATCTCATACAGGATGATGCCCGCCGCCACACTCACGTTGAAGCTGTCCACCCCGGTGCCGCGGGCCGCCATGGAAAGGCTGACCACACCGTCGCACAGCTTCTTCACCAGCGGGCTCACGCCCCGGCCCTCGCTGCCCATGACCAGGGCCACCGGACCGGTCAGATTATTCTGGTGCAGGGGCACACCGTCCATGTCTGCACAGTAGACGAAGACTCCCTGGTCCTTCAGGCGGCGAATGCTCTCGCCGATGTTGGCCACCCGGGCCACCGGCAGGCGGGCCGCCGCGCCGGCGCTGCTCTTCAGCACCGTGGGGGTGATGGCCGCACCGCCCCGCTTGGGGATCACCACACCGTGAGCGCCGCACAGCAGCGCCGACCGGATGATCGCACCCAGGTTGTGGGGGTCCTCCACGCCGTCGCACAGAACCAGGAAGGGAGGCTCGCCCTTCTCTTTGGCCAGGTCCAGCAGCTGCTCCAGGCTGGCGTATTCCACCGCGCTGGCAAAAGCAGCCACGCCCTGGTGGCTGTCGGTGCCGCAGGTCAGGCGCAGCTTGTTGGCGTGCACCCGCTTGGCCACCGCACCGGCCTCCTTGGCCAGAGCAGTGTAATAGGCGGCCACCGCCTCGGGCAGGGTGTCGGCCAGCAGCACCGTATCCACGCCCGCGCCGCTTTTCAGCAGCTCGGTCACCGGGTTTTTGCCGTAGACCAGGCTGGACGAGGGCTCCTCAGCCTCCGCGCGGGGGGCGCGCCGCTCGCCTTCGGGGCGGGCCGGACCGGGCCGCCGGGCGGGGCGCTGGGCGTTGGGGCTGAACTTTTTATCAAACTTCTGAGGCATGGGCCGTCTCCTTTGTCAAAGCCCGTGGACCGGGCCGTGTTATCGCTATTCTTTGCGTTTTTTCCCGCATGTAAATTAAAGTATAACACTATACTGCGTTTTTTGCCACTGTTTGACGCCAAGTTTTTCGGCACGAACAGTCCCCCTTCCCGCTGGAGTTTGGGCGGAGCGGGGCTTTTCCAAACGCACAAAACGCGGTAAAATGCAAGGGGAATTTTTTCACATGTTCTTTTTCGCCGGTTATACCAGTTGTAAACCGCAAAAAGATTTCCACATGTTGAAAACCCTGTTGAAAGTGTTGACAAGTGGCTGTTTTGAGCCATTTTCTCACAATTCCCAACGGGTTTTCAACATCGCAGTGGAAAGTTTTCTTCTTAACAGGCTGTTGAACATGAAATTTGTCCTACTCTTTTTCGACAAAACCCGGTGGATGAGGCCGGATTTTTTCTCTTTTTTTACCAGAAAGCGGCCAAAAGCCGCAAAATTCTTACCCGTCAGGAGGGAACCCGTTGATTATTGTGGAAAACTGCGGCGGCATGGACCTGGCCGCCACCCTGGACTGCGGCCAGGCATTCCGATGGCAGGCCGATGGAGCGGCCTGGCACGGCATTGTGGAAAACCGCTCCGTCACCGCCCGGATGGAGGGCGACGCGCTGATTTTAGAGGGCGCGTCGGAGACCGACCGGGATTTCTGGGTGCACTATTTTGCGCTGGATGTGGACTACCCCGCCCTGCTGGAAAAATTCTGTTCCGGCAACAAACGGCTGGCCGAGTGCGTGCGGTGGAACCCGGGCATCCGGGTGCTGCGCCAGCCCTTCTTTGAGACGCTGTGCACCTTCATCATCAGTCAGAACAACAACATTCCCCGCATCAAGGCCATTGTGGAGCGGCTTTGCACCGGGCTGGGCCAGCCGCTGGAGGGCGGCGGCTACGGCTTTCCCAGCGCTGAAACGCTGGCGGCGCTGGAGCCGGAGGACCTGGCCTTTCTGCGGGCGGGCTGGCGGGCGGAATACCTGATCGACGCGGCCCGCCGGGTAGCCGGGGGCCAGATCGACGAAACCGCCCTGCGCGCCATGCCCATGGAAAACGCCCGGGCCGTTCTGTGCACCATAAAGGGGGTGGGGCCCAAGGTGGCGGACTGCGTGCTGTTGTACAGCCTTTCCTTCTGGAAGGCCTTCCCCATGGACGTGTGGATGAAAAAAGCCATGTGCCAGCTGTTCCCCCGCGGGGTGCCGGTGAGCTGCCGCGGCCACGAGGGAATTGCCCAGCAATTCATCTTCGACTATGCCCGTCACCATCTGCCCAGCGGCCAAAAACAAAAATCCGCACGAAAAATGCATGCCAAACAATCAAGCGGGAATTGATTTTGCGGCCAAGTTGGGTTATACTGTTGGCAGGATAAAAACTTAACATCATGTTTTTATTCCCCCGCACCGCTCACGGTGCGGTTTTTTAAGAGAGAAAATGGAGGTATCATTATCATGCTGGTAAGCGCAACCGAAATGCTCAACAAAGCCCGCGACGGCCACTATGCCGTTGGCCAGTTCAACATCAACAACCTGGAGTGGACCAAGGCCATCCTGCTCACCGCGCAGGAGCTGAACAGCCCTGTTATCCTGGGTGTGTCTGAGGGCGCCGGCAAGTACATGACCGGCTACAAGACCGTGGCCGCTATGGTTAAGGCCATGATCGAGACCCTGAACATCACCGTTCCCGTTGCCCTGCACCTGGACCACGGCAGCTACGAGGGCGCCAAGGCCTGCATCGAGGCTGGCTTCTCCAGCATCATGTTCGACGGCAGCCACTACGCCATCGACGAGAACGTTGCCAAGACCACCGAGCTGGTTGAGCTGGCTCACTCCAAGGGTCTGTCCATCGAGGCCGAGGTTGGCTCCATCGGCGGCGAGGAAGACGGCGTGATCGGCGCCGGCGAGATCGCTGACCCCGCTGAGTGCAAGAAGATCGCCGACCTGGGCGTTGACTTCCTGGCTGCCGGCATCGGCAACATCCACGGCAAGTACCCCGCCAACTGGAAGGGTCTGGACTTCGAGGCTCTGGAGAAGATCCACGAGGCCACCAACGGCATTCCTCTGGTTCTGCATGGCGGCACCGGCATCCCCGCCGACATGATCAAGAAGGCCATCAGCCTGGGCGTTTCCAAGATCAACGTGAACACCGAGTGCCAGCTGTCCTTCGCCGACGCCACCCGTAAGTACATCGAGGCTGGCAAGGATCTGGAAGGCAAGGGCTTCGACCCCCGCAAGCTGCTGGCCCCCGGCTTCGAGGCCATCAAGGCCACCGTTAAGGAGAAGATGGAGCTGTTCGGCAGCGTGAACAAGGCCTAAGCCTTTTCCCCTTTTCCACGGGCTTTTTCCCGCAGAATGCAAACGATGGCAGGCCGCCGCGCCTGCCATCGTTTTTTTGTACCCGCGGCGGCCGGAGCCGCTGCGATGCAATCCATAAAGGAGGAACCTGCACCATGAAGATCAATGTGTTCTATTTCAGCCCCACCGGCGGCACCAAAAAGGCCGCGCAGCATCTGGCCGGTGCACTGGGCGGCGAGACCGTCTGCATCGACCTGACGGTCCACCCGGCCCAGGCGGCCCCCGCCGACGCCGCCGTGATCGCTGTGCCCTCCTTTGGCGGGCGGGTGCCCCCTCTGGCCGCACAGCGCATCCGCCAGCTGCAGGGCGGTGGAACCCCCGCGGTGCTGCTCTGCGTGTACGGTAACCGCGCCTACGAAGACACCCTGGTGGAGCTGCATGACCTGGCCGTCGAGGCCGGATTCCGAGTGGTGGCGGCTGCCGCGGCCATTGCGGAACATTCCATTGCGCGCCAGTTTGCCGCCGGGCGGCCGGATGCACAGGACCTGGACCAGCTTTCGGCATTCGGCGAAGCGATCCGGGCAAAGCTGGACCGCGGCGAGCTGACCGAGCCGGAGCTGCCCGGCAACCGCCCCTACAAGACCTTCGGCGTTCTGCCCATGCTCCCCGCCCCCACCGGCGGCTGCGTTTCCTGCGGCGTGTGTGCAAGGGAATGCCCGGCGCAGGCCATTGACCCGCAGGACGTGAGCAAAGTGAACAAGGATGCCTGCATCTCCTGCATGCGCTGCATCGCGGTGTGTCCCCATGCCGCCCGGCAGCTGCCCCCGGAAATGCTGGAGGTTCTGAGCAACAAGCTGGCCAAGGTCTGCGCGGACCGCAAGGAGAACGAACTGTATCTGTGAGCGGCGCAATTTGATCGCCAGCTTTCCCGTGTGCCGATTCGGGAAAGCTGGCGATATTTTTTTGTAACAAAAACTGCCGGCTTCCGTATGGAAAAGGTAAGATCGATCGAAAAGGTGGATGATCCATGGAACAGGAGCAATTGGTCCGGCGGCTCAAACAGAGCGACAGCAAAGCACTGCAGGAGCTCATGGCGCTCTACACTCCCTATCTGTGCACCGTTGCGGCAAATCTGGCGGTTCCGCCGCTCACCCCGCAGGACGTGGAGGAGATCGTCTCCGATGCCTTTGTCCGCCTTTGGCACCACCGGCAGGACCTGGACCCGGAGCGTTCGCTGAAGGGCTACCTGGTGAGGATCGCCCGAAACCTGGCGGTGGACACCCTGCGCAGCCGGAAATCGGACTGCCTGCCGCTTGTGGAGGAGATTCTGGAGCAGGAGACCCCACTGGAGACCCGGCTGGAGCAAAAGGAAGCGGTGCGCAGGCTGAACGAGCATCTGGCGGCGCTGTCCCCTGAGGACCGGGAGCTGCTGCTTCGCTTCTACTATTACAACCAGCGCACCGCCGCCATCGCCCGGGAGCTTGCAATCAGCCCCGGTGCCGTGCGGGTTCGCCTGTTCCGGCTGCGGGCACAGCTGAAGAAAAGTCTGGAAGGAGAGGAGCCGCAATGAAGGAGCCCATGGAACTGCACGAACTTTTTGCAGCACTGGACGATGTACGGCAGATCGACCCCAAAGGCGCGGATGCGCAGACGATTCAAAAACGGACGCTGGAACAGCTCGCTCTTGGGGACCGGGGAGAACGGCCGGTGCACCGGCTCCCCCGCAAATTTTTTCTCACCGGACTGGCAGCGGTACTGGCCGTGGGGCTGGCCGCCTGCACCTGTGCGGTTTCGGCCCGGGTCTGGGGCGTCCGGCTGTTTGACCGGCAGGAAAAGCAGCAGCTGCAAAAGCCCCTGTACGCCGTAAGCACCAGTGCCAGCCAGCCGGGTGAGGAATCGGGCGAACGGCTGCTTGCCGGGTTCAGCGCAGAAATTCTGGATGTGGACTGGCTGGAGAAAAGCGACGTACTCTTTTTCGACGAGGTGGGCACGGTTTGCGGCGTAGCGAACAGCGACGGCATGGAATTTCCGGCCTTTGTGTTCGACAACGGCGAAATTGCCATTCTCACAAAGGAGGACGGCAGCGGCTGGGTCCTGGAAGAAGGCAGCTCCCTCACCCTCTCGCTGCGGCAGAATACGAAAGACAATCCCCAGGCCAGCCCCGGAGGTGACCGTCTTGCGCTGGGTGTGATCGTGGACGGAATCCCCTGCGAGCTCACCTGCGGCAAGGAGAAGAATCTGGAGTATATCTACACCGCAAGCGAGGCTGGAGAGATATATTTTTATGTACAAAACTTCTCCGCCGGGCCGATTGTGATCGAGGACGCGGCAGTCACGAGTTAAAATCGTTTTATCCCAAAAAAAGGCGAGGCCATATGGCCCCGCCTTTTTTTATTGCATTCACAGTCCCAGCCGGGCCAGGCTGCGGCGGCCCGCAAGGCCCAGCGCCAGCACCAGCAGACCGGTACAGAGCAGTACCCAACCGGCCGGACAGACATCGAACAAACAGCCATAAAGCAGCTGGCCTGCCGGCTGGCCGCAGGTTTCCAGTGCAGCGCCCAGCGCCATCAGCTTGCCCAGCATCTGCCCCGGCACCCGGCGCTGCATCTCGCTGCGGGCAAACACCGAAAAGACCACCGCACACAGCTGCATCCCGCAGAATGCCGCCACCAGCGCCCCATAACAGGCCAGTTGCCCGGCATCCGCCAGAAAGGCAGCTCCGGCAGGCAGCAGACAAACACCCATGGCCGCCATCACCCAGTGGAGACGGCCTCGCAGCTTGCCTGCCAGCAGGCCTGCGGTCAGACTGCCCAGGATTCCAAACGCTCCCAGCGCGCTGCCGGCTGCTCCATACCAGCCCGCATCCAGCGCCAGGCGGGTCCGGATCAAAAAGGGCGCACCCACGCCCGCCACACCATTGCAGAGCATCACCAGCACAGCCGTCAGCCCCACCAGCCCCAGCAGCGCAGGCTGCTCCCGGCACAAAAAACGGACACCTGCGGCCAGATCCTGCCGGAGCGTTCGGAGCACTCCTCCGGCAGCCGGAGGCTGCTCCACCGGGTCCAGCCGAATCAGGCGCTCCAGTCCGGCAGTGGCCAGAAAGCAAAGACCGCATACAAGCAGCATGGGCGCAGCGCCAAACATACCAAACATCACCCCGCCCAGTGCCGGACCCGCCATGGCACTGAGCATACTGATCTGCAGCACCACCGCATTGGCATGTTCCAGCGCGCCGGGCGCCACAGCCTGAGGCAAGGCGGCCTGCACCACCGGCGTTTCCACCGCTCCCACTATGCCCAGCGCCACCATCAGCACCCCTGCTGCCCAAATGCCACCCTCCCCTCGCAGAAAAGGAATGGCAAGCAGCACAGTGCAGCCGTTCAGCAGATCCAGCCATATCATCAGCTTTTTCCGGTCCACCCGGTCGGCCAGCACGCCTCCCAGCGGAGCCAGCAGAACCGCCAGAAGCATCGCGGCCGCCAGCATGCTCCCGTAAACCGCAGCCGAGCCGGTGCACTCCAAAACATACATGGACAGCGCCAGATCCAGCACGCTGTTTCCCAGCAGCGACACTCCCTGCCCTGCCGCCAGCAGTGCAAGGTTTCTATCAAAGCTCCTTTGTTTCATCGTCCTCCTGACCCCCCTTTGTGTATTCGTTATTCATCAAATTTAGAACGCTTATATTCGATGTATATCTAATATATAGCATAGTCTTTTCCCCCTGTCAACGGAATTTTAAGCCCCAAAATACACAAAAAACACCGCCGGACAGCAGATTCAGCTGTCCGGCGGTGTTTGATCTCAATCAAATTGTTCCTGCAAAAAGTGTTGTTCCAGTGTGGCGAGCATCCGGCGCACCGCCTGCCGCTCCAGGCTGTAGTAAACCCGGCCCTCCCGTTTTGTCAGACGAACCAGACCGCAGGTGAGCAGCGCGCTCATGTGGTGGCTCATGGTCGCGGCGGAAAGTCCCAGCTCCTGTGCCAGCTCCAGATTGTATTTGTCCCCCTCCCGCAGTCGGGTGAGGATCTGGAACTTGCTGGCATCCCCCAGCGCCTTCAAACAGGCCATCAGCTCTCCTTCGCTGGCCTTTTGCTGCTCCAGCAGCCGGTAAGCCTGCCGGATGTAAAGCCCCGCATAGCCGCTTGGCGCCGAGGGGCCGGTGGAAACGATTTCCACCATGGGGTATACCAGAACCGGCTGCACCGGGGCCTCGGGGGAAAGCCCGGCACTCAGGCATTCGCCACAGGCAAACTCCTCCAGCAGACCGGGCAGCTGCCGCTGCACCGCCTCCAGTGCCTTTTGATAGGCATGTTCACTGTTCCGCACTGCCTCTGCCAACCGGCCAATCCATTCCGAAGGGCGCTCCAGCAGCCGGATGAATCGCCAGCAGGCACTGGAAGAAAGGCCTGCATCCTGCAGAGTCTCCACCAGCCGGGCAAGATCCGGGGCCTGGTCAAACACCCGCTCGGCAATGGCCTGACCAAAAGCCAGCCGGACGGCCTGTTCTTCGGGGGCGCAGCCGGAAAACCATTCGGGATGCTCGGCGCACACCGTCTGCACCAGCAAAAGAAAATCCTGGTCCGGCTCGGAGAAAAACATCTCGCAGCATTCCGCATCCGGCGCGGGTGCCGCCTTGGCGAAGGCGGCCAGATAGCGGCTGTGCACCGGCTCACACAACCGCCACAGCGTTTCCTCATCCACCCCGTGCTCCCGCAGCGCCCGGCAGCTGGGCTCCATGCTTTTTTGCCCGAAGCTGCGCAGAGCCAGCAGGCCGATGATCTCGAATATCGGGTTCAATGCCTTTGCCGCGTTCATCCGTTCTCCTCCTCGCATGTTCGACCCTGGTCAAATCCTGCTTTCAGTATAGCCGTTTTTCTGCCCGGGCGCAACAAAAACGGGGCGGCTCCGAAGTGCCGCCCCTGCAAATCTCTGTCTTTTTCCGATCAATACTCCGGGAACCACTCCCGCAGGCTGCGGCGCTCACCGTTCACGTAGATCTCCACATGACAATGGTTTCCGGTGGAGTTTCCGGTGCTGCCCACGGTACCGATCACCGCGCCCTGCTTCACCTGGGTGTCTGCGCCCACGTTCAGGTCGTTCAGATGGGAATACAGAGTGCGCACGCCCCCCTCATGGTCGATGATCACATAATTGCCGTAGCTATAATGGTAGCCTGCGGCGGTCACCATACCGGCCGCCATGGCGCATACCTGAGTCCCACTGGGGGCGATCACATCCGCGCCCTTGTGGTAGTCGCTCATCCAGCGGCTCACGTAGGTGTAGCCGGGCACCGGCCAGATCAGCGACACCTGCGTCTCGCTGTCCACTGCATTCTGCTGCCCGGCCTCACTGCTCTCCACCGCACTTCTGACCAAGTTCAAATCGCCGTTGTACCGCACAATGCCCTTTACCGGGGCCTGCAGGGTGATGCGGTCTACCTCCTGGTAATCCATCAGAATGTCCTGCTCGTCGTAAAAGGCCCAGCCGCTCACCTCGTCCAGTCCGTCCGCCGCGCTGCGCTCGATCACGTACTGCCCGTCGGCCAGACTCTCATCCTGTTCATATTCATATTCTCCGGCCACGCTCTGTTCCTCGCGCACCCATTGCACGCTGGCCTGCCCCTCAGCCAGGGCGGGCTTTTCCTCCGGCTCCGGCATGGGTGCGGGCACCGCCTCCCGTGTGGCCGGCTGGGATTGCTGCTGCAAAAAGCTCAGTTGCTCCAGCCCGTTTGCGGCCAGGCTTTCCGGCTCGGCAGATACCCCCGCCGACAGACCTGCCGCTGCGCAGGCGGTCAGGCAGACGGCAGCCAGCACCCCCGCCGCAGCGGCCAGCATCTGGCGGCGGTTGGCCTTGCGTTGCTCAAACAGGGCAAACAGCCGTGCTTTCAGATTCTCCGGCCCGGCACTCATGCCCGAGGCTCCGGCGGGCAGCGGTCCCGCCGCGGCCGCCAGCAGCACCCGACCGTAAGCCTTGCGCTGCTCGGTATTCAAGCCGCGCACCGCAGCCTCGTCGCAGGCCAGCTCGCACAGACGCTCCATTCGGGCGGCCTGCCAGTGGCAGAGCGGGTTGAACCAGTGGATGCGGCAGGCCAGCCGCAGCGCGGCCTTGCCCCACAGATCGCCACTGTTCAGATGGGCGAGCTCGTGGCGCAGCGCCAGCTCCAGCGCCTGCTCGTCCATGCCCTGGGGCAGATACAGCACCGGCCGCAGCACTCCCGCCAGCAGCGGAGTGCTCATGCCCGGGCACACCCAGGCCTTGGGCGGAGCGATGTGCCCGCTTTCCAGGCTGACCCGGCGCAGCAGGCTCTGTTCCGCTTCGCTCAGCGGGCCGCGCATCCGGCGCAGCGCCCGGCAAAAACGCCAGTACCCAGCCAGCTGCCACAGAGTGAACAGCACGGCCCCCAGTGCCCACAGCCAGGGCAGCACCGCCAGCAGCTGACCCGCCAGTTGAGGCTGCACCGGCTCCACCGGCTGGGCCAGCGGGGCGGTCATTACCGGTTGAGTGCTGATGTTCACCGTGTGCACCGCCGCCTGGGCTGCCTGCTCCAGCGCCTGCCCCACCGGTTCCAGCCCGGTGGAACGCTTCAAGCCCGGCGCAAGGGCCAGCAACGGCCCCAGCGGCAGCAGAAAAAAGCCCGTGATGCACCCCAGCGCCCGCCGCTGCCCGCGCCAGCTCAGCCGCTTCAGCAGCGGAGTAAGGGCGCACCCCAGCAGCGCTGCCACCGCGCCTGCCAGGCTGGTGGGCAGCAGCCAGGTGTAGAACAATTCATACATCGGCTCCGCTCACCTCGTTTCCAGCCAGTCCCGCAGCTCGTCCAGCTGGTCGCCGGAAAGGGCCTTGCCGTCGTAAAGGGCGGCCACCATACTTTTCACGCTGCCGCTGTACAGCTTGGTCAGCAGCTCCTGCGCCTCGGCAGCCCGGTACTGCTCACTGCTCACACAGGCGGTATACACATTTTGTTTGCCCCGCTTCTCCACCTTCAGCGCCCCCTTGGCCGCCATACGGGCCAGAAAGGTAAGCAAGGTGGTGGGCTTCCAGCCCTTTTGCTGCAGCGGACCGGCCAGCTCGGCAGCTGTGACCGGCCGCCCCAGCTTCCAGATCTGCTCCATGATCTCCAGTTCCGCTTCCGACAGTCGCATAACAAGCGCTCCTTCCCTTTTTTGAGGCAAATTTTCTTTCTACAATTTGTAGTTTCGCTTTTATTCTAACAGATGTAGAGCAAAGCCGCAAGCCCTTGTACCCCATACTTGTTACCGCTCTGTAGCCATTTTGTTACAAAACTTCCTTGGTTTTTTGTATATTTTGTTACTTTTTTGATGTTGTTTCTTCATAGATTGTTCATATATTGAGGGTATGATAGGAAAACGTTCCGAGGCAGTGGCGCAAACGTGCCCACCGGAACGATACGGCGCCCTTTGGTTTATGGGGCGATTTTCCGAATCAAAACGAAAAGGAGAATGACATCATGAAACTGTCTTCTAAGATCATCGCCGTTGCTTGCGTGGCCGCTCTGGCCCTGTCTCTGGTTGCCTGCGGTGGCAGCGAGACCACCAGCACCGCTTCCAGCGCTGCTGCTTCTACCAGCACTGCTGCTTCTTCTGAGGCTGCTTCCAGCGAGGCCGCTTCTTCCGAGGCTGCTTCCTCTGAGGCCGCTTCCAGCGAGGCTGCTTCTTCCGAGGCCGCTTCCTCTGAGGCTGCTTCCAGCGAGGCTGCTGCTTCCGAGGCCGCTTCTTCTGAGGCTGCTTCCAGCGAGGCTGCTTCTGCTTCTGCCGAGGCCTAATCGATCTGAAACAGCAAAACGCCCAGCCATCCGGCTGGGCGTTTTTTTGTTGCTCAAGGCCCACAGTTCAGTCCACCGCCCGTTCCAGCCGCAGCACTGCCACCGAAATGTCGTCCGGCCTGCGGCGGCCCTCTGCCCGTTTCAGAGCCATGTCCGCCAGCAGCTCTGCGGTCTGCTGGGGCGTGTTGCCGCTGGCGGCGCACAGCTCCAGCTGCTGGCACAGCCAGCCGCTGCCGTCGGTGAGTGCGCCGTCGCTGACCAGCACCACCCAGTCGCCCTCGTTCAGGGCCACAGAATCCTGCTGGCCCACCACCTGTTCCAGAATGCCCACCGGCAGGCTGCTGCCCTCCAGCGCCTGGGCCTTGCCGCCCCGCAAAAGCAGGGTGGGGCAGGCCCCTGCCTTGAACAGGCTGGCCCGGCCGGTGTAAAGGTCCACCGTGACCAGATCCATGGTGGCGGCGCTCTCCTCATCGCTTTTCAGCGCCAGGGCCACATTCACCAGCCGGGCGGCGCTCTGCGCCCCGAAGCCCGCCTTCAACAGCCTTGCCGCCAGCGTGGCTGCCAGGGTTCCGTCAATGGCGGCGGGGCGGCCCACACCCATTCCGTCGCAGAGCAGCAGATGGGCGTTGCCGAAGCAGTCGCAGAACTGCTCCACCGCGTCGCCGCAGGCCCCCGCCTTGGCCGGACGGGCCGCCAGCCCGTACCGGGGAAAATACAGCGGCTGTTCGCTGAAGGTGATGGTGGTCACCGCCCTGCAGTGGTCCACCCGGGGCAGGGTGAGTGGCCGGTGCAAAATGCGCTGGGCCTCCTCGGTGATCTCGCTCAGCTCCTGCTGACTGAAGGGGGTGCGGCTCACCGTGACCCCTGCCCGCAGGCGACCCGCCGCGTCGAAGCCTGCCTGGCATTCCAGCGGCTCCAGCCCGATGGAGGCAAACAGTCTCCCCAGCTGCTCGGTCTTGCCCACATCCGGCACAATGCTTTGGCCCAGCTGCCCGGCCATCTGGCTCAGGGCCTGGGCCATGGCGCTGTACTGTTCGGTGAGGGCCGCCCGCATGGCTCCGGCCTTGACCCGGCTCTCTCGCCTGCCCCGGTACAGCGCATACCCCCGGCTGGAGCAGCTACACAGCTCGGTGGGATGGATGCAGCGGCAGAACTGCCCGGGCAGCTGCTCCAGCGCCGCCCGCCCCTGCTGCTCCAGAATCGGTTTTAGCCGGTAGAAGCCGTCCATGGTGGTGCTGTAGTCCTGCACCCAGCAGCGCTCCCGGCTGCCGCAGGTGCGGCAGAGCTCCTCAGCCACATAGTCTACCACCCAGTTGTAGCTCTCCCCCCGCCGGGGCAGGGTCTCATACACCTGGTTCACGGTATCGGCAATGCCGGTGAGGGCGTTGGCCACACTTTCCAGCTGGCTTACCGCTCCGGCCACCCGGGGCCGCTGAGCGGCGGCGGGATCGGTCTGACCGGGCAGTGCGGCCAGCAGCCGGGCAGGCAGTGCGAAGAAAGCCGCCTCGCCCAGTGCGGCGCTCCCCAGAAAGCCCACCGCCAGGCTGCTTTGCGGCGCGGCCAGCACCCCCAGCAGCCCACCCGCCAAAAACAGGGTGGCGCAGCCCAGCCGCTCCCCGGGGGTGAAGTAGGCCGCCGCCAGGCAGCCCACCGCCACCGCCAGCCCGGCAAAGCAGAGGTCCGGGTCCGCCGCGGCCAGCGCTCCCGCCCCGCACAGACAGAAGATGGCGCAGTCCCGCAGCCTGCCCCGGAAGGCCAGGGCCAGCCCGCCCGCCGCCAGCACCACCACACCGGGCTGCAGCCCCATGGCGGGCAGCCGCTGCAGGCCGCAAAGCCCTGCGCAGCAAAGCAGCAGGCTCTCGGCCCCCAGCGGCCCGCCCCGC
This sequence comes from Allofournierella sp. CML151, assembly GCF_027853465.1. NCBI lineage: Bacteria > Bacillati > Bacillota > Clostridia > Eubacteriales > Oscillospiraceae > Allofournierella > Allofournierella sp. CML151. Next base: position 624 of record NZ_JAPNNW010000023.1, on the reverse strand, counting down.
CTTGCTTTTGCTCCCGCCCGGAACAGCCCCCAGCCCCAGGCGGCAGCCAGGGCCGCGTCACCCACTGCCGCCACCGACTGGGGCGGGCCCGCCAGGCCGCTCACCGCCAGCATCAGCTGCACAGCCAGCAGGGTGCCGCAGCCCCCCGCGGCGGCGGGCCAGAACTGTTTTGGAAACATGGCCCGCCCGGCCAGCACCACCGCGGCCGCCGCCAGATAGCGCAGCCCGTCGGCCAGAGGCAGGAAGATCAGATACCCGGCCAGCACGCCCGCGCCCGCCGCCCACAGCCGGGCCGTGCCCGCCCCCATGAGCAGCGCCAGGCCAAAGGGATGCAGCCCCCCGAACACACTGCCCGCGGCCATCAGCGCGCCCAGCGCACCACTGGCCAGCTGCTGCAGCCCAGGCCTCCAGCCGGCCAGCTGCCGCAGGGGCAAAAGCCGCAATTTTTCACCCATAACATTCCACCTCGTTTTTTCTGATTTTTGCCGCCGGGGCATAATCCGCCCCGTGCCTGCATAAAATCAGTATAAAAAGGCCCTGCGGCAAAAAATGCCGCAGGGCCTTGCTTTTGCAAAAAAGGGCAGAAACAAACAAAAAGCCCGCTTTCCAAAGGGAAAGCGGGCA
>NZ_JAPNNW010000022.1:0-50794 GCF_027853465.1 Allofournierella sp. CML151 | reverse complement strand
ATTTTAAACTATGATTCGTAGGTTTGTTACCTGCATTCCTTCTTCATGGCAAAGTAGCCGATGAGCACCGTCCACACATAGGCGCAGGTCTTGGGGATCATCAGCATACCGATCATGGGAATGGTGTCGGCCCAGAGCACTACAGGGATGTAGAAGCCGAAGCTCAGCACGATGGTCAGCCACATCCAGCGGAAGGCCCGGTCGTTATGCTCCTTGGCACTGCGGTAAAACAGCAGGATGATCAGCAGACCCAGCAGCGCGAAAGGAATGTTGCGGTAAATGCCCCAGGAGAGCGGAGATTCCGCGCTGAGCCACTGGTTCTGCGGCATCATGCACAGGGCCACGCGCACAGCAGAAAGGATATACACCGCGGCGGTGAGGCCGTTTTGGCCAGTGATTTTGTAGCGCTGCCGCCATACGTAGTAAAGCAGCACATAAAATACCGTCATGGTGACGGACGTAATCCACTTGCCCAGCCCCAGGGGAACGGTGTAGTTCTCCAGACCGGTGGTGCACAGTGCCAGCGCCCGGGGAATCAGATGGAAGGAATCACCTGCGCCCAGTACCACAGCCATCCAGCCAAACAGCCGGAACTGACGGTCGCCCTTGCTCCCCCGAATCATTAAAACGCCAATGGTGATGACCGAAATCAGATAAACCGCGTCAAATGCGGTCTCCACAATTGCCTGCATTGTTTTCTCCTTTTCTGTTTTGTTCTTTTATTTTGCATCAGAAGCTGTGGCGGATACCGCCTTGCCCCAGTTGCAGCCAAACAGCAGCCCGGCCAGCAGCAGCGATGCGCCCAGACCGGTATAAAACACTGCAATGAATTGCTCCGGCGCAAGACCACTGGCCCGCAGCCCGATACCGCCGCTCATCATCACCGCCATAATGGCAAAGGCTTCTTTGTCAAAAAATTTCAAAAAGAAATGCCGTTCCTCTTCATAGCCGCTAATTCGTGCGGTGTGCTTTTTCACCAGCTTGCCAAAAATGAACACCTGAAACACCGCGAATACCACGGCAGACAGCAGAAAATTCAGCACGGATCGATGGGCCGGATAGCTCATCAGGCCAATGCGCAGAATGTTGAACCCTGCCGCGCTCCATACCAGGCAGGCCAGAAGCAGCAGCGTATTGCGTTTTACCATCATGGAATACCTCCTATTGAACATTGTTCAGTATCAGGGATCAAAAAAGCCCCGCAGAGCGTCTGCACGGCCTGATTCCTTTTTCATGGACTGCTCCGCCCCGCCTTTTCCCCATTCTGTGGAACAAAGCAGCATCCGAGCCAGTTCTGAACGCCGTTCATTATACTTTGCTCTGCCTTTCCTGTCAAGAGGGCCCAAAATTTTTTCTGTGCATAATGTACTTTTTATTGCTGAAATCCGCTCCTTTTTCAATTTTTATGTGTATTCTAATAAAGCAATAAAGTTTTTTTTCGTGAAATCCATTGACATCCGTTTCCGGGAATGGTATATTGAACAAAATTGAATACGAAATGAAGGCTGTGACGAAGAATGGACCAGGATGATCCGCTGCAGAGAGCCGGTGGTTGCTGTGAATCGGTGCAGATTGCCTGACTCCTCTCCCTTCTGAGCTGGAGACTGAATCCCCGCTTTTTGGGGCAGTAGGGCATCCCGTGTATGCTGCGTTAACGCATAGAAGTTGTTTGACTTCGAACCAGAGCAAAGGCTGTGACGAAGACGGACCTGCAACGAATTTCACAGAGAGCCGGGGATGGTGTGATCCCGGTAAAGGACTGCAGTGCTTCCCATCCCTTCCGAGCCGGAGGCCCCAACGGTTTTCCCAGTAGGCGTCTCCCGAGCATGCTGCGTCAGTGCATAGAAGTTGTTTCGACTTCGAAGAGGTGGCGGATCTGTGTATCCGCAATTTGAGTGGTACCGCGAGTGTATTTTACACCCGTCTCAAAGCAAAATTCGCTTTGAGACGGGTGTTTTTCGTTTCAGAGCAGGAAAAGGAGTAAAAAAATTATGCTGTCTCTCGACAAGGTATTCGACGCGCAACAGGTTTTGAAAAACATCGTGCGGGAAACCGGCGTGGTCCGGGCATACGGGATCGCCCCGGACTGTGAACTGTATCTGAAACCGGAAAATCTGCAGATTACCGGCTCCTTCAAGGTGCGCGGTTCCGCTTATAAAATCGCCATGCTGTCGGAGGAGGAAAAAGCGCAGGGCGTAATCGCCTGCTCGGCCGGCAACCACGCCCAGGGTGTGGCGCTGGCGGCTTCCAAAAACGGCATCCAATCCATCATCTGCCTGCCGGACAACGCTCCCATCTCCAAGGTGGAGGCCACCAAGGGCTTCGGCGCTCAGGTCTGCCTGGTGGAGGGCTGCTATGACGACGCCTATCAAAAGGCACTGCAGCTGAAGGAGGAAATGGGCTACACCTTCGTTCATCCCTTCGATGATGAAAACGTGATCGCCGGTCAGGGCACTATCGCACTGGAGATCCTGCAGGATCTGGATAACATTGACGCGATCATCGTTCCCATCGGCGGCGGCGGTCTGATCTCCGGCATTGCCTACACGGTCAAGCAGATTCGCCCCTCGATCAAGGTATACGGCGTGCAGGCAAGCGGCGCGCCCAGCATGTACAATTCCATCCGGGACGGCTCCATCGAATGCCTGGACAGCGTGCAGACCATTGCCGACGGTATCGCGGTCAAGCAGCCCGGCCAGAACACCTTCCAACTGGTCCACGATTATGTGGACGACATTGCACTGGTCACCGACGATGAAGTGGCCTGCGCCATCCTCGCGCTGATTGAGAACCAGAAGATGATCGCCGAGGGTGCCGGTGCGGTGGCGGTGGCCGCCGCCATGTTCGGCAAATTCCCCATTCAGGGCAAACGGGTCGTGTGCGTGATCTCCGGCGGCAACATCGATGTGACCAGTCTGTCCCGCGTGATCGACCGCGGCCTGCGCAATTCCGGCCGTTCGTCCAGTCTGCTGATCGAGCTGATCGATAAGCCCGGCCAGCTGAAGGACATCTCCCGCATCATCGCGGACTGCGGCGGCAACGTGACCGGTGTGCACTACGAAAAGGGCAACACCGAAAGCGTTCACGGCTGCTTTTTGCGCATTGAGATGGAAACCCGTGACTTCGAGCATGTGCGCCTGATCACCCAGTCGCTGCGCAACGAAAACTTCAAGATCATCTGATCTTCCCCCCCCCCCGCACTTCAGAAAATCCAATCGTAAGGAGGAAACCACCATGACCCTTTCCGGCGCAGATATCCTGGTCCGCACCCTGATCGAGCAGGGCGTCGATACCGTATTCGGCTATCCGGGCGGCCAGATCATCAATGTATACGATAGTCTTTATAAATACCAGAGCGAAATTCATCATGTACTGACCGCCCATGAGCAGGGTGCGACCCATGCGGCAGACGGTTATGCCCGCACCACGGGCAAGCCCGGCGTGGTAATCTCCACCTCCGGCCCCGGCGCCACCAATCTGGTGACCGGCATCGCCACCGCTTATCTGGATTCCATCCCGCTGGTGGCTCTGTGCGGCAACGTTCCCACTACCCAGATCGGCACCGACAGCTTCCAGGAGATCGACATCACCGGTGTGACCCTGCCCATCACCAAGCATAATTACTTCGTCAGCTCGGTGGAGGATCTGGCCGACACCATCCGCGAGGCGTTCCAGCTCGCTCAATCTGGTCGCCCCGGCCCGGTACTGATCGACATTCCCAAGGACGTGCAGATTGCCACCTGTGAGTACACGCCTGCCCCGCCGGTCACCGCCGACGAGCCGGTGAGTGCCCCCATGGCACAGGTGGAGCAGGCGGCGGTTCTTATCAACGCCGCCAAACGCCCCTTCATCTATTTTGGCGGTGGCATGATCGCCGCTGCCGCCCAGGAGGAGATGCTGGCGCTGGCCGACGCCATTGATGCCCCCATCGGCTGTTCGCTGGCGGGCATCTCCGGCATCCCCACCGACCATCCCCGCTTTCTGGGTATGCAGGGCATGCACGGCCACTACGCCTGCTCGCTGGCAATGCACAACGCGGACCTGATCATCTCTCTGGGTGTTCGCTTCAACGACCGGGTTACCGGCAACCGTTCCAAATTCGCCCCCGGCGCACGCATTGTACAGGTGGATGTGGACGGCTCCGAACTTTCCAAAAACATTCCCGCCACTGTGGGACTGTGGGGTGACGTGAAAAAGACTCTGCAGGCGCTTCTCCCCCTCATCCGGCCCTCCCAGCTGCCGGGGTGGCAGAGTGTGGTCGCACAGCTGCGGCAAGAGGAGGAGGAAAGCCTGGACCACCGCCCCGGCCTGACCCCGCGCAACGCGATTATGGCGCTGAACGAACGGCTCAGCCCCTCCACCCCGGTGGCCACCGATGTGGGCCAGCACCAGATGTGGGCTGCGCAGACCCTGCGCTTCTGCCAGTCCCGCCGTTTCGCTTCCAGCGGCGGCCTGGGCACCATGGGCTACGGCATGGGTGCTGCGATCGGTGCCTATTTTGCCACCGGCGAGCGTACCGTACTGGTCACCGGCGACGGCAGCTTCGGCATGTGCCTGAACGAGCTGGCCACCGCGGTCAGCAACCGGATTCCCCTGGTGATTCTGCTGATGAACAACGGTGTGCTCGGCATGGTACGCCAGTGGCAGACCCTGTTCTTTGACAAGCGCTACTCCAACACGGTGCTGAACCGGAGCACCGATTTCGTCGCCCTGGCCAAAGCCTTTGGCGCGGCCGGTGAAACTGCCGACACCCTGGAGGAGCTGAACGCCGCACTCGACCGTGCCTTCGCCTCGGACGGCCCCTATCTGATCGATTGCGCCATCGAAAAAGACGAATTCGTTCTGCCCATGCTGCCTCCCGGAGGAAGCGTGGAGGAAATCATTACGAAGGTAGGTGACTGAAGATGAATCGATACACCATCGCCGTACTGGTCCGCAACCAGTTTGGCGTTCTGAACCGGGTGACCAGCATGTTCCGCCGTCGCCAGTTCAACATCACCGCTCTGACGGTGAGCGAAACCGAATCCAATCAGTATTCCCGCATTACCGTGGTCTTCAGCGGCGATGCACTGAAGGAGCAGCAGCTGATCAGTCAGCTGCAGAAGCTGCCGGATGTTTGCTCCATCCGCCAACTGCACAGTGAGGATTCCATCAGCTGCGAGCTGCTGCTCATTAAAATGGCCAACGAGCCCTCCACCCGGGAAGAGATTCGCGCTGCCGCTTCTGCCTTCGGGGCCGACACCGTGGACTATTCTCAGCATTCCATGGTCTTCCGCCTGACCGATACCAGCCACCGCATTGACGATTTCCTGGATTTCATGCGTGACTATACCATTCTGGAAATCTGCCGCACCGGCTGTGTTTCCCTGCAAAAGGGCAGCGCCACTCTTCGCCAGGATGTGGACGAATGAGCATTCTGATTTGCTTTTTCTAAGGCGGCACCGCATTTTTCCGCCGGTGCCGCCCCAACATACAAACTATAAAGAAAGAGGTACATTACAATGCAAAGAATTTTTTATCAGCAGGACTGTGATCTCCAGAAGCTGGCAGGCAAGACCGTTGCCATCATCGGCTACGGCTCCCAGGGCCACGCACACGCGCTGAATCTGAAGGAAAGCGGTGTGGACGTGGTAGTCGGCCTGTATCCCGGCTCCAAGAGCTGGGCCAAGGCTGAGGCTCAGGGCATGAAGGTCATGAACAGCGACGAGGCCGCCAAGGTTGCCGACGTGATCATGATCCTGATCAACGACGAAAAGCAGGCTGCTCTGTACAAGGAGAGCATCGAGCCCAACCTGACCGAGGGCAAAACCCTGGCCTTTGCTCACGGCTTCAACATCCACTACGGCTGCATCAAGCCGCCCAAGAACGTCAACGTGATCATGGTTGCCCCCAAGGGCCCCGGCCATACCGTTCGCAGCGAGTATCAGGCCGGCAAGGGTGTTCCCTGCCTGGTGGCCGTGGAGCAGGATGCCACCGGCGACGCGCTGGAGATTGGCCTGGCCTATGCCCTGGGCATCGGCGGTGCCCGTGCCGGTGTGCTGGAAACCACCTTCCGCACCGAGACCGAGACCGACCTGTTCGGTGAGCAGGCCGTGCTGTGCGGCGGTGTATGCGCTCTGATGCAGGCCGGCTACGAAACCCTGGTGGAGGCCGGTTATGACCCCCGCAATGCCTACTTTGAGTGCATCCACGAGATGAAGCTGATCGTAGACCTGATCTACCAGAGCGGCTTCTCCGGCATGCGCTACTCCATCTCCAACACTGCGGAGTACGGCGACTATATCACCGGGCCCAAGATCATCACCGACGAGACCAAGAAGGCCATGAGCAAGATTCTGAAGGACATCCAGGACGGCACCTTCGCCAAGGACTTCCTGCTGGATATGTCCTCTGCGGGCAGCCAGGTACACTTCAACGCCATGCGTAAGCTGGCTTCTGAGCATCCCAGCGAAGTGGTTGGCCAGGAAATCCGCAAGCTGTACAGCTGGAGCGACGAGGAGCAGCTGATCAACAACTAATCTCCTCCCCCCCGCTGTTTTTCAAGCATCGGCCCGCCTGGTTTTCCAGACCGGGCCGGTGCTTGCCGTTTTTTGCAGAGGAAATCTGCATCCCTGGATTTTTCCGCAAAGGAGGTGGGCGCGCACCGGAGCAGGGCTTCGTCTGCCTTGCTCGGGCGCGCCATAGGATATGAACCCAAAGGAATTGAAGCTGCTTGCCGTCCGGCTTCAGGCGCTGGCCCTGTTCCGCTCTCTGCGTACTGACCCGGTACTGGCCGCACTGGAAGACTTTCTGGCCGCCCCGGACCCGGAGCGCTACGCGGCGTTTGTCTGCGCCCTGTACGAGGCCAACGGCGGCGATCTGACCGGACACATTGAACATCTTTGCGCCAACAGCGATACGGTATATGTACGGATGCTGGGTGCAGGCAAGCAGCCCGGGCCCCATCTGCAGCATGCGCTGCAAACGGAGTTGGCCACCCTGCAGCAGGTCGCCTACCTTGAGGCTTCCTGCCTGCAGACGTTGATGGAAAACTCCGATTTTCTGCCGGAGTACCAGTGCCGGCCGATTGACCTGCCCGCCCTGATTCTGCACCGGTTGAAAAACATTCACCGCTACGGCTACGGTATCTACGCCAGTCATGGTATGTTCTGCGTGGACGATGCGGGCCAGATTCTGCCGGTATCTCATCCGGACCCGGTGGCGCTGTCCGATCTGGTGGACTACGAAGCGCAGCGCGCGGTGATTCTGCAAAACACCCAGGCGCTGCTGGAGGGAAAACCCGCCGCCAACATCCTGCTCACCGGCGACGCAGGAACCGGCAAATCCTCTACCGTGAAGGCGGTGGGAAATAAGCTGTTCGACCAGGGGCTGCGCATCGTGGAGGTCCGCAAGGACCAGCTACGGGTCATTCCTCAGGTGCTGGAACAGCTGTCCGCCAATCCGTTAAAATTCATCCTCTTCATCGACGATCTTTCCTTCGTGAAGCAGGACGATAATTTCAGCACCCTCAAGGCCGTGCTGGAGGGCTCGGTGACCGCAAAATCCCGCAATGTGGTAATCTACGCCACAAGCAACCGCCGCCACATCGTCCGGGAATCCTTCTCCGAGCGCGACGGCGACGAGGTGCACCGCAACGACACCATGCAGGAGCTGGTTTCGCTGTCGGCCCGGTTCGGCATCCACATCACCTTCTCCAAGCCGAACAAGAGCACCTACCTGAATATCGTGCATCATCTCGCCCGAGCCGCCGGGCTGAAGCTGTCGGAGGAAGAGCTGGATCTGCGCGCCGAACAGTACGCGCTGGAACGGGGTGGCCGGAATGCACGCCTGGCCCGCCAGCTAGTGGACCGGCTTCTAAGTGAGCAATAAACCAGCTTGCCATAGCACAACTCAGAGTCTTGTCAAAAGCGAGGGTCCCTTTGTACTAAAACAATAAAAAGGTCTAACTGATCAGCAAAAATCAGTTAGACCTTTTTCTTTTCGGATAAGAGGATTTTTCAAGAGCCGCAAACCCAGTGTTTATGCGGGTTTGCGGACTCTTATATCCACTTTTACCTTATTCGAACTCGCTCTTGCCAAGCTTTTTCTAAACAAATTTGTTTGTACAATTTTGCTCAGAGTATTGGTATTCTTTTCATTATTCAGATAATGGAGACTATCTGATTTTTTGTTGCCAGGATGTTGCCAAGTTGAAACGATATAAAGCCCCAGTCGCTATCTTAACAATTATTGAGTGGTACAGTATATACTTTTCCGACACCTGGGATTTTTAGCAGTTTCCCTTCATTTTCTTGAATAGTTTTCTTGGTATGGTCACCAATGGACTCCATAAGATTTCCAGTAGATGTATTAATTCCAAGCGAAATAATCTCTTGGGCTGGAACAAAACGATATCTATCAGACGGTTCTTCCATCATTCTTCGTAAGTCCGCCTCTTGCTCAGGTGAAGGCATTAACTCAACCACATCAGCAAGAAGAAGTTCATAAGTCTGAAAGTGTTCTCCGAATTTGAGCTCTGTCATGTGTCTACCGCAAAATCGATATGTGATATGATCCCAGTTGACAATCCCTGTTTTTATAAGCTCTTCTTCAAATTCGCGACTCAAATTCTCGATCCGCTCACGCTCTGCTTTCTTATTAAAGCGCTTAACGAATTTTCGCAGGTATTTATTCTCCATTCTGAGCCGATAATCATCACGAGAGGACTCATCAATTGGCACCTTATCATCATCTTTTACGAAGAAAAGATTTTTCAGCTCTATTTTTTCATTGCCTTTCAGTTTATAAACGCCGCCTACCGGTTGAAACTTTCCTGTTCCACGTTCATTTTTAATCAAGAGATATTTGTCACTTATTTTGATCCGATAGAGATAAGCAAATGAAATACGAATAAGAGTGTCATCCTTAATAAAACCGCCACGCTTTAGTTTTCTTTGAGATACCTTCCAATTTGTTGTATCCATAAGATCTTGAATTGAGTGCCAAAGTCCCGGAAGAGAAAAGCCTAGCACAACTCCTGATAAACTGCTTCCGGCAGGCAAATTTTTTATTTCAAAAACAAATATGACTGCGATGGAAATAATGGATAGAAAACCAATTCCTATCAGCCTCACAATTTTCATGAAGTTATTACCTACCAATCGGAATATCAATCCTTGATTTTGCAACACACACTCCATTCTTGATAATATAACATTCTATATAGTGGTTCCCAAAAAAACGGCTGTGCTCAATTAAGGTCTTTCCCTTTTCAACAATTTGACCTCTGAGTTGATTTCGTCTTTCGGCTTCAGGTCCAACATTTTTGACCTTCCAAAAAATCTTATACGGCGGTGGGCAATTGGTATATTCCATCACACAACGAATTTCAAAATTATGCGGCAAGTAACGCCTCAGCAGTGATAGGAATTCGGATAATAGCTTAGGTCTCCATCCGTCTCCGCTTACATAGCAAGAAATTTTGCAACGATATGAAAGATTAACTGGGTACAAATCCTCAATAAATTGCTCTGTATCAGAAAAAGACCGTACAGATTTAATAATTAGCGTTGAAAATTGTGAATAGTTAGAAGACTCGGAGAGCTGCTCATTCCAAAAATCATGATTAAAAAAGCCATACCAAGCTTGAAGTGCATCTTCTTTCGTGCAATCACCTTTGAATAAAACATCCAAATCTTCTAGTTTACTTTTAAGCCGATTCTTCCAGTTAGTCATTTTCTGTGTATCAATTTGCCTTGGGGTCAAGTCTCTGCCGTTATCTACAGGAGCAGCAACAGACACATCTGTCTCAAGTCGGACTACAATCTCTTTCATCGTATAATAGAACAGCTCATCTATACGATCATAAGAATCCTGTAATTTTTCATCACACAAGACAGTTTGTAGCAATCCGCTGGGCATATTCTTCCATGTGTCTCTGGATTTGCAGAACATTTTTGAAAGACGAACCACTTTTCTAAGTTTTCCATTAGAAGCTTTATTCTGCTCTGTGAACCACTTAGTTAAGTCTTTAAGTTCGCGCTCCGTCCAAGTAGTTCCGGCGTGTTCATATATCCAGCGCTTATTCTCAGTATCATAATGCCGCCTGTAAATAGCAAAATCAATATGATAACCGTCTGAGTATTTAATTCGAACACAGCTAGTTTTAACTTCTGGTTCTGCATTAAATTGTTTTGTTTTCCTCTGAAGTGCATTTGCTACCATATTTCTAGTAGCTTGAGCCCCTTTATCGCCAAGTGTAGACTTATCGAAAACAACAGCAACATCGATGTCGTAATCACCATCTTCATTTTGGACAACAGTTGACATAGCAACACTACCCTGCACACATGTCTCCGCAATGGAATAAGAAGTATTATTCTCTTCGTTATACTCTTTTAATCCATCCTTAAGACGCTGTATATTTAGGTCTTTTTTGCTATGTAAATTAGTCTGTTTTGCCTGGGATAAAACAACAGAATCATTATAGAAAGAAGCAAATTTAGATGATAGGTCATACATACTCATAATTTGTAAACCTCTTAATTTCATCGATGATATAGCCCAAAGTTATACAAATTTATGCAGATTATCCATGGGGCGGGTTTATGCCTGGTACCCATAAACCCACCCCGTCTGTTCAGCCTTCCGGAGGATACGGATCGTTTCCGTAGGAGTCTCTCTCCCGAATGCGCCCATCCACTCCATGAACAAACAATTCAGCTTTCTGATTACGTACGATTTCTCTGGCTACGGCAATAGCTTCCGCCTGAGTCTCAGTACGAATCGTAGCTCTGGAGTTTTCTGCGCCCTTCACCTGCCAGCCTCCATCCGGATGCGGCATCACATGCTGATTTTTTCCCATCAATAATTCCTCCTTCACTCGCGCGGCAGGTCAAGAAGGTTATCGTGCGTATAGTCATTGGGAGTAGAGCGCACATACTTCTCACCCGCGCTACTGGTGGCAGGAACCACATTGGGGTAAGGCCAAATTTTCACTTGGATAGCGCCGGGGTTCTCTTTCAAAAAGTCATGAAGGACAGCCTTCTTGAAAAAACCAGGATCTTTACAGCCTTCGATGTAAACGGAGTCAATCTCCAAGAGGCTACCGGAACTGTAGCAGCCATGTTTCATTTTGATTTTTGTCGCGTACATAAAGTCCCGTTTCCTTTCTCCGCATAGATGCGGTCATCATTGGTTGTTAGGAACATCTATTCAAAACAGCCAAAAGAAAAACTCGGCCACAAGGAATAAGTCAACTTCGTGAAATATCCCATATTGAACCGAGCTCAGAAACGTGATATAGTAAATGTGTCTAAGGGAAACACAGTCTATATCATGCTTCTGAGCATCGTATTCTGTGTAGACGCAAGATACAGCGCAACGGGTACCAGCCGGAGCGCTGTTTTCTTTTGCCTGGAATCTGGAATGATTATAGCAAGACAGGAGGAAATCCGTCAACTATATATTGTGTTCATTTTTTTACAAGCACAATATATATCGTTTCGCTAGCCGTTTTCGACCTCCTCGATAAGGTCAAACAGTGATGGTTCTCCGGAACTTTCTTCCTGTTCACGGAGAGCAATGATTGCGTCTAACCTAGCACCCATTTTTCTGTTGATAAGGGCTGCTGTTTTCAGCTTGTCCAGTTCACCACTATCAGCAGTTGCCAAAAGCATCTTCATGGAAAACATGTATTGAGCCATTGCCTGCTTGAATGTAACGGACTCAAAAATCTTATGGAAGTCTTGTTCTTTGACTCGTTTCCCTTTCGAATTTTGAGTGAGTTCCTGAGCCCTTGTGCTGGTATCAGTTACCATCTTCTTGGCGACTTCATCCAATTCTTTCTCGTAAAAATACTCCGGACCTATACCGTAGTAGATTGACAGTTTTTCCTGGTTACTGCTGGAGGCAACAGAGGTTCCGTTTTCCCAGTTTGCCACGGTGACACGATTGACATTGATGGCCTGAGCGATCTGTTCCTGTGTGGCCCCATACAGTTCTCGGATCTGTTTTAAGTTGTTCATAGGCGTTCACCTCATGCTCCGCATTATACGTCAAAGCGTCGCATTTGTCAAGACGCTACAAAAATTTGTAGCGTATTGACAAATTTTAGAAGAAAGCAGTTCTACTGAGCTCTCCTCGCTGGGATTATTAGTGCTCAGCTCACCGCGGAAAGCGCGGGCGAGGATGGCTTTTTTGATGAAGTTGATCTGCTCCAGCACCCCTTCGGCGGCTTCTTTGGCCAGCTGCTCTTTGGCGAGTAGATTGTCAAGGATACGGACAATTTCGGCCTGTTCAGAAAAAGAAGGCAAGTTGATTACTATTGCCCCCAATTCTTTGGAATTAATGTTATTGATCCCAGCGGATGATTTTTTCTTTTTGAACATTTGCATCCTTGCATCAGTAGAATTTAAATATATAACTAAATAATTTGGAACTACCGATTCTAACGGCTGAATCCGTATTAAAAAAGAGGCATGAGCGTATTCCCTGTCTAATTGTGGTACAAGAACGCTTTTTCCAACCAATTCTCTACTACCGTTCGAGCGAACAATTTAAATGTCATTCTCATGAATTTGATTTTCGTCAGAAATATCCTTATGAGATAGAAATTTGAGATCTTCAAAACTTAAGCCATCATCTGCGATATTAGGTATTCTAAAAACAGGCATTCCTTTATAAGAATAATCGCTTTTTTCAGAGGTTCCGTATTTGAAGCCTATGACAATTTTAGATAGTGTTGTATTATCCCAACTCTCCATCCCCACGCCGTGCTCTTTTCTCCATTGGGCGGTGAGTTCGCCGGTGAAGGCTTTGTGGAGGATGGCGGCTTTGCGGATTTCAAAGCTGTCCAGTGCATCCTGCGCTTTTTGCTTGGACTCATCCAGCTTGGCGAACAGGCTTTCAATACGGTCAACAATAGTTCTCGTGTACCGCTGCAGCGCATGAAGAATATCCACAAGATCCTGCGTGAGGAGGCCCTCCCGGAACAGCACGCTGATCCGATTGACCGCTGTATTTTCGGAAAGCAGCATGATCCGATCATAAGTAAACATCAAGTTCACAACTGTTTCGCCGATCATCCCTAACTTCATCAGGCAAGAGTTTGAATCTGAATAAAGATATGCTCCTGTTCATTGCTGGCAGGGTGTCAAACATAGGCGATGAGAAAATTTGTATGATCAACCATAACATTGTGGTACCAGATATCATCTCTAAGCGATCTTCCTCAGACTACTTTCTGGTGTGATCAACAATTAGGATATGCCCGTGAAAATCACTTCCGATTATATCATCATACATTATTCTCCATATTACAGCAGTTTGCTGCGTAGCCATAACCGAAAGGTGATGCTCTGGAGGATTGGGGTAACTCCCCAACAAGCTGTTTTTGCAGGAAGTCTCGATAAGAGAATCCTCAAAAACGAGTAAACTTGTCCAAGTTTACATTGCTTGCCACATTATGAAATCACAAAACCATATCAATCATGACATTCTTGGAAGATGCGGTAATCAAATTCTCCCTCTATTTTCCCTGTCCGCAACGGTGGCGACGGTCGCAACGGTACTGGGAGTACCCCTTAAAACACCGTTGCGATCGTCGCGAGCGTTGCGCCTTCCTCAGTTACTTCAATTCTACTGTCATATAGGTCAACTGAATACGCCGTCCTGCGTGCTTGGTTTTGTTCTCGTATTTCACCTGATGTTCTTCCATCAAACGGCTGGCATTCACATTCAGATGCTTGGTAAGCCGGTTCACTGCCATATCCGCTTGAATCGCCTGGGCCAGCTCGGTGGGACTGCCTTCCCATTCTCGGTTCTCGGCAGACACGATCTTTGCCACAGCTCCCAGCACTGGGTCTGGCGGCTGTTTCCAAAGCTCATTTTCTGCATGGTCAAGCTCCCACACCAGACTCTCCTGGTCTTTGCTCAGATACAGCCGCTGATCCGGCTGATCTCTTCCTACCACATCCAAAGTCGCCTTGCTATCCGTCCGCTTCTCCTTCTGCATCAGGAGTGCACCATCCGCACAGCCCAGTAAACCTGTAGTTCCCGAAATCATCTCAAAGCTGTCTCCCGCAGGCTGCTTTCTGGTGTGGTGGACGATCAGGATGCAGACGCTATATCGGTCAGCAAATTGTTTCAACTTGCCGATCACCTCATAGTCGCTGGAGTAGCTGTAACTATCGCTCACCGCCTCCCGGACCTTTTGCAGAGTATCTACGATAATCAGCTTGGTACCACTATGTTCCCGGAGAAACTTTTCCAGCTGTTCATCCAAGCCGCTGCCGACCATCTTGGCACTGGTGGCAAAGTGAAGGGAGCTTGTCCCCTCCACACCAAACATGCGGAACATCCGGCGCTGCAAGCGACTCTCATCATCTTCCAATGCCAGGTAAAGAACGGTTCCCTGGTGCACTTTGTAATCCCACAGGTCTTGCCCAGTGCTGACATGGTGTGCGATCTGCGCCACCAGGAAAGACTTGCCGATTTTCGGCGCTCCGGCAAGGATATATGCTCCTGTGTAGAGCAGGTTCTCAATCACTGAGGATCTGCCTTCGAATACATGATCCATCAATTCATCCAAAGTCACCGTATGGAGGTAGGCGGGGTCGTTCATATTGCGCATTTTCTGACGCCGTTGCCGCATTCGATCTTTCAGCGTGTTGCTTTTTGTATCCGATTCTGATATAGTGATATTGTTTTCAGAGATTGACTGCCCATCATCTGCGCCAACAGATGAGCCCTGGGCGGTCATTTTCTTTTTATCATCGGTCATAGGCAAAGTCCTCCTGCATCCCGTTCATAATGGTAGCGATCATCTGGATGGTGTCCAGCAGCTCATCGTTCACACCTTGTCCGTCCTCAATCCGGCGCAGCTCGTCCAGCACAGCGGCCAGCTGATCCCGCAGCGCCTTATAGACTCTGGGGTTGCCCTGCACCACCACGTCCCGGCAGAGCAGCCGTCGGATGATATAATCCTGCTTTGTCAACCCAGCGAGTTTAACTGCCGTTTCAATCTGGGCATCCTCCTCCGGGGAGACACGAAAAGCTACAATTTTATTTCTCCAACGGTTGTGCTTGTCCAAATTCTTTGCTGACATTTTTAATTGCCCCTTTCCATGTTCAATTTGTCTGCCATTTCCGCCTGCTTGGATGGAAACAGGTGTGCGTAGTTATAAGTGATGTCGATACTCTCATGTCCCACCCTGTCTGCGATGGCCGTGGCAGAGAATCCCATGTCGATCAAAAGCGAAACCGCGCTATGACGAATATCGTGGATTCTGATGCGAGGCACTCCAGCTTCTTTGGCTCCCCGGTCCATCTCTCGGTGGAGATAGCTCTTGGTGACGGTGAACATCCGGTCATCCGGGCCGATACTATAGAGCATCTTAATATAATCCTGGATTTCCTCGGCTAAAAATTGCGGCATGGTGATGACCCGATTGCTCTTTTCGGTTTTGGGTGTGGTAATCAAATCCTGGCCGTTCAGCCGCTGGTAAGACTTATTGATAGACACAGTACATTTTTCGAAGTCAAAGTCTGCTGGAGTCAGAGCCAGCAACTCCCCCTCCCGGATACCACACCAGTAGAGCATCTCAAAGGCGTAGAAGGACAGCGGCTTTTCCATCATCACCTCAGCAAATTTCAGGTACTGTTCCTTGGTCCAAAACATCATCTCGCGATTTTTGTTTTTTCCCATACCACCAGCCTTTTTGCAGGGATTTTCTCGAAGATTATAGTATCGAACCGCATGATTAAAGATAGCACTAAGCTGATTGTGCAGCGTCTTTAAGTACACTGGTGAGTATGGTTTGCCGTTCTCGTCTCTGTGGTTCATCATCTCGTTCTGCCAGGTAATAATTTGCTGGGCAGTGATGTTACACATTTTCAGCCTGCCGAAGTAGGGCAACAGCTTGGTGCTGATGATGTGATCTTTGGTGGCCCAAGTGTTTTCCTTGAGCCGGGTCTTCATATCCGCCGTGTAGAGATCCACGAAACTCTTAAAGGTCATGTCCAGATCGGCGCTGGTTTTGTTGAGCTGTTCTCTCTCCCAGGCCTGTGCCTCCCGCTTAGTCTTGAATCCCCTCTTCTGTGTCTGCTTGCGCTCGCCATTCCAGGCCGTGTAACGGTAGACCGCCCGCCAGGTGTTGGTTTTTTCTTCCTTGTAGACTGCCATGGTTAGCCCTCCTTTCCCGCCTTGCCGTAGCAAAACTTCTCCATGAAAAAGTTTCGATTTACCCGCCCAGAGATGGTCAAATAGCCCTTGTCCCGGAGTTCAGCGTTGAGCTTGTGAATTACCTTATAGGCGTGAGACTTTGAAATTCCAAGCTCTTGGGCTACTTCCTCTACGCGCATGAAGTTTTCTGCCTGCATTGAAAATACCTCCCTTTTTTCGTTAATGAATTCGGTGTCTGGATGTTGTGCTCCATTCCCCCTCCCGTTTCTCTGCATTCTTTCGCTCGCCCGTCACTAAGCTATTATGCTTAGTTCATTTTCATTATACTAAGCATAATAGCTTATGTCAACTAGAACACGCAGGACACATTAAATAAAATTGTTTAATATTTTCTTGACTTTACTAAGCATTTCTGCTACGCTTTTTTCTGAGGATAACCAATGATTGGAGTGAATGATATGGCAATTGGTGAACGGATTCACTTTTTCCGTCTCCTTCGAGGGATGACACAGAAATATCTCGGCATGGCGCTGGGCTTTCCGGAGAAGTCCGCCGATGTGCGCCTTGCTCAGTACGAAACAGGATCAAGAACCCCTAAGGCGGACCTTACCGCTGCCCTAGCCCAGGTACTGGATGTCTCTCCCCATGCCCTCTCCGTCCCGGACATAGACTCCTATGTGGGGCTTATGCACACCTTGTTCACCCTGGAGGACAACTACGGGCTCAAGATCAGCGAGCTGGATGGAGAAGTCTGCTTGACGGTCGATGTGCGAAAAAACAAGGACGCTGCCCGGCTGCACGAGATGCTGTGCAGCTGGCGGGAGCAAGCTGCCAAGCTTGAGGCTGGCGAAATCTCCAAGGAGGACTATGACAAGTGGCGCTATCACTACCCGAAGTTTGATAAGACCAAGTGCTGGACAAAGGTACCTTCGCAGGAACTTAGTAATTTGCCAGTACAGGATGTTTGATGGAAAGATATAGTACGAGGAAATCAAGATGTACGAAAGCTATACAAGACAATCTCTACCTACTAAGCAATATCGCGAACTGTTAGGGAGCGCTATTTGTGTTTTTAACTCAAACAATGCATTTATAATTGAGAATATTCTCAGATGTGATGACTTAAATAAATACGACTGGTATCATCTAATAGACTTAGAATCAGGGCATCTCAAGGAAAGTGTTCATGAAATCATCACTTCAAAATGCGGAGATAAAATTGAAACACTGTTTGCCAAAATTATTAAAATGCGGAATCGAATTATTCATAGCTATCACATTACAAACGCATCTGACGAACAGACATTGGCGACAAAAGAAAGAGCAAAAAATGGAAATAAGCAATTCGAGATTACCGAAAAGTACCTCCTTAACTTTATAGCTCTTAATCAAGAACTTTCTGACCTACTGCATAATTTAAGAGGGTATTAAATAAAAAAGAGAGCTAACTGACTAATCAAAATCAGTTAGCTCTCTTTTTATGAATAATGAAAAAGTGTTGCCAAATCGTTGCCACGAGCCATTTCAAAAGTCAAGAAACCGCTTAACTATGCGGTTTTTCAAGGCCTTGAAATCATTCGAACTCGATGGTTGCCGGGGGCTTACCGGTGCAGTCGTACATGACGCGGTTAATGTGGGGAACCTCGTTCACGATGCGGCTGGTCACCTTGGCAATCAGATCCCAGGGCAGGTAGGCAGGCTCGGCGGTCATGAAGTCGGTGGTGGTCACCGCACGCAGGGCCACAGCGTAATCATAGGTGCGCTCGTCGCCCATAACGCCTACGCTGCGCATGTTGGTCAGTGCTGCGAAGTACTGGCCCAGGTTCTTGTCCTCACCGGCGGCAGCGATCTCCTCGCGCCAGATGGCGTCGGCGTCCTGCACCATCTTGATCTTCTCCTCGGTCACCTCACCGATGATGCGGATGGCCAGACCGGGGCCCGGGAAGGGCTGACGGCTTACCAGGTACTCAGGAATACCCAGCTGACGGCCCGCGTTGCGCACCTCGTCCTTGAACAGGTCGCGCAGAGGCTCGATGATTTCCTTGAAGTCCACGTAATCCGGCAGGCCGCCCACGTTGTGGTGGCTCTTGATCACGGTGCTCTCGCCACCGGCGCCGCTCTCCACCACGTCGGGGTAGATGGTGCCCTGCACCAGGAAGTCTACAATGCCGATTTTCTTGGCCTCTTCCTCGAAGACGCGAATAAACTCCTCGCCGATGATCTTGCGCTTCTTCTCGGGCTCTTCCACACCCTTCAGCTTATCGTAGAAGCGCTGACGGGCATTCACGCAGATGAAGTTCAGGTCGTAGGGACCCTCGGGTCCGAACACGCTGCAAACCTCTTCGCTTTCGTTCTTACGCAGCAGGCCGTGGTCCACGAACACGCAGGTGAGCTGCTTGCCCACTGCCTTGGCCAGCATAACGGCAGCCACAGAGCTGTCCACACCGCCGGACAGAGCGCACAGCACCTTTCCGTCGCCTACCTTGGCACGGATGGCCTCGATGGACTTCTCCACAAAGGAGTCCATGGTCCACTCGCCCTTGCAGCCGCAAACGTTGTACACAAAGTTGGAGAGCATCTTGGTGCCTTCCTGGGTGTGCAGCACTTCGGGGTGGAACTGCACGGCGTACAGGTTGCGCTCGGGCCACTCCATGGCAGCCACCGGGCAGTTGGTGGTGTAGGCGCTGATGGTAAAGCCGGGAGCCGCCTTCTCGATGTAATCGTTATGGCTCATCCAGCAGATGGTCTTTTCGCTCACGCCCTGGAACAGCTTGCTCTTGGTGTCCACGTTGACCTCGGTCTTGCCGTATTCCCGCTCGGGGGCAACACACACATGGCCGCCCAGCAGATGCATCATCAGCTGCGAGCCGTAGCAGATGCCCAGCACGGGGATGCCCAGCTCGAACACCTCGGTGCTGATGGAGGGGGAATCCTCCAGATATACGCTGTTGGGGCCACCGGTAAAGATGATGCCGGCGGGCTTTTTCTCCCGGATGGCCTCCATGGCCTTGGTGTAGGACACGATCTCGCTGTAAACGTGGCACTCACGCACACGGCGGGCGATCAGCTGATTGTACTGGCCGCCAAAGTCCACAACTAAGATGGTTTCTGCCATTGATTTTCCTCCCTTTGCGACTGGTTTGCTTCACAGTTTACCCATGATTATAGCACATCTTTTGGGGCAAGGAAACAGCAAAATCGAAAATTTGCCGGTATTTCGCCGCTTTTTCCGTTTTTCCAGTGCGCACAGCGATTATCCAGCCGATACTGGTAAAAGCGCCCAAAATCGCCCCCATCCGACGCTTGACAAAGCTGCCTCATATCCTGTATCATCTAGGTATTCCCACTAAACCCGAAAAGGAGAGCATTTGATTTATGGACGACGGCGACCCTGTCCGATGCCCCATTGCAATTGAATCAGACAGACGGTACAAGACACACCTGTTTTCTGCCCTTGCGGGAAACGGGCGTGTCTTTTTGCGTTTCAGACGGATGCTGCGCTAGCGGCACTTTCCTCTTTGCGGGTGTCAATCCGACTTGCCCGCCCCGCCTGTTTTTTGATTCACCAACTTGAAAAAGGAGCTTATATTTTATGAACCCCATTGTATGGCAGATTCTTCTGCAAATCATTCTGATCGCACTGAACGCAGTGTTCGCCTGCGCTGAGATCGCAGTGATCTCGGTGAGCGACGCCAAGCTGGCCCAGCTCATTGCCCAGGGCGACAAGCGCGCTGTGCGGCTGGCCCGGCTGACCAGCCAGCCCGCTCGCTTTTTGGCCACCATTCAGGTCGCCATTACCCTGTCCGGCTTCCTGGGCAGCGCCTTCGCGGCGGACAACTTCGCGGGCATCCTGGTGGACAGCCTGCTCAGCCTGGGTGTGCCGGTGCCCGCCCATACCCTAAACGCAGTATCGGTGGTGCTCATCACCCTGATTCTTTCCTACTTTACTCTGGTATTCGGTGAGCTGGTACCCAAACGCCTGGCCATGAAAAAGGCGGAAAGCCTGGCGCTGTCCATGTCCGGCATGATCTCAGCGCTGGCCCGGGTGGCCTCCCCCATCGTGTGGGTGCTCACCGCCTCCACCAACCTTGTACTCCGACTGTGCGGTCTGGACCCCAACGCTGAGGAGGACGAGGTGAGCGAGGAAGAAATCCGCATGATGGTGGACGCGGGCAGCGAAAAGGGTGTGATCGACCAGGAGGAACGGGAGTTCATCCAGAACGTATTTGAGTTTGACGACCGCACCGTGGCCGAATTCGCCACCCACCGCACCGAGCTGACCGTGCTCTGGCAGGAGGACAGCGACGAGGTTTGGGCTGCCACCATCCGGGAGAGTCGCTTCGCCAAATACCCGGTATGCGGTGAGACCGCCGACGATGTAATCGGTATCCTGAACGTGCGGGATTACTTCCGCCTGCAGGACCGCAGCCGTGCTCAGGTGATGGAAAAGGCGGTACGTCCGGCCTATTTTGTGCCCCAGCATCTGCGGGCGGACGTGCTGTTCCGGGAAATGAAGCGCACTCGCAACCATTTTGCCGTGGTACTGGACGAATACGGCGGTGTGACCGGTGTGGTGACCATGAACGACCTGCTGGAGCAGCTGGTGGGTGATCTGGAGGACGACATGGAAAAGGCTGCTCAGCCCCGGGAGATCGAACCTCTGACCCCCGGCCGCTGGCGGGTACAGGGCTCCGCTCCCCTGAAGGAGGTAGCCCGCAGTCTGTCGCTGGAGATAGACGAAGAGCTTCTGGATACATACGACACCTTCGGCGGCTTTGTGTTCGGTCAGCTGGGCACGGTACCTGCCGACCAGGAGCGTTTTTCCGCCAAGCTGCCGCCGGTGTGCATTTACACCGCTCGGGTGCGGGACCACCGGCTGGAGGATGCGGTGGTAAGCCCTCTGGCTCCGCCGGAGCCTGCCAAAGCGGATGAGAATGCCGAAGAGCGCTAATTTCCCCGTTTTTCTCCTTCCATAAACAACAACGAAAAAACGCCCGTGATCTGTGCAGTTTGCCAGATCACGGGCGTTTTCTGTTTTTGTATCCGAAGGCGTTTTAGAACTCCACACCCTTGCGGCCCGGGATGCCCCGGTCGAAGGGATGACGGTGGCAGCGCATTTCGGTGCAGTAGTCCGCCGCATCCATCAGCCACTGGGCGGGCTCGTGGGCGGTGATCACCAGCTCCAGTCCTGCAGGCTTGTGCTCCACCAGCTGGCGCAGGATATTCATATCCTCCAGCATATCCAGCTGGCAGAGGGAGCCTGCCTCGTCCAGCACCAGCAGGTCCACCTGGTCCTCGTTCACCAGACGGATGGCCTCGTTCAGCATCTTCTGCTGCACGGCCCGGGCGGCCTGTTTTTCTTCTTCGGTCATTTTGAAGACGAACTTCATGGTTTCAGTGCTGCGGATTACCCTGGCACCCAGCTTTTCCAGCCCGGCAACCTCCCCGCTGGGGTAGCTTTTCAGGAACTGGACCACCACCACACGCCAGCCGTTACCCAGCGCCCGCAGCGCCAGGCCCATGGAGGCGGTGGTTTTGCCCTTGCCGTTGCCGAAATAAAGATGTGTCAAGCGTTCTTTCATGTTGTTTCTCCTTTTGCGCTCCCGGTCAGCACAGCCTGCAACCGGGCACGGTTTTTCCAGTAATATACAAAGCCCACCAGGTCTGCCAGGAACCAGCCGATGGGAACCGACCACCAGATGCCGGTGACCCCGATGGCCGGGATCGCGGACAGGCCATAGGCCAGGATGACTCGGGTACCCAGCGAAAGAATGGTAAGCACCACCGACATGCCCGGCTTTTCCATGGCCCGATAGAGGCCGTACAGCAAAAACAGACAGCCGATGCCGTAGTAGAAGCTTCCCTCAATGCGCAGATACTGCACGCCGATGGCCAGGATCTCGGTCTCCTCAGGGGCCACAAAGATGAGCATCAGCGGGTGGGCAAAAACAAACACCAGGGCGCTCACTGCCACACAGAACCCGGCCGAGATGGCCACCGCCCGCCGGATGCCCTTCTGGATGCGGTCAGCCTTGCCTGCTCCGTAGTTCTGGGCCACGAAGGTGGAAAAGGCGTTGCCCAGATCCTGGGCAGGCATGTAGGCGAAGGTGTCGATCTTCACCGCGGCCGCAAAAGCAGACATCACCGTCGGGCCAAAGCTGTTCACCCGGCCCTGCACCATCAGGATGCCGAAGTTCATAATGGACTGCTGCATGCAGGTGAGCAGTGAGTAACTGGCCACCTCGGCCAGACGGGCCCGGCCAAAGCGCCAGTGCTGTTTGTGGGGCAGCAGCTCCCGGGCACCGAACAGGCTGTACACCGCCAGCCCGATGCCGGACAGATACTGGCTGAGCACGGTGGCAAAGGCCGCTCCCGCCACGCCCCAGTCAAAGCGCAGCACGAAAAGCAGATCCAATCCGATGTTCATTACCGAGGAAACGCCCAAAAAAGCCAGCGGCACCGCCGAGTTGCCCACCGCCCGCAGCATACAAGCGAAATAGTTGTACAGGAAGGTGGCGGGAATGCCCGCAAAGATCACCAGCAGATACACCCGCATCAGGTCCCAGACCTGCTCCGGTACCTGCAGCAGAGCCAGAATGGGGTCCACCAGCAGATAAACGCCCACGGTAAGCAGGGCAGCCAACACGCCGATCAGCGTAAAGGAGGCCGCCACGCAGGAGCGCATCCGCTCCCCGTCCCGCTGACCCCAGCAGATGGATACCAGCGCTCCGCTGCCCATGGCAAGGCCCAGCAGAATCGACGTGAGGAAGGTCATGAGCGTGTAAGCCGAGCCCACCGCCGCCAGGGCATTTGCCCCCAGAAACCGGCCCACGATCAGGGTATCGGCAATGTTGTACAGCTGCTGCAGCAGATTGCCCGCAATCATAGGCAGTGAAAACAGCACCAGGGTCTTTGTGATACCGCCCTGGGTCAGATCCTTTGTCAACGAAAACCGCCTCCATACCAAAGCAAAAAGCGCCCGCCCTGCTCCGGTCAAAGCCGGGCATCTGGGCTGAGCGCTTTTTATTATAGCATATTTTCTCCGGTTGATACAGCGGCTTTGTTTCATCTGAGTTATCAGCCATTAAAGCAAACGCCCCTTTCGGAGAATTTTCGGAGGGGGCGTTTGTTCGGTTATTTTCTGCTCAGCAGCCCAGGTAAGCTTTGCGCACTTCGATGTTATTGGCCAGCTCATCGGCGGGGCCTTCCATCTTCACGGTGCCGGTTTCCAGCACGTAGGCGCGGTCGGCAATCTCCAGAGCCATCTTGGCGTTCTGTTCCACCAGCAGAACGGTCACACCGTCCTTGTTTACGTCCTCGATGATCTTGAAGATCTCCTTGACCAGCAGGGGCGACAGGCCCATGGAGGGCTCATCCAGCAGCAGCATCTTGGGCTTGCACATCAGTGCACGGCCAATGGCCAGCATCTGCTGCTCACCGCCGGACAGAGTGCCTGCCTGTTGCTTGCGCCGCTCCTTCAAACGGGGCAGCCGGTCGAACACCATTTCCAGATCCTGCGCAATGGCGGAAGCGCCGTCCTTACGGGTGAAGGCGCCCATAGACAGATTCTCCTGCACGGTCAGGTGGCTGAACACCCGGCGTCCTTCCGGAACCTGAGCCAGGCCCAGACGGATGATCTTGTGCGCTTCCATCTGGCTGATGCGGTTGCCCAGGAAGTCGATGGTGCCGCTCTTGGGCTTCAGCAAACCGGAAATGGCATGCATGGTTGTGGTCTTACCGGCGCCGTTGGCACCGATCAGGGTCACAATCTCGCCCTCGTCCACATGGAACGAGATATCCTTGATGGCATGGATGGAGCCATAGAACACATTCAGATCGCTTACGCGAAGCATCTCACCCATGGTCAGTCACCTCCCAGATATGCCGCAATGACCTTGGGGTTATTGCGGATGGATTCGCCGTTGCCCTGGGCAATGACCCGGCCGTAATCCAGCACATAGATGTATTCGCAGATGCCCATCACGAAGTTCATGTCGTGCTCAATGAGCAGGATAGCCACATCGAACTCCTTTTGCACGAACTTGATGGTGTTCATCAGCTCCTCGCTCTCGCTGGGGTTCATGCCAGCAGCGGGTTCGTCCAGCAGCAACAGCTTGGGATTGGTGGCCAACGCACGGGCGATCTCCAGCTTGCGCTGCTTGCCGTAAGGCAGGCTGGAAGCAGGCAGATTGGCTTCCTTATCCAGATCAAAGATTTTAAGCAGCTTCATGGCACGGTAGTCCATCTCCTGCTCCTTCTCCTTGAAGCCAGGCAGGCGGAACACACCGGTCCACATAGGATACTTGACCTGGTTGTGCAGGCCGATTTTCACGTTGTCCAGCACGGTCATCTGGCTGAACAGGCGGATGTTCTGGAAAGTACGGGCAATGCCGGCCTGGTTGATCTTGGCCGGAGCCTTGCCGGTGATGTTCTTTCCATCCAGGATGATATCACCCTCGGTGGGGCGGTACACGCCGGTGAGCATATTAAACACCGTGGTTTTGCCCGCACCGTTGGGGCCGATCAGGCCATACAGATGACCCTTTTCGATCTTCATATCCAGCTGGGCCACCGCCTGCAGACCGCCAAAAGCGATGCCCACATTCATTACTTCAAGCAGAGCCATGGATTATGCCTCCCCCTTGTTTTGTTTTTTCGACTGTGCCAGCTTCTGGAACAGGCCGATGGTGGAAAGCTTTTCCCACACCTGATGGCGCCAGGCCACCACCTGGGGGCTCTGGTTGAAGATCATCATAACGATCAGGATCACCGCATAGATCAGCATGCGGTAGTCGTTCAGGCCGCGCAGCAGCTCAGGCAGCACATACAGAACCGCAGCCGCAATCACAGAGCCGCGGATGTTACCGATGCCGCCCAGAACCACGAATACCAGCACCAGGATGGAGGTGTTGTAGTCAAACTTCTTGGCCGCCAGAGCGGACATATTCAGCGCATACAGTACGCCCGCCATACCTGCCAGGAAGGCGGAGGTGATGAAAGCCATCAGCTTGTACTTGGTCACATTGATGCCGGTTGCCTCGGCAGCGATGCGGTTGTCACGGATGGACATGATCGCACGGCCAGCGCGGGAATTGATCAGGTTCAGCACCACAAACAGGGTGATGAGCACCAGGATGATGCCCGCGGTGAAGCTAGAGGCCTTGGTCATGCCGCTGATGCCGATGGCGCCATTGATGATGACCTCGCCGTCCTCGCCCATGTTCAGAGATGTGGCATCCTTCATGGAGAAATGGAAGCCGTTGCTGTCCCAGCCCAGATAGATGGCATTCAGGATGTTCTTGATGATCTCGCCGAAGGCCAGGGTTACGATGGCCAGATAGTCACCCCGCAGCCGCAGCACAGGGATGCCGATCAGGAAGCCGAATACACCGGCCATCACGCCGCCGATGAGCATGGCCACCGCCAGACCCAGAGCGGAGGGCAGGTTCTGCCCCGCGATCATCCAGTACACCGCGCCGGAAAAAGCACCGACGCTCATGAAGCCAGCATGGCCCAGGCTCAGCTCGCCCAGGATGCCGACGGTCAGGTTCAGGGATACTGCCAGGACCACATAGGTGCAGATGGGCACCAGCATGCCCTGCATGGAGTTGCTCAGCAGACCGCCGCTGGCCAGCAGCTGCATCACCAGATAAAACAGCACTACAATGCCATAGGTGATCAGGTTGCTGCGGGTGGACTTTTTCATGGTTTTCAGCATATTCATAACCGCCACCTCACACCTTTTCACTGATTTTCTTGCCCAGCAGGCCGGTGGGACGCACCAGCAGCACAATGATCAGCACCGCGAACACGATGGCGTCCGCCAGCTGGGTGGAAATGTAAGCTTTGCTCATGATTTCGATCACGCCCAGCAGGATGCCGCCCACAAAGGCGCCGGGAATGGAGCCGATACCGCCGAACACCGCAGCAGTGAAGGCCTTGATGCCAGGCATGGCACCGGTGGTGGGCTGCAGAGTGGGATAGGCGGAGCACAGCAGCACGCCGGCCACTGCAGCCAGGGCAGAACCGATGGCGAAGGTCATGGCGATGGTAGAGTTCACATTGATGCCCATCAGCTGAGCAGCGCCCTTATCCTCGCTCACGGCCAGCATAGCCCGGCCCATTTTGGTGTTGTTCACGAAGAAGATCAGACCAGCCATGATGATAGCGCTCACCACAATGGTCACAATGGTCTCGCCGGAGATGACCAGACGGCCACCGGCCAGCTGCACCGGAGCCAGCCCCACCACGGAGGTGAAGGACTTGGGGTCCGCGCCCCAGATGAGCAGCGCCAGGTTCTGCAGCAGGTAGCTCACGCCGATGGCGGTGATCAGAACTGCCAGAGAAGAGGCACTGCGCAGCGGCTTATAGGCAAACCGCTCGATTACGATGCCCAGCAGCGTGCACAAAGCCATGGAAATAACAATGGCCAGCAGCGGAGGCATGCCCATCTGGTTCACCGCAATGAACACAATGTAGCTGCCCACCATGATTACGTCGCCATGGGCAAAGTTCAGCATCTTGGCAATGCCGTACACCATGGTGTAGCCCAAGGCGATGATGGCATACACACTGCCCAGGCTGATGCCGTTGATTAAGTAGGATAGAAATTCCATACTCGATTCCCCTTTTTTCGCGGCGGCGGACCGGTGATGCCTACACCTGTCTGCCGCCACCGCACAGAATATATGGATTATTATAGCACTGCTGTAAAGTGCACACAAGAATCCCGCAGCATTTTCTGCCGGATTTTGCCGGTTTTTGAATAAAAAAGGGCTGCTGCGCCCCCGGCGAGCAGCCCTTTCAGCACCGGACCAGGCCGGACTGTTTCAATTACATTGCGGTGTAGGCACCGTTCTGGATCTTAACGGCACGAGGAGCCTTGTTTACTTCGCCGGTGGCTTCCCACTTCATGCCTTCGCCGGTCAGACCGTCTACGGTGATCTGAGTCATGGCAGCTTTCAGCGCATCGCAAACAGCAGAAGCGTCCATATCAGCGGTCACACCACCCTGCTCGCAGGCAGCCAGGATGGTGTAAACACCGTCGTAAGCGTCAGCAGCGAACTGGTTGGGAGTCTCGCCGTACTTCTCTTCATACTTGGAAACGAAGTTCTGGGTCTTCTCGTCCTGCGCGTCGGCAGCGAAGGGAGTCAGCAGCATTACGCCCTCGAACAGGGAGGTGTCGGCGCCTTCGATGGTCAGCAGACCGTCCAGACCGTCACAACCAAATACAGAAGCGGTGCAGCCCTGCTTGTTCATCTCCTGGATGATCAGGTTGGCTTCGCTGTAGTAGATGGGCAGGAACACCAGCTCAGCGCCGGAGCTCTTGGCCTTCTGAACCTGTACGGAGAAATCGGTCTTGTTGTCGGCAGTGAAAGCCTCGTCGGCTACGATCTCCAGGCCCTTGGTGGCAGCCTCTTCCTTGAACTTGTCGTGGATGCCGGAAGAATAAGCGTCGGAGCTGTCGTAGATGATGGCGATCTTGGTGGCCAGGCCGTTATCAGCGATGTAGTCCGCGGAAGCAACGCCCTGGTTGGGGTCGGTGAAGCAAACCTGGAAGGCATTGTCTTCCTTGATGACATCCACTGCAGAAGCAGAGGGAGTCAGCAGGAACATGTTGTCCGCAGCGGTCTCAGGTGCTACGGTCAGGCAGGGCTGAGTGGTAACGGTGCCCAGCAGAGCCTGCATGCCCCAGTCCTTCAGGTTATTGTAAGCGTTCAGAGACTTCTCAGGGTCATTCTCGTCGTCCTGGAAGTTCAGCTCGAACTGCAGGCCGCCCTGGGCGTTGATCTCTTCCACAGCCAGCTCGGCGCCGTTCTTAACAGCGTTGCCGTAGATTGCAGCGCCGCCGGTCAGGGGGCCGATGCCGCCGATCTTAATGGCCGCGCCGGAGGCGGTGCCGGTGGTGGATGCTGCACCGGAAGCGGTGGATGTCGCGCCGCTGGTGCCGGATGCACCGCCACAAGCAGCGAAGCTGAATGCCATTGCGGCCGCAAGGACCAAACTCATTGCTTTTTTCATGTGGGTTCTCCTCCGATCTTCCCCCGCACACCCCTTATCTGTTTTCTGTGGGGGGAATTTTTTGCTTTTCTAAATTATACGGACATCAGTGTAAAATTGCAATTCGCTATTTTCACATACTTTTTATCGTTGTAAAGCGCAAACGTAGTGATAATGCACAGCCTTCTTTGGTTTTTTGGACAAATTAATCTGTTCATTTGGCAATTTGTAATGCTTTCGTTATTATTCTTCCAGGAAAAAGCTGTTTTTTCAGCAAAAAAGAGCGTTTTAAGCATTGCAAACCCTTCGCTTTTCTGTATAATAGGTGTATTACCTTTTTCCGTGTGTGCATTTTGCCCGCGGTGGGGATACTTTTGTGTAGGGAGCGTTATAAAAGTATGAAACTGCTGGAAGAGCGAATCGTAAAGGACGGTCAGGTCCGCCCGGGCAATATTATTAAAGTGGATTCCTTTTTGAACCATCAGCTGGATGTAAACCTGCTGGACGAGATCGGCAAGGAATTCTATCGGATTTACAAGGACGACGGCATCAACAAGATCCTCACCATCGAGGCCTCCGGTATTGCCATCGCCTGCATGACCGCCCGTTACTTTGATGTTCCGGTGGTATTTGCCAAGAAGGCAAAGAGCAAAAATCTGGACGGCGAGGTCTTTACCTCCACCGTACATTCCTTTACTTACGGTAAAGACTACGACATCACCCTGGCCAAGAAGTTCCTGGGCCCCGAGGATCGGGTGCTGATCCTGGACGATTTCATGGCAGTGGGTAAGGCCATGCACGGCCTGCTGGATGTATGTGAGCAGGCCGGCGCCACCGTGTGCGGCATTGGTATCACCATTGAGAAGGGCTTCCAGCCCGGCGGTGACTCCCTGCGCGCTGCGGGCTACAAGCTCACCAGCCTGGCCATTGTGGAAGGCGTGGACGACGAGGGCAACATTATCTTCCGTCCCCAGGAAGGCTAAGCGCTCACCGGCGGCAACCCGTTCCCTGAGAATCGGGCCACATCAAATCAAACAAAAAGAACACCCGGATGAAATACATCCGGGTGTTCTTTTTCATTCTTATGGGGAACCTTGTCCGCTTATTCCGCAGCCTGCTCACCTTCGGGCTGGGCATTCTGCTTCACGCGGTCGATGATCAGCTCGTAGCCGCCGTTGCCATACTGGATGCAGCGGTTGATGCGGCTGATGGTCGCCGTGCTGATTTCCACGCTCTTTACGATCTGCTCGTAAGTCTTGCCGTCCAGCAGCATCTTGGCAGCCTCCAGACGCTGGGCCATGTCGGCCAGCTCCTTCATGGTGCAAAGATCCTCGAAGAAGGTATAGCACTCTTCCATGCTCTGCAAAGAAAGGATGGCCTCGAACAACGCGGTGGTCGCGGGGTTTCTCAGATGATTCTTGTCAGCCATTACGCACCTCACAATTTGCTTTCTTGTTTTATTTGACTAAAGTGTATCACATAAAATTCCAAAAAGCAAGCCCGCACCATGGAATTTTTACGGTAATTTACACAAAGCTTTGCCCGTTTTGCCGCAGCTCACACAGGCAAAAAAACAGAGCCTGCCCCGCCTTCTTTTCAGCGGACGGCCCTTATCTCTCATGAGCAGGGATTATTGTAGCACGACTTTTGGCCATTTGCAAGCGATTTGGTCGAATTACCACTTTATTATTGCAAATTAGTACATTGAAACAATGTGTATGCTCCAAAAGGACAAAACGCAGCAATCAAAACCGAATCGAAATGCCGGTTCCCAAGTTTTTCCCACGCAGAATTCCGCGTAAAAAGCACATTTCATCACTTCTGGCTGCTTGATCACCTTGCTTGTTTATTACAAACTCAGAGAAGAAAAAGCACAGAAAAAGGGCGGTGCTCATTTGAGCACCGCCCTCTACGGCTTGTTTGTCAGCCCTTGTGCGCTGTTTCGCAGTGTGCGACTTAAAACCACTGCGAACGCCGGGCCGAAGCCTTCTATTCACAATCGGATCACCGGGCCGTACACAGCCCCGCCTGTTCTCCCAAAGGCTTTCGCCCACAAAAACGGGACCAGCACTGCACCGGCAGGATGAAAGCGAATGATCTGCGCCCCGGAAGGCACGAGTAAGCCGAAATCGACTTACTTCATCATGCTGGCAACCTCGGCAGCGAAGTCGTCGGACTTCTTCTCCAGGCCCTCGCCCTTCTCGTAACGGGCGAACTTGGTGATCTTGATCTCGCCGCCCAGCTCCTTGGCCACCTTATCGGTGTACTTGGCAACGGTCAGCTCGTTGTCCTTAACGAACTCCTGATCCACCAGGCAGTTCTCCTTGTAGAACTTGCCGATGCGGCCCAGAACCATCTTCTCCTTGATGGCGTCGGGCTTGTTGGCGTTCTTGGGATCGTTAGCGATCTGAGCCAGCAGGATCTCCTTCTCCTTCTCGATCACCTCAGCGGGCACATCGGCCTCGCACAGGTAACCGGGGTTGGCAGCGGCGATCTGCATGGCAATGTCCTTGCCGTAAGCCTCGAACTCGGGCTTCGCAGCGATCTCCTCGCTGGTCTCGAAGCTAACCAGAACGGCATGGGTGCCGCCGGCATGGATGTAAGCGGAGCAGATGCCCTCGAAGCGCTCGAAACGGCGGATCTTGATGTTCTCGCCGATGACCAGGATCTTCTCCTTCAGAGCAGCCTCAACGGTGTCCTCGCCCATCTTGCAGGCCAGCAGAGCGTCCACGTCAGCGGGGTTCTGCTCGGCAACAACATTGGCAACGTCCTTTACGAAGGTCTGGAACATATCGTTCTTGGCCACGAAGTCGGTCTCGGCGTTCACCTCAACCACAACGCCTACTTTGCCGCAGACAGTGGCGTAAACCATGCCCTCGGCGGCGATGCGGCCAGCCTTCTTCTGAGCGGCAGCCAGGCCCTTCTCACGCAGGTACTCAACAGCCTTGTCGAAATCGCCATTGGACTCGGTCAGAGCCTTCTTGCAATCCATCATGCCGCAGCCGGTCTGCTCACGCAGGTTCTTAACGTCTTGTGCAGTAAAAGCCATTTTGATTATCCCCTTTCGTTATCGGTGGAAAATGGTGGGTGCTCAGGCCTCAGCAGCCTCAGCGGTCTCCTCGGCGGCGTTCTGCTCGCCCTGGCGGCCTTCCATCACGGCGTCGGCCATAGCGCCGGCGATCAGCTTAACAGCACGGATGGCGTCGTCGTTGCCGGGGATCACGTAGTCGATCTCGTCGGGGTTGCAGTTGGTGTCGACGATAGCCACGATGGGGATGTTCAGCTTGCGGGCCTCAGCCACAGCAATGCGCTCCTTGTGGGGGTCAACGATGAACATCGCCTTGGGCAGGCCGTGCATGTTCTTCACACCGCCCAGGAACTTCTCCAGCTTCTCGATCTCCAGCTCCAGCTTGGCAACTTCCTTCTTGGGCAGCAGATCAAAGGTGCCGTCCTCGCTCATCTGGCGCAGCTGCTCCAGACGGTCGATGCGCTTGCGGATGGTGCGGAAGTTGGTCAGCATGCCGCCCAGCCAACGAGCGTTCACATAGTGCATGCCGCAGCGGGTAGCCTCGTCCTTAATGGACTCCTGAGCCTGCTTCTTGGTGCCGACAAACAGGATCTCGCCGCCCTCGGAAGCAACCTCGCGAACAAAGTTGTAAGCCTCGTCCAGTTTCTTAACGGTCTTCTGCAGGTCGATGATGTAGATGCCGTTACGCTCGGTGAAGATGTACTTCGCCATCTTGGGGTTCCAGCGGCGGGTCTGGTGACCGAAGTGCACGCCGGCTTCGAGAAGCTGCTTCATAGATACTACTGCCATGTTTAAATCCTCCAAAAAATTGTTTTTACCTCCGCATTGCATGCATGATCTCCCACCCTTGCAGGCACAGGGGAACAAAGCAATGCGTGTGTATTGCCGGTATAGTATACCACAAGGGTGCCTGGATTACAAGCACTTTTTTCGCATTTCTCCGCGAAAAAAGCTGCGAAACACCGCAAAAAAGGGCGGCGGAGCCCCGCAAGGCTCTGCCGCCCCCTCTCACTGCTCTTCCAGGGCGTATTCCTGGCCGAACATCAGGTCATATTGCAGCATCCAGTGCTCATCAAACCACTGGGTCTGTTCTTCGGTCAGCTCCTCGGTATCCGCCGAGCCGTCCGGCTGAATGGTCACACCGTGCGTACGGCTGCGGTAAACCGACAGCTGGTCGATCAGGTGGTCGAACAGCGCGGGCTGCTCCAGGCCGTACAGTTCGAAGGTCACCGGGCTGATTTCGTAGGCCGCTACGGTGCCGATGTCCACCGGCTCGTCCCAGTAGTTGGACCAGATCATCAAGGGCATCTGGTGCAGCTCCGGGGCCTCGCTGTCCTGCGAGGAGGAGTAACCCGTGGCGGTGTAAACCTCATAGCCGCTGCCGATGGGGTTGTAATGGTCGCCCCAGAACACCAGAATCACCGGCTCATCCACCTGGGAGAAGTAATCGGTCAGCTCGCCCAGCATAGCGTCCGCTTCCTTCACGCCGGTGGCGAAGTCCCGCAGAGCGCCCAGGGTCTTGTCGCTGATGCCCTCGGGGGCTTTCACAATATCCACCAGCTCCTCCTCGGGGTAGTTGGCCTCGTTGTAGCTGGTGTGGTTCTGCATGGTCACCGCGTGCATGAACAGGGGCTGATCCTGGTCCCGCTCCTCCCATTCCTGGATGATGCGGCGGGTCATCTCAGCGTCGGTCACCAGACCGCCGCCCCAGTAGTAGTCACGCTTCTTCTCCGGATTTTCGAAATCCTCCAGCGAGATGAATTCGTCAAAGCCCAGATTGGGGTAAGCGGTGTTGCGGCTCCAGAACTTGGCATAATAGCAGTGGACCGCCTGGGTGGCGTAGCCCTGCTCTTTTAAATAGGAAGCCACCGAGAACATGGGCCGGGTCACATGCTGCTGGAAGGGCTTGCACCCACTGGGCAGGAACTCCACCGAGTAGCCGGTGAGCGCCTCAAACTCCACATCGCAGGTGCCGCCGCCGAAGCTGGGGCTGTAGGCCTTGCCATAGGCGGCGCTTTCCATCAGCCGGTGCAGATTGGGGGTGATCTCCTGATCGAACTCCACCCCGTATTCCTCCAGCTCGGCCACATCCCAGAAGGACTCGTTCATCACGAAGATGATATTGGACTGGGTCACAGACCCGTCGCCCTCATTTTTATAGCTGCCCTCAAATTCCGGGGCCAAGTCCTGAGAAGCATCCTTATCAATGATGGCCTGCACCGCCTCCTGGCTATAGCCCTCGGGCTTATCCACCTGCAGGTTCTGAATGTTGGTCAGAAAGCCCGCAATCACACCGTAGTTGCGATAGTAGCGGTTCTGCATCCACATATCCGGTGTGATGCCCACCAGCTGTGAGACCGTGGGGCTGATGAACACCCCGAACACCAGGGCAAGCGCCCCCACCGCGGGGATACCGGCGCCCAGCAGCCGGGCACGGATGCCGGTCTTCGGTTCCCGCACAAAACAGGCCAGCACAAACAGCAGGGCAAAAATCAGCCCGCTGACCCACATGGAGGTCTGCAGCTCCACGCCGGATTTGCCCACCACATCGGTGGCTTCGGAAAACTGGGACAGATCCCAGGGAAAGAAGGGCTCGCCCCGCAGCTTCAGTTTAAAATATGTAACCGCCGCCGGGATGCAGCCCAGCAAACCAGTCACAGCCACCGCCAGCGGATGCAGCCGGGTGGCCCGGGCAAGCGCCTGATAGATACAGCCCAGCAGCAGCCAGGTGAGCAGGAAAGCAGGCAGATGAGGCAGCACATTATCGGTGAGCACCGCCATAGTCAGCTCGCCCCGGTGAATCCACTCGGTGCACACCAGAGTGATCAGGCTCACCAGCGGAGCCATAACATAGCGCAGCGGGCTCAGCCGCCGGGTAATGCCGGCAAAAACCGACGGTTTTGTCTTTACGTTTTGCAACGAATTGTTCCTCCTTTGGCCGGGCAAGCGTGGCCTGCACCGGCAGACTTCCCCGCCCTGGCCTCGCACCCTTTGCTGAAAAAGAAACGAGGCTGCGGCGGTATTTGTTTCATTTCCCGGGCAAATTTTTACCCGCAGAGTATTTTTTGTAAAATTCGTGTTAAACGGAAACGCTGTTTATTATACGACGTTTTTTGCAGACGGCGCAAGTTTTCAACTGCTTACAAATTTGTGAAAGATTGCCCAAACGCCCTCCTCCTTTGGCGGCGGAGGCTCCGGCAACGGGCAGTTCACCAGGATCACATCCTCGCCGATGGTCTCGATCTGCTGCCAGGAGATGACCAGATCCTCCCCTCTGCCCAGCAGGCCGAACCAGCGGGGCCGCCCCCGCAAAATCAGCCCACGCACCCGGGCGTTGCTCAGCTCCAGGTCCAGGTCATCTGCCCGGCCCAGTTTGGTGCCGGAGCCCAGCTGCACCACATCCTTTTTACACAGTTGCCGCAATGTCACAGCCCATCGCCCCCTTTGTTTTCTTCCATTGATATGCCCCGGCATGGCTGTTCATGCCCAAACTTTTACCGGGGCATTGGCCCAAGGAGGAAAATCGTGTATAATAAAAGCAATATCCCCGGGCTATGCAGCCCTTGAACGATTGCAAAGGAGAATCTTGCCTTATGTATAAAAACATCATCTTCGATCTGGGGGGCGTTGTGGTCGACTTCAATCCCCGGGAGTTCCTGCTGGAACGGTTTTACAACGAGGAGATTGAGCAGAAGGTATTCGAGCTGACCTTCGGCAGCGAAGAGTGGCTTCTGCTGGACGCCGGAAAGCTGAGCCGGGCCGAGGGCAACGCGCTCATGCTGGAAAAAGCCAAAGCCGCCGGCTGCGCCTTCGAGGTACAGAGCGTACTGGATGACTGGGCCCGCATGCTGAAGACCCGCCGCAAAACCGTGGAAGTGATCAAACGGCTGAAAAAGATGGGGTTTTCCATCTACTACCTGTCCAACATTCCCCAGGACGTGATCGATGAGATCCGCCAGCGGGACTTCTGGCCCCTGTTCGACGGCGGCATTGCCTCCTGCGAAGTCAAGCTCACCAAACCGGACCCGGCCATCTACAAGCTGCTGCTGGAGCAGTATGGCCTTGTGCCCGCTGAGACCATCTTTGTGGACGATCACAAGCCCAACACCACCGCAGCCTTTGATCTGGGCATTACCGGCATTCACTACAAGGGCAGCGCCTCCTTCATCCGGGCGCTGAACACCTGCGGGATTCCCATCAAGGAGCACCTGCTCTGGTAATTTTTTAAACAGCCAATGCGCCGCGCACCTCTCTGCAAGAGACAAGTGCGCGGCGCATTATTTTTTTGACAGCTTTCTTCTCTTCACCGCGCTACAATCGAAACCAGAGCGGGCGAACAGGCCCGGCAAAAGGGGGCGTGGATACAGCTGTGAAGACCGTGATCTATCTGGACGTGCTTTTGCTGGTGAATTTTCTGGTGGCGTATCTTTTGCTGCGCGCGGTAGGCTTTGTGTGCGGCACATCGCCGGGCTTTTGGCGCACCTGTGCCGGAGCGGCGCTGGCTGCCTTGTCCGCACTGATTCTGCTGGCCCCGCCGCTGCCCGCCGCTCTGAGCCTTCTGTACCAGGCCGCCAGCGCTGCCGCCGTGTGCCGCGCAGCCTGCCCCCTCCGGGGATGGCGCTGCTTTGCCCACCAGACTGTGTGGTATTTTCTTTTGAATCTGGGGCTGGCCGGGGCCGTGCTGCTGGCCTTAAGCCGCGATCTGCCGCTGGGGGCTCAGACCAATAATTTCGCCGTTTACTGGGCAGTCTCCCCCACTCTGCTTGCAGGGTGTGCGCTGCTGGTCTATCTGACTCTGCGGCTGGTGGTGCTGGTCTTTGGCGGCCCAAAGGAAACCGAATGCTGGCAGCTGCAGCTTTCCCTGAACGGAGCTGAACTCCCGCCGCTTACTGCCCTGCTGGACACCGGTTTTCTGCTGCGGGACCCACTGAGCGGGCAGGCACCGGTACTGGCCAGTTATACCAGTATGCGCGGCGCTGTGCCGGAGGCTGTCGCCGTTTTTCTGGAGGAATTTTTCGCCGGAGCCTGCCCTGAGCCGCCTCCCGGTGTGCCCATCCGGCTGATCCCCTGCAAAACTGCCGGCGGAATGCGCACCTTGCCTGCCGTGGGCGGTTTTTCCGCCCGGCTTTCCGGCACCGGCAAAGTCCGGCAGGCAAGCCGGGTACTGGTGGTTTTCACCGACCAGACCCTGGCGGATGCCTCGATCCAGGCGCTGTTCGGCACCGAATTTTATCACACCGCCCGGCCCGTGCAGCGCCAATTTGCACAAGCCGGACGGGAAAGGAGCGCTGCGGAATGAAATGCAATTGGCTTTCCCGCGCCTGGCATGCTCTGCTTTGCTGGCTCTGCCTGCCGGACGCGGTGTATTACATCAACGGGCCGGAAACCCTACCCCCTCCCCTGACTCCCGCCGAGGAAAAACTGGTCTTCGCCGGGCTGGAGGAGGGCCGCCAGAGCTGCCGGGATATCCTGATCACCCACAATCTGCGGCTGGTGGTCTACATCGCCAAAAAGTTCGAGGGCAGCAACGTCTCGGTGGAGGACATCATCTCCATTGGTACCATCGGGCTGATCAAGGCGGTGAACACCTTCGCCCCCTCCAAAAACATTAAGCTGGCCACCTACGCCAGCCGGTGCATCGAAAACGAAATTCTGATGTACCTGCGCAAGAGCAGCAATCGCCGCCAGGAGGCCAGCATTGACGAGCCGCTGAACACCGACGGCGACGGCAACGAGCTGCTGCTCTCGGACGTCCTGGGCAGTGATCAGAACCAGATCAGCGCCCAACTGGAGCAGGATGCAGAGAAAGACATGCTGCGTCAGGCGGTGGCCCGGCTGGCTCCCCGGGAACGGCAGATCATGCAGATGCGCTTTGGCCTGACCGACGGCATCGAGCGCACCCAAAAAGAAGTGGCGGATGCCATCGGCATCTCGCAGAGCTACATCTCCCGGCTGGAAAAGCGGATCATCCTGCGGCTGCGCCGGGAGCTGGAAAAATCACTCTGAAACCACATTGAGGCCGGGCAAGAGGTTCTTGCCCGGCCCTGTTTTTATCGGGTAGCGGCACACCGGCAGTCCGCCGCAAACCGCTCCAGCAGACTGCCCGCAAGCCCCATCTCCCCCGCAGGCAGATACAGCCCGTAGCAAAAGCCGTCCCGCTGCCAGCAGGCCAGCGCACTGCCGCCGGGGGCCTGGCGCAGTTCGGTGCGCACCCCGCTCACCGGCCGCACCGTGAGCTGGTCGTACTCCGGCAGTCCCAGCTCCCACAGGCGTAACTCCTCGCTTTCCGGGGCAACACGCAGCACCGCCGTCCAGCTGGGCTGGATAAAAAACTCCAGCTGACCCACACGCCGTCCCAGCAGATACACCCGGTCCAGCCGCAGATAGGGCGCGCCGGGCAGCTGAGTCACCTTGAAGCCCGCCTTTGCAGTGAAATCCGGCGTTTGCAGCAGCTGCTTTTCCCGGGCGCAGCGGTCATAAAAGATGGCCCACAAAAAGGCAAGCCCTGCCGTGAGCAGGAGCACCATTCCCATGCAGCACAGCAGCCAAAGTTCCGAGGTCATCGTCGCATCCACTCCCTTGCATCGTTTGTGTTCACAGTATGCCGGGGGCAAGCATTTGGTGCATCCGACCTCATTATTCCTGCTTTTTTGCGGCTGCGGGCCCTGATTTTGCCAGCCTTTGTTCTGACTGCCCGCCCCTCGCCGCGGCCATACTTTGAACAGGCACCCTTGCCTGTTTGGAGTGTGAATGCGTTTGTATTACAACAAAGTGGAGCTGTGCGGCGTGGATACCGCCCGCCTGCCGGTACTGAGCGAGGCGGAGAAAAAGCGGCTTCTGATTGCCGCGCACGAGGGCGACGCCGCCGCCCGCCAGACCATGATCCAGGGCAATCTGCGGCTGGTGCTCAGCGTGGTTCAGCGTTTTTCCGGCCGAGGCGAATGCATGGACGATCTGTTCCAGGTGGGCTGCATCGGACTGATCAAGGCCATCGACAACTTCGATCCCCAGTTGAATGTTCGCTTTTCCACCTACGGCGTGCCCATGATCGTGGGCGAAATCCGCCGCTTTCTGCGGGACAATAACCCTTTGCGGGTAAGCCGCTCCATGCGTGACACCGCCTATCGGGCCATGCAAGCCAGAGAACAGCTTCAGAAGGAGCTGGGCCGTGAGCCCAAGGCAAAGGAGATTGCTGCACAGCTGGACATGCCGGAGCGTGTGGTAACCCTGGCGCTGGAAAGCGTGGTGGAACCGGTGAGTCTGTATGAACCGGTGTACAACGACGCGGGCGATGCCATGTATGTGATGGATCAGGTGGGCGAAAACGACGGGGAGGACAGCTGGATCAGCGAAATTCTCTTTAAGGACACGGTGCATCAGCTCAGCGAGCGGGAGAAAAAGATCATGGCCCTGCGCTATCTGGCGGGCAAGACCCAGATGGAGGTGGCCCGTGAAATCGGTATCAGTCAGGCACAGGTGAGCCGCCTGGAGAAAAACGCCCTGGGCCGCATCCGGGAGCAACTGTAGGGCAGCCATTCCTCCCGATCAAGTAAAAAAGAGTGTTCCCTTCTTTTTTGAGGGGAACACTCTTTTTTCATTCGTTCTTATTCTTCATAATAATAGCAGCCCACACCCAATGCGCCCGGGCCGGTATGGCAGGCGATGCTCAGACCCAGTGCACTGCACTGTACCTTACAGCGGGGGAAGCGCTCCTGCACATATTTCTGCCACTTTTTGCCCACCTCCGGCGCGCCGGAATAGGCCACACCGATGTGCATGGGCATCCCGTCAAAGCGGCCGGTCAGATCGGCACAGATGGCATCCAGCAGCTTATCCTGCGCCTGAGCCAAGCCACGCACCTTGCCATAGGCGTCAATGCCGCCGCCCTGAATCTGCAAAAGAGGCTTGATGTTCAGCACGGTGCCGATGGCAGCTGCCGCCGGTGTGACCCGGCCGCCCTTTTTCAGGTATTTCAGGGTGTCCACCGTCAGATACACACTGGCCTTCAGGGCATTTTCCTCCAGATTCTGCTTGATCTGGGCAGCGGTCAGCCCCCGCTTTGCCAGCACCTGTGCATCCAGCACCGACTGACGCTGGGGCAGCGAGATGCGTTTGTTGTCCACCACCTGGACCCGGCCACCGTATTCCGCTGCCAGGGCCACCGCGGTGGCGGTGGTTCCGCTCAGGCCGCTGCTCATGGGAATATGCACCACTGCCTCATACTCGGTCAGAAGCTTGTCCCACAAGTTGGTCACGGTCTCCGGGCTGGGCTGGCTGCTGGTGATATTGGCCCCGGCCGCCTGCCGCCGGTAGAATTCCTCTGCCGTCAGATCCACGCCCTCCAGCATCCACTGTCCATCCACCGAAAAGGGCATGGGCAGGCAGTATACCCCCAGCTTCTGGGCTTCCTTTTCCGAGATGCCGCTGTTGGTGTCGGTCACAATTGCGATCTTCATCTTCTCAATCCGCCTCTCCGCCCTGGCGCGGGCGCTGGTATTACTGTTCTTTTAACCAATGGTACACGCCCCGGACCGGTTTGTCAATTCGCCGCCGGGCCATGGCGGGCTTTTTGCGGCGGGGCACTGGTCAGGCCGGGCATTTTGTGGTATGCTTTATGATGTAATTTTATGGGCTGCCGGCAGTTTTGCCCGGCCCGCGCTGCATTGTATGCCTGTTTGAACGAAGAAGGAGCCCTTGCCCTATGACCTACCGCCTGCGCAGCCAGACCGGCGATTCCATCGCTGTGCCTCAGCTGATCTTCACCAATCTCACCCGCGCCACCGGCGACCACATGCGGGTGGCGCTTTATATTCTGGCCACCCACAGCACCGATCCCAAGGATATCGCCCACGCTCTGGCGCTGAAGAATGTGCAGGCCGCCCAGAAGGCGCTGGATTTCTGGCATGGTGTGGGCCTGCTGGAGCTGGAGCGGGACGCCGCGCCCCCCGCTCCCCTTCCCGTCAAGCAGCCGCCCCTCACCGCCGAGGAGCTGCGCATGGCCGCCATGCGGGACCCCATGGTGAGTACCCTGGCCACCGAGGCCCAGGCCTATCTGGGCCAGAGCCTGGGGCAGAAGGATATCCAGCGACTGGTATCGCTGTATGTGAACGAGAGCATTCCGGTGGATCTGATTCTGCTTTGCGCAGCGCACATTTCCAGCCAGGGGCGTCATTCGGTGACCCAGCTGGAGCGGGAGCTGGACCGCTGGGCTCAGGAGGGTGTGACCACCGGTCAGGAGGCCGAGGCTTACCTGCAGCGTTTGAAAGAACGCGGCCAGCGGGAGGAAAAGGCCGCCGCCATTCTGGGCATACCCGTGGGGTCGCTCACCTTTGCAGACAAGCGGTGCATCCGCCGCTGGTACGAGGAATTCGGCTACTCGGACGCCATGGTGGAGGAGGCGGTGCTGCACGGCAACGGCAGCAAGGACCCCAAATACATCAACGGTATTCTGAAAAGCTGGTACGCCAAGGGCTGGCGCACCCCTGCCGACGCTCGGGGCGGCGGTTCACTGGCCGGTGCAAACGTGCGGGTGGACCGGCCTACCCACAGCGGCAACGACATCCTGCAGCGGCCCGCACGCCGCCCGCTGCGCCTGAAACGGGAGGAATAAGCCATGCGCACCAAAAACGAACTTTATCGGGAGGCCCTGCGCCAGGTGGCCAGCCGCCGTCAGCGGGCGGTGACCCAGGCCCAGGAGCGCCGGGCCCGGGCGCTGGCCGCCCTGCCCCGGCTGGGCGAGCTGGAGGCTCAGGTGCAGTCGCTGGGGCTGCGCACCATGGAGCTGGCTGCCAAGGGCGCGCCCCAGGCCGAGCGCCAGGCGGTAGCCGAACAGCGCCGCAAAACCCAGGAGGAAATCCGGCAGCTACTGGCCCAAAACGGCTACGGTCCCCAGAGCCTGGAGCCCCGCTACATCTGCCCGGACTGCCAGGACACCGGCATGGTAAACGGCCGTCTGTGCCCCTGTGTGGGCAAGCTGGCAAGGCAGCTGCGCTGGGAAGAGATCAGCGAGGAGACCCCGCTGCGCCTGTGCAGCTTTGAGAGCATGGACCTTTCGCTCTATCCGGACGCCATCGATCCGGCTACCGGCGAGAACATCCGCGCCCTGATGCGGGACCATCTGAATTACCTGCAGACCTATGCCCGGGAATTCGATATGCAGAACGAAAATCTGCTGATTTACGGCACCGCCGGTCTTGGCAAAACCCACGCCGCCCTGGCCATTGCCAAGACCGTGCTGGAAAAGGGCTTCAACGTGGTGTACATCTGTGCCCAGAACCTGTTCAGCCAGCTGGAGCGGGAGCGCTTTGCAGATAGCTGCCCCCTGCTGGAGGCAGTCCTGGAGGCGGATCTGCTCATTCTGGACGATCTGGGCACCGAGTATATAAACCCGTATATGGCCAGCTGCTTTTACAACATTCTGAACACCCGCATCCTGGAAAACCGGCCCACCATCTACACCACCAATATTGTGGATGGTAAAGTCTTTGAGAGCCGCTATACCGAAAAGATCGCCAGCCGCCTAAATGGCAGCTGTGAGTCAGTGCTGTTTCTGGGAAAAGACATCCGGGGCCTGAAAAGCCGGATGTAACCAATCACGGGGCCGCCCTGCCCCATCTGCTTGCAAAAAAGGAAACGAGACGAGCGCCCTTCCCGAAGAAGGACCGGCACTCCGCCCCGTTTCCTTTGTTTTGCCCCGAAACAGGGGCTTTGACTGTGTGTGAAAATGGAGGATTGTGAAACAATGAAGGAAAACATCATGGGAACCAAGCCGATGGCCCCGCTGCTGCTGGGT
This sequence comes from Allofournierella sp. CML151, assembly GCF_027853465.1. Classification (NCBI taxonomy): domain Bacteria; kingdom Bacillati; phylum Bacillota; class Clostridia; order Eubacteriales; family Oscillospiraceae; genus Allofournierella; species Allofournierella sp. CML151. Next base: position 8,812 of record NZ_JAPNNW010000022.1, on the reverse strand, counting down.
ATGGCCTTCCCCATCATGATCAGCATGCTGGTACAGGCGCTGTATAACGTGGTGGACAGCATCTTTGTGGCCCGCCTCAGCGACGCGGCCCTCACCGCTGTAAGCTTCGCCTATCCGGTGCAGATGCTCACCATCTCGGTATCGGTAGGTACCAGCATCGGCGTGAACGCCCTGCTCAGCCGCCGTCTGGGCGAGGGTGACCGCAAGGCCGCCGACCGGGTGGCCCATAACGGCCTTCTGCTCATGGTGGCCAGCTGGGCGGTGTTCGCTGTATTCGGACTCTTCTTCTCGGAGCTGTTCTTCAGCTTCTTCACCAAAAACCCGGAGGTTGCCCAGGGCGGCGCGGCCTATCTGCGCATCTGCCTGGTGTTCAGCCTTGGCATGTTTTTGCAGATCTGCCTGGAGCGGCTAATCCAGGTGACCGGCAAAACCATTTACCAGATGGCCAGTCAGCTCACCGGCGCGGTAATCAACATCATTCTGGACCCCATTCTGATCTTCGGCATGTTTGGTATGCCGAAGATGGGCGTTGCGGGCGCGGCTGTGGCCACCGTGGTCGGCCAGTGGATCGGCTGCTGCGTCTGCCTGTGGCTGAATCTGCGCCACAACAACGAGGTCAAGCTGCGCATCAGCGCCCTGCGCTTTGACCTGCCCACCGTGAAGAGCATCTATTCGGTGGGCCTGCCCAGCATCATCATGCAGAGTATCTCCAGCGTGATGACCTTCGGTATGAACTTCATTCTGGCCGGTTTCTCTGAGACTGCCGTTTCGGTGCTGGGCATCTACTTCAAGCTGCAGAACTTCGTATTCATGCCCGGCTTCGGCCTCACCAGCGCCCTGGTGCCTATTGTGGGCTATAACTACGGCGCGGCCAAAAAGCAGCGCATCCTGGCCTGTACCAAAATCGCCATGATCTCCATCACAGTGATCATGATTTTCGGCACCGCCCTGTTCCAGCTGTTCCCCGGTCAGCTGCTGGCGCTCTTCAACGACGGCGGCGACCTGGCTCGCATCGGCGAACCCGCCCTGCGCATCATCTCGCTGAGCTTTGTGTTCGCGGGCATCGCCATTGTGCTGAGCAGTCTGTTCCAGGCGCTGGGCGAAGGCCTGCACAGCCTTCTGATGAGCGCCTTCCGCCAGCTGGTGCTGATTCTGCCCATTGCCTGGCTGCTGTCGCTTCCCGGCAATGTAAATCTGGTATGGTACTCCTTCCTGATTGCCGAGGCGGTTTCGCTGTGCTTTGCGCTCACCCTGTTCCGGCGCAGCTACAACACCAAAATCAAGCATCTGGGCGGTGTTTAAGTCCTTTTTGCAGCGCTGCTTTTCCGTGCCGCGCTGTTCTTGCCCGAAGCAGTTCCTGTTTGGAGCTGCTTTGGGCTTTTTTGTTGCGCAAACCGGCCGGGTTGTGCTATACTTTTTCTAAAGTATGATTTATTTGTGTGCAGGAGGCAATTGGATATGGCAAAAGCAAAAACCGGCGAAGCGGGACCGCTGGGCGGCGCGGTGATCAGCCAGCAGATCGCAGCCCAGCTGCTGCGCGAGATGCGCACCGGCCCTTACGAGAGCTGTGAGCGGCTGCCCGCCGAGGTGGAGCTTGCGGCCCGCCTGGGCGTCAGCCGCACCGTGATCCGTGACGCACTGGCCGAGCTGGAGCGGGAAGGCTACGTGGAGCGGGTGCGCGGCATCGGCACCGTGGTGAACCGGCGTATCGTGGCGCTGGACAACCGCCTGGACCAGAAATTTGAATATAGCGCCATGATCCGTGCCGCCGGTTATGTTCCCCATGCGGACAGCATCTCGGTGCAGCAGCTGAACGCGGACAGCCACCTGGCCCACCAGCTGGAGCTGGAGGTGGGCGACCCGGTGCTGATGGTGCGCAAACGGGTGCTGGCAGGAGAAATGCCGGTGATCTACTCGGTGGACTATCTGCCTGCCAAGCTACTGGACCATGAGAGTGCCCAGCGGCAGGATTTTGCCCGTCCCATCTTCGATATTCTGGAAGAGGTGTGCGGCGTCTCGGTGACCAGCACCGTCACCCACACCAGCGCCGTGCTGGGCGACGCAGCCATCCGCAAAACACTGGAGGTGCCGGACCACGAGGCCCTGCTGCTGATGGATGAGATCAGTTTTTCCAAGCTGACCCGGCCGGTGATGTACTCCCTTTCCTACTACACCAACTTCTTCTCCTTCTCGCTGCTGCGCAAAAAGGTGTAAAACTACAAAGCAATACAAAAAGGCAGGTCAAAACGACCTGCCTTTTTTGTTATACCTGTACCGGCTGGGGTGCGCCCGCCTCCAGCTGTCCCGGCAGAAGGCACACCTGCCCTTGCTGCAAACAGGCGGTGAAGCTCTGCCCCGGCCGGGCCTGCCCGCTGGCGATGCTGTCCGCCAGGGCCTGCTCCACTACCCGGCTCACCTGACGGCGCAGCTCCCGGGCCCCGTAGGCGCTTTTGCCCCGCCGGGCCAGCTCCCGCGTCAGCTCATGGGTATGGCATAGCCGGTAGCCGCTGCGGTTTGCCCGCTGCTCCAGCTCGTCCAGCAGCTGCTCGGTGATCTGCTCCAGCGCCGGACCCTCCAGCGGCGAAAAAACCACCGCCTCATCAAGACGCCCCAGAAGTTCCGGCCGGAAAAACCGCTTGGCCTCTTCCAGCGCCAGCTCCTTGCGGCGGGCAAGCTGGGCCGCCTGTCCGGCGGCAAAGCCCAGCGCCTCAGACTGGCCGCACAGATGCCGCGCGCCCAGGTTGCTGGTGAGCAGCACGATGCAGTGGGAAAAGCCGGTCTTTCGGCCCTCGCTGTCGGTGAGCTGGCCTTCCTCCAGAATCTGCAGCAGCAGGTTCTGCACGTCCGGGTGGGCCTTTTCAATCTCGTCAAAGAGCACCACACTGTAGGGGCGGCGGCGCACCGCCTCGGTGAGCTGGCCGCCCTCGCCGTGGCCCACGTAGCCCGGAGGCGCGCCAATGAGCTTTGCGGCGGCGTGAGCCTCCATATACTCGCTCATGTCAAAGCGGAGCAGCGCCTTTTCACTGCCGAACCACTGGCTGGCCAGCGCCCGGGCCAGGTGGGTCTTGCCCACACCGGTGGGTCCCAGAAACAGAAAAGCCCCCATGGGACGGGCTGTATCCCGCAGGCCGGTGCAGGCCCGGCGGATCGCTCCCGCCACCGCGGCCACCGCCTGGGGCTGGCCCACCACCGCCTCGGCCAGCCGCTGCTCCAGCAGGTCCAGCTTGCGGCGCTGGCGCTCAGTGATGCGCTGAGCGGGCACACCGCTGGCCCGGGCCACCACTTCTGCCAGCTGTTCCGGCTCCAGCGTAGGTGTGCCCGGCTGGTCCTGGCTCTGGATATGCAGCGCGGCGGCGGCCTCGTCGATCAGGTCGATGGCCTTGTCCGGCAGAAAGCGCCCCGGCAGATACCGCACCGACAGCTCCACCGCTGCCTCCAGCGTGCGCGGGGGCAGTGTAACCTGATGAAACCGCTCGTACCGGGGGGCCAGCCCCTGCAGAATATGCACCGCCTGCTGGGGGTCCGGCTCCTCCACCAGCACCCGGCCGAACCGCCGTTCCAGCGCCGGGTCCTTCTGCATACAGCGTCGGTATTCCTGCTGGGTTGTGGCGCCGATCATACGCAGCTCGCCCCGGGCCAGCAGCGGCTTTAGGATATTGGCCGCGTCGATAGCCCCCTCCGCCGCGCCCGCGCCCACCACAGTGTGCAGCTCATCCACAAACAGGATGGTGTTGCCCTCCCGGCAGATCTCCTCCAGCAGGTTTTTCAGCCGCTCTTCAAAGTCGCCCCGGTATTTGGTGCCCGCCACCAAACTGGCCATGTCCAGGCAGAGCAGGCGGCGGCCCTGAAGGCTGTCCGGCACCCGGCCCGCTGCAATGCGCTGGGCCAGGGCCTCGGCCAGAGCAGTTTTGCCCACCCCCGGCTCACCCACCAGACAAGGATTGTTCTTCTGGCGGCGGCACAGAATCTCGATCATCCGCTCCAGCTCGCTCTCCCGGCAAAACACCGGGTCCAGCCCGCCCTCCGCCGCAATGCGGGTCAGATCTTTTCCGTATTTATCGCTGGCGCGGCTGCCCCGGCTGGGAGGCGGTGCGCTGAATTTGGGCTGCAGCGGCAGCACCAGCTGGCCGGAAAGCTGACGGCACTCCTTGGCGGCAGCGCTCACATCCACCCCCAGCTCGGCCAGCCAGCGGCTGGCGGTGCAGGTCGGGTCTTCCAGAATGGCGCAGAGCACATGTTCGCACTGGGCCTCCTTCATGCGGGCGGCATGTGCCCCCAGCACCGCAAAATCCAGCGCCTTACAGCTTTCTGCCATCATATCCTTGGGACCGGGGCGACAAGGCGCGCCTCCCGGCTGCTGCTCCACCTTGCCCAGAATCTTTGCCCGGGTCACGGTGCGGGCCTCCAGCAGGTTTGCCGCCGGACTGCTCCCCTGAGTCAGAATCGCCAGCAGGATGTGACCAGTGCTCACCTGCCGCTGCCCCCGCTGCCCTGCCAGCGACAGGGCCAGATTCAGCATCTTCGCCGCGCTGCGGGAAAAGCCTTTGAACCGGTAGCTCATTGCCATCGTTCTCCCTTCGTTTGTTGGTTCCGGCAAGAGTATGGCCCGGCAGGAGCGGTATTTAAACCAAAGCAGCACAAAAAAGCCCGCTTTCCGGCGGCTTACAGGCCGGAAAGCGGGCTTTGGCTTTATGGAAAAAGACTCACACGCAGATGTCCCGCCGGGTAAACACCACCGCACCGGCGGCAAAGAGGACGACTGCCCCCAGATACAGCCCAGCCAGCGGCAGAACATTTTCGCCGTTGGCCAGTGCCACCGGGTCGTACAGGGTCACCGGGGTGAACCAGCGCAGGAACTCCGCCTGCTCGCCCACACCAGCCAGCATATCCAGCAGCACGAAGACCACGCTCAGGCCTCCGCCCACCCACAGGGCCGGGCCGCTGCTCTGGAACAGGCAGGCCGAACAAAAGCACAGCCCCGCGAAGAAGAGCAAAAGCCCCAGATCGCCCAGATTCACCAGCGCAAAACGGTCAAACTCCAGCTCGCCGGGGAACAGCACCTGAGCCAGAACGCCGCACAGACCGGTCATGTAGCCCACCAACAGCACCACCGCCGCCACCAGCACAAAGGCCTGGGTGAGAGCCAGCTTCCAGCGGGGAGTAGGACTGGCCAGCAGCCAGGCCATGGCGCCCCGGTCGGTGTAGCGCACCAGCAGCCGCTGCACCAGAAGCAGAATCATCACCAGCGGCAGGGCGATGAGCAAAAAGCCGTAAAGATAGTTGGCCAGAAACTGGGTCAGGCTGGCCCCCGGGTTGCTCATACCGAAGGCTGCGAACAGCTCCGGCATGCTCTCCATCATGATGTTCAGGCTGTCGCCCAGCTTCGGGTCAAACATGCTGGTGATCATAGACCCGTACAGGGTAACCACTCCCAGAAAGATCGCCGCCAGCGGGCCGTTTGCCCGCAGCTCCTTTTTCAGCAATGCTCCGCTCATTCGTTCCGCCCCCCATACATCCGCAAAAACATATCCTCCAGCGACTCCTGCCGGGTTTTCAGGTCCTGCACGCCGCTCTGGGCCGCCATCGCCAGCAGGCGGGCCACCGGCTCACCTTGGCTCAGCCGCAGCTGCACCCAGTCACCTTTTGCCGCCGCATCGGGCCAGGCCGCCGCAAAAGCCGCTGCCTCCTGTTCGCCCGCAAACCGCAGCTGATACACCCGGCTTGCCTTGGCCCGCAGCTCACCCAGCTGCTCCACTGCTGCAATGCGTCCGCCGCGCAGCAGCGCCGCCCGGTCACACAGCCGCTCCACCTCTTCAAAGATGTGGCTGGACAACAAAATCGTTACGCCCCGCTGTTTTTCCGCCAGCAGAATTTCCCACAGCTGGTTCTGCATCAGCGGGTCCAGACCACTGGTGGGCTCGTCCAGAACCAGCAGCCGGGGGCGGTGCATCAGTGCGCACACCAGGCCCACCTTCTGCTTGGTACCCTTGGACATCTTGCGGATCTTCTGGCTCGCGTCCAGCCCGAACCGCTGGCACAGCTTCCAGGCATAGCTCAGGTCATTCTGGCCACGCAGCCCGGCCATCAGCCGGATGAAGGCCGCACCGGTCATATCATCCATTAGTGCCAGCTCGCCGGGCAGGTAACCCACATGGCTCTGCACCCGGGCCGCACCGGCAAAGCAATCCTGCCCGAAGATGCGGGCGCTGCCGCTGTCCGACCGGACAAAGCCCATCAGCTGCCGGATGGTGGTCGTCTTGCCCGCACCGTTGGGCCCCAGAATACCGAAGGCCTCGCCCGGCTGCACCGCAAAGCTCAGCCCGAACACGCCCCGGCCGCCGCCGTAATCCTTGGTCAGGCCGCTGACCTCAATCGCCGTTTCGCTCATTGATACTCCTCCTTGTAGGCGTAGCTGCGCAGAATGCCCCGCCACACCATGTATTCCCTCACCAGCTCTTCCAGCTCCAGGGGTTTTTGCTCCATGCGGCGGCGGTGGATGTAGCCGTCGGTAAGATAGACCAGCATGTCCAGCACCTGGCGCGGCTGCACTCCGGGGCGGAATTTTTCCAGGTCCACCCCAGTGAAATACCGCTCCCACAGCTCCTCCAGCACCCGCACCTGGTACTTTTGCAGCGCCGGGCCGATTTCCCGCTCGGCGGTGTAGTACATCCGCACCGAAAATTCCAGCGCCCAGGGAAGCTTGCGCAGGATGGCCAGCTTTTCCTCCATGCCGTAGTCCAGCAGATCGAAAAAGTCGGTGATACCCGCCAGCTGCTCCATCTTCATGTTCTGTTCAATAAAGCTTTGCAGATACCGGGCCAGATACAGATAAAGCGTCTGTTTGTTTTTGAAGTAATAAAACAACAGCCCTTTGGAAATGCCCGCCTTTCGGACAATCTCCTCGGTGCTGGCCCGCTTGTAATCACTCTGGGCGAACACCTCCATGGCGGCATGCATCACCGCCTTGCGCTTTTCCTTGGGCAGCTGGCGCAGCCGGTCCATCCTGCCATCCCCTTTCCCTCTGTTGTGCCTTGACCCGCCGGTCAGGGTTTCTGGGTCCATTGTACCCCATTGACCCGATTTTACAAGACCCCCCACCACGTAAAAAAGCCCGCCTTCACCGGTATTCTGCATACCGGCAAGGCGGGCTTTTTTCTGTTTAAACAAAAGGCTTACAGGCCCTCTTCCTGCAAGGCGGCCTTCAGAGCCTTGGCGATCTGGTCCGGGCAGGAGGTGGCGCGGGGACCGCAGGTGGTGCCTTCCATACGGCGGATGGCCTCAGCAGCGGGCATACCCTGCAGCAGCTGGCAAATCCCCTTCAGGTTGCCGTTGCAGCCGCCCACAACGCTCACTTCCTGAATGATGCCGTTCTCGCTCAGGGTCACGGTGGTGCTGCGGGAACACACGCCCTTGTTCTGGTAGGTATGGGTCATATTGGGTTTCTCCTTTGATTTTAGGTCACTGGTTTTATTAAGCGGACACGGAGAAAACCTCCTCGCCCGTTCCAACCGGCAAAGAGCCGCAGATACAGCCCGCCGGGTCTGGCTTGATGATGGGCAGCAGCGCCCTGTTTCATGCACGCTGCCGATGGTTCAGCCCTTGCGGGTCTGGGCCAGCTGCTCCAGCCGAGCCAGGGCATCGTCGCCGGTGCGGCACATGCCCAGCGCCCGGGGGCTGCCGGTGTTGCGGCCGTGGAAGTCACTGCCGCCGGTAACCAACAGGTTACACTGGGCTGCCAGCCGGTACAGCACTTCCTTGTCCTCGGGGGTGTTGCGGGGATGCTCGATCTCAATGCCGTCGATTCGGCCCGCCAGTGCCAGCTCGGTGACCAGCTCCATGCTCTTGTACACGCTGGGGTGGGCAAACACCGCCACACCCCGGGCCTTGCGGATCACGTCCAGCACCTGATCCACGGTCTGGTACTCCGGGTCGTGCAGCACTTTGCCGCCCTTACCGAAGAGGGGTTTGTAGGTCTCTTTGTAAATACCGTCCGCCAGGCCGTAGTCGCACAGCACCTGCATCAGGGTGGATTTATACAGCACACCACCGTCCTGCGCCAGGGCCAGCGCATCCTCCAGCCGGAACTGGGGGTAAATTTCCTCCAGCTCCCGGCCGCTCTGGCGGCATACCGCGTTGCGCCGGTCCGCCATCAGCTGGCAATGGGCAATCAGGTCCGGGCAGGTCTCGTCCGGCCAGTAGCACAGAATGTGCACCCGACGCCCCCGTTCAAAATCGAAGGCAGTAAGCTCGGTGGCAGGGATCAGCCGCACATTCTCCCGCAGAGGGTTGGCGTAGCCATAACGCACCGAATGCATGGAGTCATGGTCCGAGATGGCCAGATGGCTCAGCCCTGCACGGGCGGCCAGCCGGGGCAGCCAGTCCGCCTTCAGCGAACCATCTGAAAATGTGGTATGAGTATGCAGATCGCCGGGCATGGCAGTCCCCTCCTTTGGCAGCTCATTAAACCGGCCGAGGCGCGCCGAAGCAGGCCGGGGCCGCAAGAAAAGTATTATTTTGCAATTTCTTTTTATTATAGCACATATTTTGCGCTGCGCAAAGCCTTCTTGCAGCTTACAAAACAGTAAGAAAAAGTGCAAGGGTGCCAAACCTGCAAAACAAAAGAAAGCCCCGATCGTTTGGCTGGGGCTTGTACACATCGATCAGTGAAAAGTGAATAGTGAACAGTGAATAAGTAAAAATCCTTCTTGGCCCGTAGGGCGGGGCCCCCGCAAAAGTTTGCACCGCAAAATTTTGTGGGGAAAAGGAGGAATGACGGAGCGGTATGAGAAAAGCCCGGCTGAACAGCCGGGCT
>NZ_JAPNNW010000021.1:0-52040 GCF_027853465.1 Allofournierella sp. CML151 | reverse complement strand
GAAATATTTTTTATTAGCTTTTCAGCGGCTCGCTGTCTCTCGCGACAGCTTGATTATAATACCACACCATGGAACACATGTCAACAACTTTTTTCAAATTTCTTTCTCTTTTTTCGCACAGGCTCATTTTCCCCGCATATAATTGTATTATAATATATAGAGCTCTTTTTCGACTTTCTCCATTCGGCCGAATTTCCCGCACTGAAAACTTTTTCATCTTTTTTGGTAAAAAGCCTTTTCAAAGCCTCGAAAATATGATAATATAATTTCTGCACCGATTGATGTGCGCTCGTGGCGCAGCTGGATAGCGCGTTAGACTCCGACTCTAAAGGCCGTGGGTTCGAATCCCGCCGGGCGCACCAAAAACCCCGAATGCGATCGCATTCGGGGTTTTTACTTATTCACTCTTCACTATTCACTATTCACTCACTTCCACTGCCTGCGCGCGCTTTCGGGAAGGAAATCGTGAAGAAGTACTGTTTCAATGTTCCAAAGGCTGCTGCATTTCTTTTGGAAATGCAGCAGCCTTTTTCTTTTTCCTAATTCCGCTCTGCCGGCAAATAGGTCTGCCCCGGCACACGCTGGGCATATAGCTTCTCCAATCGGCTGATTACTGTCTCCCGGCTCTGCGCGAAAGGCTTGCCATGACTGACCAGAAACCATTCCGCCCGCAGCCCTTTCAGCACCTGCAGCTGCTGCGCCAGCAGACTCACATTATATACTGCCTGCCCTGCCTTGACCGCCGGGTAAAGCGCATCTCCCAGAAAAGCATATTCTCCATACTCCATTCCAATGCAGCCTTTGGCATGAACTGAGGGCAACGGGAACAGATGAACTCCTTCCGGCAAAAACAGCTCCCGGGAAACTGCGATCCCTCCGCCGGCCTTTTTGCAGGTGAATGCTCCTCCATAAAAGGCTTCGTATTCCACCTGCTCCAGATTCCCCATGTGATCCGGATGAAAATGGGACAGCACCACCGTTTTCTTCCCCGGCAGCCCATTTATCGCATCAGCCGCGGCAGGCGACGCCCCCACATCATAAATCCAGAGCATTCCATCCGTCTGCACCAGGCCCACGTCCGCCGAGAGTGGTGCTTCCGCGGCGGGAAGGCGCGCAACCTGCCCGGTCAGCCATTCCCATTCCATATAACTTCCCTCTTTCCTTTCCGTATCAGGCAGTACGGCTTCTGGCGCTCAGGGCATTTCCACCCGTTCATAGGAAACATGCTCCTGCAAAAATACCCGCAGCTGCTCCATCGAACCTTCCTGCAAATCCTTTTTCTGCAACACAACCGCCCGCTGCCCACATACCGATACCAGAAGCGCCTCGGTTTCGGCCACAAAGAAAAACTCCGGGTATTCAAAGCACTGTGCGTCCACATCGGTTCCGTCACTCAACACCATTCCCTGCTCGTTGAACTCTACCCGGGCACGTTCCAGATTTGCCACAGTTCTGCGCTGACGCACCAGCTCCCGGGCCTGCCGGTCAAATCCGGATTCCCTCTGGCGCCGCCGTTTGCCGACCAGTGCCCAAACACCCGCTGCCAGGCAGAGGGCACCCGGAGCCAGCAGCGCCTTCAGCGAATCGAAGGCAAGCAGCGCCCCCAGACACAGAAGTATGCCCATGGCCAGATTCAATCCGCCCATCAGCGTTCGCTTTGTGCTTTTCATGGCCACGCAGCTCATCAAAAACCCCAGAACACTCAGCAGCAACGGCCCCGCCAGCGCCTTGGGCTCCATCGCCGAGGGAATCAGCAAGAACATGCTCACTGCCCACAGTATAATGCCCAGCACGCCTTCTCTTTTGCGGCGCTTTTGCAGCACCTCCGGATCTGATTTTGGCACCCGGTTCAGCCAGTCGCTGAGCTGCCATAAAACCGGCAGCTGTTTCCGGGATGCCAGATGAGCACACCGCTCCAGTACCCGGCTCAACTGCGGAGTCAGCGCGTCGTCGATGCTGGTGACTGTAAATACAAATCCGGATTCCATGGCAGTTCCTCCCCTGACCAGTTCCTTTCTTTGGGGTCAGTATAGCACGGCACCCTTTGGATTTCGTGAATGCTTTTTGAACTTTCCTTTTGGTCAGAACGCCATTTGTGCCGGATCAATGCGATCCGCCTCGGTGATGGGCCGAATCACCCGGCAGGGCACACCCGCAGCCACTACGCCCGCCGGGATGTCCCGGGTGACCACACTTCCAGCGCCGATCACCGAACCCTGACCGATGGTCACGCCGCCGCACACCACTGCGTTGGCTCCGATCCACACACCATCCTCCAGTGTAATGGGTTTGGAGGTACCGACGCCCTGCGCCCGCTGCTCCGGGTCCAGCGCGTGACCGGCGCAGGCCAGGCACACTCCCGGCGCCAGGAAGACGCCCGCCCCCAGATTCACCGGCGAGGTATCCAGAATCACGCAATTGCAGTTAATCACGGCCAGGCCATGGGCGTGAATATTGAATCCGTAATCACAGCGGAAGGAGGGCTCGATGAAGGTGAGCGGGTCGCAGGTGCCCAAAAGCTGCTTCAGCAGCTCCGCACGCCTTTGCCAGTCCGGCGGGGTCTGGTTGTACTCCCAGCACAGCTTCTGGGCGTTTTCCTTCCATTCATTGGGGATGTTCGGGTTGACCCCCACATATCCCTGCATACTTTTCAGATGCTCCATGATTTCGTCCATCGTTTTTTTCCTTTCCTCTTCGCCCGGGGCGTTTTTCTCTATCATATCACCGCTAAATCCCACGCTCCAGGCTTTTCGGCGGGAATATTTTTTGTTATACTAAATGTGTCTGCCCATCCGGGGCGGGCAATTCCCAAGACTGACGAGAGGAGCCTTACTCCCATGCGTTCCAAGAAAATCTGGATCAATGTGATTTTTGCCGTCGTACTGCTGGCCATCGCCGGGGTGCTGTTCTGGATGAACAGCGGCCGCGGAGCGGGCGGTGTGGCGGAACTCACCTACGGGGATGACAACACCGTGATGGAGATTCCCCTGAATAAGGATGCCCAATATGACATCGACACCGGCTATTACACCATCCATCTGACCGTGGAGGATGGCCGCATCGCCTTTGTGGACTCCCCCTGCCCGGACCACAAGTGTGAAGGCTTCGGCTGGCTGAGCCGGGAGGATGACTGGGCCGCCTGTCTGCCCGCCCGGGCCACTTTAATCGTGCTCAGCGAAAACTGAGCTTGTTCCCTGCCATCCCTTTTGCCTGCGGCAAAGGGGATCTTTTTTGCCCAAAATGCGATTTTCCACCCTGATTGTGTAAAATCCGGGTAGAATATTTCGCGCTTTTCCGGCCCGAAGCGGCAAAAAAATGGTATAATGGGCATTGGTATACACACATCACAATATTCAGGAGTCTGTGTTCTATGACCATTTTCAATGTGATCAATCTGGCCGGCGGCATCGCGCTCTTTCTGTATGGCATGTCCATCATGGGCGCCGGTCTGGAAAAACTGGCCGGCGGCAAGCTGGAAGGCGTTCTGCAGCGGCTCACCCGCTCGGTGCCCCGGGCAGTTCTTCTGGGTGCGGTAATCACCGGCCTGATTCAGTCCTCTGCCGGCACCACTGTTATCTGTGTCGGCCTGGTAAACTCCGGCATCTTTACCCTGCCTCAGGCCATCGGCGTGATCATGGGCGCCAACATCGGCACCACCGTCACCGGCCAGCTGATCCGGCTGTCGGATATTTCCGGCGGCGGCTGGCTGCTCACCATGCTCAAGCCCAGCACCTTCAGTCCGCTGGTAGCCTTTGCGGGTGCGATTCTGTTTGTGTTCTTCAAGTCGCCCAAAAAGCGCAACATCGGCCAGATCATGATGGGCTTCGGCATTTTGTTCACCGGTATGTTCACCATGGAGGCCGCGGTGGCTCCCCTGAAGGACAGCCCCTTCTTCGTGCAGTTGTTCTCCAGCCTGCAGAACCCCATTCTGGGCGTGCTGGCCGGTGCACTGGTCACAGTGGCCATTCAGTCCTCCTCGGCCAGCGTGGGCATCCTGCAGGCCCTGTCCACCACCGGCGCCATCACCTGGGGTAGTGCCATTCCCATTATTCTGGGTCAGAACATCGGCACCTGCTCCACCCCGCTGATTGCTTCCATCGGCGCCTCCACCGGTGCCAAGCGCAGCGCCATTGTGCACCTTTATTTCAACGTGATCGGCACCACCGTTTTCCTGGTTGCCATCTACGGGCTGAAAGCCGTGGGCCTGTTCCCCTTCTGGGACCAGGTGATGAGCAAAGGCGACATCGCCAATTTCCACACCCTGTTCAACGTACTGGTTACCCTGATGTTCATGCCCTTCACCCGGGCGTTGGCCTGGCTGGCGGAAAAGACGATTCCCGAACGGGCCGAGGATGCCCAGGACCTGTCGCTGCCGGTGCTGGACGAGCGCCTGTTCACCAGCCCCGCTGTTGCTCTGCAGCAGGCCCGGGCCGCGGTGGAAAAGATGGGCAGCCGCGCCTCCACCAACTTCTGCAAGGCCTTCGGCCAGCTGGAGCACTACAACGATGAGGTAACCCTGAACATCCAGACCCGTGAGGATCTGCTGGACAAGATGGAGGTTTCCATCTCCGACTATCTGGTGAAGATCGGCGACCGGGAACTGACCGAAAACGAAAACCGTCAGATCACCGAGCTGCTCAAGCTGATTGGTGAATACGAACGAATCGGCGATTATTCCATCAATATTCTGGAATGCGCCCAGCGGGTACAGGACCGGGAGCTGCACTTCTCCTCCGCCGCCAAGCAGGAGCTGGAGCTGCTGTACCGGGCCGTGAAGGAAATCCTGCAGCTGACCGCCGGGGCCTTCTCCGGCGCGGACCTGGCCAAGGCCCAGCAGGTGGAGCCGCTGGAGGAAACCGTGGACCAGATCTGCTTTGCCATGCGGGAGCGCCACATCCTGCGGCTGAAATCCGGCCGGTGTGAGCTGGAGGCCGGCATCGTGTTCCTGGACATCATCACCAACGCGGAACGCGTGTCCGACCACTGTTCCAACATTGCCGGCCGTCTGGTGGGCAACGAGCTGGATGTGGACGCCCACGCCCGCAAGCAGGCCCTGCACGCGGGAACCAACCCGGAATACAACCGCCTGCTGGAGGAATACCGGCAGAAATACCTGGAGCTTCTGCCCCAGATGGCCTGAGCCCTTTCACCCCCTGTCATTTCGCCCCATGCCGCGTGCATGGGGCTTTTTGTTTGCCCCGGCAAAAAATTTTGCGTCAATCTCTTGACAAAGCTGTTAGTCGGTGCTAACCTTGTATTGCAGTTAGAAATATCTAACTCAGTGAGAGCTTCTGCGCCCCTATCGGGTGCAATCCATAAAGGAAAGGATGCGTTATGATGCCCATCTCTATGGCGACGGCCGGTCAGTCCTATGTGGTCCGGCGGCTCAGCGGCAATTCCGAGGTACGCGCCCATCTGCGGGCGCTGGGTTTCCACGAGGGAGTCAGCGTTACGCTGATCAATCAGCTGCAGGGGGATGTGATCGTCCATGTGAAGGACGCCCGCATCGCCATCAACCAGGAGCAGGCCCTGCACATCTATGTGTAAACAGCGGCGGGCTCTGCCCGCCGGCTGTTCACGATACGCCGGCTGCTTTAGCCGGTGTGACATAAGAAAACAATGCCGGAAAAGAGCCGCTTTTGCGGGATTGCAGCGTCAAAGCCCCTTGACAACCACCAAGGGTGCCGGGGCGGCGCAAGCCGCGAAGAACCCAGTGGGTTCTTCGACCGGCCAGGGCGATCTGCGAAGCAAAGCGGGCGCACGATTGACGCGCCTGCAGCCCACTGCGGGGCTTTTCCTTGCACTCCCATCAAAATCGGGCCTTTTCCGGTGCTATGCAGTCCGGGTCCGCGAAGAGGCCAAGACCCCGGTGGGGTCTTGGACCGGCTGGGCGGTCTGCAAAGCAGAGCGGGCGCATCATTGACGCGCCCGCAGCCCGTGCCCCAGGATTTTGGATGCAGAAAGTGCGAAAAGGGGCGGTGCAAGCCTTGGTGGCTTGCCCGCGCCTTTGAACATTTTGTGCGCCAAAATCCTACGGCAGAACCATCGTTTTCTTATGTCACCCCGGCTTTGACGGCCGAAGCTTTGAGGAGGAGAATTGAGCATGACCTTACAGGACGCAAAAGTCGGCACCCGGGTGACCGTGCGCCGCATCAACGGCGAGGGCGCCTACAAGCGCCGCATCATGGACATGGGCATCACCAAGGGCAGCGAAATCCACATCCGCAAGGTGGCGCCTCTGGGCGACCCGGTGGAGATCACCGTGCGGGGCTACGAGCTTTCGCTGCGCAAGGCGGATGCTGCCTGCGTGGACGTGGACCCGGTGACCGCATAACGCGGCACGGTCATTTTTTCGCCCAATGGTTAGTTTGAACTAATTCAGGTTTGCTTAAGCGAACCGCAACTGGAGGAGGCAATCACAGCTATGGCAATCACCATCGCACTGGCCGGCAACCCGAACTGCGGCAAAACCACCATGTTCAACGCGTTGACCGGCGCGAACCAATATGTGGGCAACTGGCCCGGCGTTACCGTGGAGAAGAAAACCGGCAAGCTGAAGACCGGCAAAAAGGGCGAGATGGTCGACGTGACCGATCTGCCCGGCGTATACTCCCTGTCCCCCTATACTCTGGAAGAGGTGGTCACCCGGGATTACATCCTGAACGACCGCCCGGACGTAATCATTGATCTGGTGGATGCCACCAACATCGAGCGCAACCTTTACCTGACCGGCCAGCTGATCGAAACCGGCATCCCGGTGGTGGTAGCGCTGAACATGAGCGACCTGGTGAAGAAAAACGGCATCCGCATCGACGTGGCCGACCTTTCGCTGCGGCTGGGCTGCCCCATCGTGGAGACCAGCGCCCTGAAGGGCACCGGCCTGAAGGAAGTGGTGGCCGAGGCCGTGAAGCTGGCCAAGAGCCGCCAGGTCAAGCGCCCCGGGGCCATTTTCGAGAAGGCCATTGAGGAAAAGATCGGCGAAGTCTGCGCCAACCTGCCCGCCGGTGTGCCGGATCAGGAGCAGCGCTGGTACGCCATCAAGCTGCTGGAGCAGGACGCCAAGGTGCTGGAGCAGCTGCATCTGGACGCGGACAACGCCTACAAGCCCCTGTCCGACGCCATTGCCAAGGAATATGACGACGACGTGGAGGCAGTGATCACCGATCAGCGCTACCGCCACATTCAGGGTCTGGTCCATGCCACCGTGAAGAAGCCCTCCGGGCAGATGAGCCTGTCCGACCGGATTGACCGGGTGGTGACCAACCGGGTACTGGGCCTGCCCATCTTCCTGGTGATCATGTGGGCGGTGTACTTTGTTTCGGTGTCCACCGTGGGCACCTGGGTCACCGACTGGACCAACGACACCTTTGTGGGCGGTATCCAGGGCATGGTGGGTGACCTGCTGACCAGCGCTGGCGTGAGCAATGTGCTCATCAGTCTGGTGGTGGACGGCATCATCGGCGGCGTAGGCGCGGTTCTGGGCTTCGCGCCCCAGATGGCGATTCTGTTCCTCTTCCTCTCCATTCTGGAGGACTGCGGCTACATGGTGCGCATCGCCTTCGTGATGGACCGGATCTTCCGCCACTTCGGCCTTTCCGGCAAGAGCTTCATTCCCCTGATGATCTCCTCCGGCTGCGGCGTGCCCGGCATCATGGCCTCCAAGACCATCGAGCAGGACAACGACCGCCGCCTGACCATCATGACCACCACCTTCGTGCCCTGCGGCGCAAAGCTGCCGGTGATCGCTCTGCTCAGCGCGGTGATGGCGGGCCAGGCCACCGGCAGCAAGCTGCTGGCGGCAAACCTGGGCCCGGTGATGTATGTAATCGGCATCGGCGCGGTTCTGGTGTCGGCCATCATGCTCAAAAAGACCAAGCCCTTCTCCGGCAAGCCCGCCCCCTTCGTGATGGAGCTGCCCGCCTACCACATGCCCAGTGCCAAAACCGTTCTGATGCATGTGTGGGAGCGTCTGCGGGGCTACCTGATCAAGGCCGGCACCATTCTCTTCCTGGCCTGTGTGGTCATGTGGTTCCTCTCCAGCTTCGGCTTTGAGAACGGAGCCTTCGGCCTGGTGGAGGATACCTCCGCTTCCCTTCTGGCCGTGATCGGCAGCGCCATTGCTGTGCTCTTCGCGCCTCTGGGCTTCGGCCAGTGGCAGCCCGTGGCCTCCTCCATCTCCGGCTTCACCGCCAAGGAGGCCATCGTCTCCACCATGGGCGTACTGGCCAACGTATCCGAGGATCTGGTGGAGGATACCGGCGCGGTTGCCGCTGCTGTGGGCACCTGGTTCCCCTGCGCAGCCGCCGGCTTCTCCTTCCTGGTCTTCAACCTGCTGAACAGCCCCTGCCTGGCGGCCATTGCCACCATGGCCAAGGAGATGCAGGACCGCAAATGGTTCTGGTTCGCCATCCTGTATCAGAACATCTTCGCCTATGCGGTGGCGCTCATCGTTTATCAGCTGGGCGGTCTGGCCGCCGGTCAGGTGGCCGTGAATCCCTGGACCTTTATCGCCCTGGCAGTACTGGCGGTTATCCTGTTCCTGCTGTTCCGTCCGGACCCCTACAAGGCAAACCGGGTCTACGCCCGGCGTTCGGTGGAGGCCGCCGCGTAAGCCATGGGTGAACCATCTGTTTCCATGTTTTATGTGCTGGCCGCGTTTCTGGCGCTTTACTTTGCGGCCATGGGCCTGTTCCGCCTGGCGGACTGGCTGAAAAAACACTTCAAAAAATAAGCCGCACGCGCCGCGGCGGAAAGAAGGTGCTTTTATGAATCCTGCCGACTGGATCGTGCTTGCGATCGTTGCGGTGCTGCTGGTGCTGGCCATTCTTGCCACCAAAAAGCATTTTGGCGGCAAGGGAGGCTGCTGCGGCTGCTCCGGCGGCTGTGCCGGATGTTCCGGAAGCTGCAGCGCGGCCCCGGCCGGGCACTCCGGCCAGCCAGCCACCTCCAAGGCAAGCAAAACCTTCCCGGTGCGGGGCATGAAGTGCGACAACTGCCGCCGGGCCGTGGAGCAGGCGCTGATTGCTGTGCCCGGTGTGACCATGGTGAATGTGGACGCCAAAACCGGCCGCGCCACGGTCACCACCAACGGCACCGTGACCGATGCCCAGCTGGCTGGTGCGGTGACAGCCGCAGGCTACACTGCCGAGCTTTAATCTGATTTTCCCCCAAAGATTCTTCCAATCTTCTTTTTCAAACAGCAAAACCGCCCGGGAAAATTTTCCCGGGCGGTTTTGCATTCTGCGCCTGGCTTTTCCACAAGGAAGGGACTCCGTTGTGGAAAACTGTGTCCGTCTTTTGCGACGGCATAAAAACGCGCCGGAGAAAACTCCGGCGCATTGGAAAACAACTTATTTCAGGAAACCCTGGATGATCTTCTCCTCGGCTTCCTCGCTGGTCAGGCCCAGGGTGCGCAGCTTGAGCAGCTGCTCACCGGCGATCTTGCCGATGGCAGCCTCGTGGATCAGCTGAGCGTCCACATGGTTTGCCTCCAGACCGGGCTGCGCCAGCACCTTGCCGTTCTCGGCCAGGATGGCGTCGCACTCGGAGTGACCGGTGCAGGGGGCGTTGCCCTTGATGGTGGAGTAAAACTCCTGGCGGGAATTGCCCCGGGCCACGCTGCGGCTCACCAGATCACAGGCGCCGCCCTCGCCCTCCATGCGCACCACAAAATCGGTGCGGGCGTACTCGTCGCCGTCGGTCATGATGCGCTCACGCACCACCAGGCGAGCGTCCTTCTGCAGCACCGCGCGGGTCTTGCGGGTGGTGCTGGTCACGCCGCCCAGCTGCACGGTGTCCATCTCCAGGCTGGCGCCCTCGGCCAGTTCGATGTCGGTCACCGGGTCGATGCGCTTTTCGCCGGTGCCATTGCCAGTGGCAATGTGCTTTTCCAGATACAGCACCTTGGCGTTCTTCTCCAGGAAGAAGCGATGGATGCCGTTGTGGCGGGCCTGCTCCTCACCCTCGCTGTGCACACCGCAGCCGGCCTGCACGGTCACATCGGCGCCCTCGCCGATGTAGAAGTCGTTGTAGACCAGGTCATCCACACCGGCGTGGGTCACACAGGCGGGGATGTACACGGTCTCACCCGTGGTGCCGGGCTTGACCCGGATCACGATACCGGGCGCACCCTCTTTGTTTTCAATGGAGATATTCTCGGTGGACTGGCGGCCAGCGCACTGGCTGTCCTCCCGGATGTTGAAAGCGCTCTTTCCGTCGATGGGGTTGGCGGAGATCAGGCGCAGCAGTTCGTCGGTGATCTGGTTCATACGATCGCACTCTCCTTTTCCAGCGGGCAGCGCACCGCGTGTTCATTGGCCAGCAGCTGGGGCAGGATCTCCTGCCGGGGGCCGTGCTGGCGTACCTTGCCGTCGGCGATCACAACGATCTCGTCGGCGATGGACAGGATGCGCTCCTGATGGCTGATTACCAGCAGGGTGCCGGTGCTCTTGGCGCGCAGCTCCTCAAAGGTCTCCACCAGGCGGGCGAAGCTCCACAGGTCGATGCCGGCTTCCGGCTCGTCGAAGATGGACAGCTTGGCCTTGCGGGCCAGTACGCTGGCGATCTCGATGCGCTTGATCTCGCCGCCGGACAGGCTGGCGTTCAGCTCGCGGTCGATGTACTCGCTGGCACACAGGCCAACCTTGCCCATCAGCGCGCACAGCTCGCCCTCGTTCAGAGACTTACCGGCGGCCAGCTCCAGCATATCCCGCACGGTGAGCCCCTTGAAGCGCACCGGCTGCTGGAAGGCGTAAGCCAGGCCCTTCTTGGCACGCTGAGTCACGTCCATATCGGTGATGTCCTCGCCGTCAAAAATGATGCGGCCGCCGCTCAGGGTCTCCACACCGGCGATCAGCTTGGCCAGACTGGTCTTGCCGCCGCCGTTGGGGCCGGTGACCACCACCAGCTTGCCCTCGCCCAGCTCCAGGTCGATGTCCTTGATGATGCTCTCGCCGCCCGGAATGCTCCAGGCCAGATGCTCCAGTTTCAGCATAGCATTCTTCCTCACTTTATTTTCAAACCACAGGCCCGCAGCGGGCCGGTTCTTTTTATTAACCTACACTATTATGGTCCAGTTCATCAAAAATGTCAATATCCCGCCATTTTGCTTCCCCGGTCTCCTCCGGTTCCTGCTGTGGCGCATCCGGCTGCGGCAGCCCGGCTTCCTGTGCCGGTTCGCTGCTCTCTTCCTCAACACGCGGAGCGCTCACTTCGTCCTCCAGGCCGGAAAGGTAATTGCGGGAACCGATGATGCCCATCACCTTTTCCAGCCGCAGCTTGCCCTGCCAGTAACCCTGAGCGGCCATCATATAAGCCGCGCCGGTGCGCTCGGCCTGCTCCAGCAGCGCAGCCAGGTCGGCCTGCTGCTCCTCGCCGGTGAATGGATGCTCCCACACCTCCGGCAGCGGAGTCTCGTTTTTCCCGGTTCCCTTGAGGTGAGCGGGGGTGATGTGGCCGGTGATGAAGCCCCTGCCGCCGAACAGCGGCTCGACCAGCCAGAACAACGCGTATTTGACCCGCAGCGGGCTCACGAAATGCCGGCGCAGCAGCCGGGTGTGGGCAAAGCTGTCCTTCAAGGCGCGGCGGCTCACGGTCAGCCCCAGCGCCGCCCGGATGCCTGCCTGCAGCAGTCCGGCTGCACCATCCAGCGCCTCCTCGCTCAGGGCTGGGGTGTTGTCGTTCACCGGCACGCCGCGTTTTCCGGTATCCTTCTGGTGAAGGAAGCTGTCCAGCGCGATCTCGAAATAGCCGTGACCGCCCGGCATCCCGTAGGCCGCGCCCGGCTTGGTGATCATCACCACATAGGGGTGCAGCGCGCAGTCCGCCGCGTAGTGGCACAAAAAGCCCAATGCGTAGCTTTGCTGGGCCGGGGTTTTGGCCGTTTCCAGCAGCGCCTGCAGAAAAGCGCCGGTGTTTTCATTGTGCAGCCGGTCGCCGATCTTGGGCAGGTCCTCGCCCCGGCGCGCACTCTTGCGCCAGACCCGGTAGCAGAACAGCATGTCCGGCCCGTTGGCACCGCAGTCGAAGGCTGCGCGGTCGGCGGGCTCGATGTTCGCCAGACACGCCGCCGCCCGGGCAGTTCGGATGTGAGTATAGCCTTCCGGCATGGAATTCAATCTTCCTTTCAGCCCCCGGAGCCTGCAACGGTCAGAGGGCAGCAAAATCACTGAAAAAAGGGTATGCGAAAAAATCACGCATACCCTTTTATATTACACGATATTGGCTGATTTCTCAAGGCAATACTGCACAATTCCAGGTGGTGGAGCACGCCAGAAAATTTTTTGTGATATGAACCAAAAAGCACAGCCAATCCTTGGTGGATTGGCGAGCATTTTTAGGAAATAGCACGGAAAATTTTGGCGTGATACGCTGCCTGAGCCGTTAGGCGTGAATTATGCGGTGTTGCCTTCATTCTTTTTGCCCGTTGTGCGGCGTTTGCATGTAATTTTATGCTTTTTCCGCAGTCGAAGCACTTTCCTGCACCGGACCCAGAGCATTCAGCACCTGTTTCAGGATGTCCAGCGGCTTTTCACCGGAGGCCACCCGCACCGCCAGATAGGGCTTGGCGCTGCTGTTCACGGTGATGCGCCCGGGCAGGGCCGCCACCGCCAGCTTGATGCGCTGGGCGTTCAGCGTATCGGAATAAAGAATCAGTGCGTCCCGCTTCTGACCGATCTCATAGATGCCCGCCCGGGCGGCACTCACACGCACCAGCGAGATATCCACCAGGCCCGCCACGCTGGCGGGTACGTCGCCATACCGGTCGATCAGCTCGTCCAGCACGTCCTGGGCGTCCTCCTCGGTCTCGATGGCGGCAATCCGCTTGTAGGCCTCGATGCGGCCCGCCGCCTCGGCAATGTACCGCTCGGGAATGTAGGCGTCCACCGTAATGTCGATCAGGCATTCGCTCTTGTCCGGCTGCAGCTCCTCGCCCTTGGCCATGGCAATGGCGTTGTTCAGAATCTTCACATACAGGTCATAGCCCACCGCCTCCATGTGGCCGTGCTGGCTCTGGCCCAGCAGGCTGCCCGCGCCCCGGATCTGCAAGTCTCGCATGGCGATGCGGAAGCCGGAACCGAAACTGGTGAACTCCCGGATGGCGGAAAGCCGTTTGGCGGCCACGTCGGTGAGCACCCGGTCCCGCTGGAAGGTGAAGTAGGCGTAGGCCTTGCGGCCGGAGCGGCCCACCCGGCCCCGGATCTGATACAGCTGGGCCAGGCCCATCTTGTCCGCGTCCTCAATAATCAGGGTGTTGCAGTTGCGCACGTCCACGCCGGTCTCGATCAGAGTGGTGCAGACCAGCACGTCGATCTCGCCGTCCAGCAGCTGCTGCCATACCTTGGACAGCTGCTCCTCGGTCATCTTGCCGTGTGCGGTGGCAATGCGCGCCCCGGGCACCATCTGGCCCACCATCCCGGCGCAGGCGTCGATGCTGTCCACCCGGTTGTGCAGGTAGTAGACCTGCCCGCCCCGGGCCAGCTCCTTCTTGATGGCCTCAGCCACGATGTTGGCGTCGTATTCCATCACATAAGTCTCGATGGGCTGGCGCTCCACCGGCGGCTCCTCGATGGTGCTCATATCCCGGATACCGCTCATGGCCATGTTCAACGTGCGGGGAATGGGCGTGGCGGACAGGGTGAGCATATCCACCCCGATGAAGGCCTCCTTCAGCTTCTCCTTGTGCTTGACGCCGAAGCGCTGCTCCTCGTCGATGATCACCAGGCCCAAGTCCTTGAATTTCACGTCGTCGCTCAGCAGCCGGTGGGTGCCCACCACCACATCCACGGTGCCCTCCTTCAGCCCCCGCAGGGTGTTCTTCTGCTGGGTGGGGGTGCGGAACCGACTGAGCAGCCCGGCCTTCACCGGGAAGGCCTCCATCCGGGCCAGCAGACCGTTGTAGTGCTGCCAGGCCAGCAGGGTGGTGGGGGCCAGAATGGCGCACTGCTTGCCGCCCATGATGCACTTGAAGGCCGCCCGCAGGGCCACCTCGGTCTTGCCCACGCCCACATCGCCGCAGAGCAGCCGGTCCATGGGCCAGGGCTTTTCCATATCCTTCTTGATCTCGGCGGCAGCGGTGAGCTGGTCGCCGGTCTCGTCGTATTCAAAGCGGGTCTCAAAGTCCCGCTGCCAGTCGCTGTCCTCCGGGAAGGCGAAGCCCTTGGCCTGGCGGCGCTTGGCGTACAGCTCGATCAGCTCCTGGGCCATCTCGGCGGCGGCGGTCTTGACCCGGCGGCGGGTCTTGGCCCATTCGGTGCCGCCCAACTTCGCCAGCTTCACCTTGTCGGAATCGCCGGGGGCGGTGTAACGGCTGAGCAGGTCCAGCTGGGTAACCGGCACATACAGGGTATCGCCCTTGTCGTAGCTGATCTTCAGATAGTCCTTCACCACGCCCTGCACCTCCAGCCGCTGGATGCCGGTGTACATGCCGATGCCGTGGTTCTGGTGCACCACATAGTCGCCGGGCTTGATGTCGGTCAGGCTGGAAAGCGCGTCCTTGTTCTTCTTTTTCGCGGGCTTTTTGCCGGTGTCGGCGCTGCCCGCCTTGCGGCTGGTGAAGAGGGCGTATTTGGCAAAGGGAAACTCTGCGCCGCCGGTCAGATGCCCCGGGCGCACCACAATCACACCCGGGCCGGGCAGTACATCCTTGGCAGCGGTGGCGGCAAAGCCCTTGGCTGCCAGGTCCTTGGCCAGAGCCGCCGCGGCGCGGGAGGTACCCGCCAGCAGCTCCACCACATAGCCCTGCCTGGTCAGCGGCTCCAGGTCCTCGGCCAGTGAGGCCACCTCGCCGCTGAAGGGCGGATGGGCGTGGGCCGGGGCGTTCACGATGTCCTTCAGCTTTACCTCCGGCATAGTTCGGGCAAAGTTTTCGCAGCAGAGGCTGGGCATGCTGTCCACCGCATGCATCAGATCCGGCAGGTCCTGATACAGCACATCCAGTCCCGGGCAGAGCAGGCCCTCCTCAAACAGGCCCTTCATCTCCTCGGTGCGGCGGAACTGGGTGGCCTTGTGGGCCTCCCGGATGGCGCTGGGCTCCTCCAGCACCAGAATGGCGTTGTCGAAATAATCCAGCAAAGTGGCGGGTTTCGGGTACCGGATGCCCAGGTACTTGTCCAGCGCCTCGGGCACGAGGCCCGCGTCCAGCTGGGCAAGATCCGCCTCCATGGCTTTTTCCATAGCGCTGGCCCGGCGGCCCTTCTGGGCGGCAAGAGCGCTGCGCAGGGCGGCGGCGGTCTCGGCCGCGTCGCCGAACAGCACCTCACGGGCGGGCGAGATGTACACCTTCTCCAGCGCATCGTCCCGTCGCTGGCTGAGGATATCGAAACTGTTCAGGGTGTCGATCTCATCGCCCCAGAACTCCGCACGGGCAGGAGCCTTGGAATCCGGCGGAAACACGTCCACAATACCGCCCCGCACACTGAACTGGCCGGGGCCTTCCACCTGGCTGCGCCGGTGGTAGCCCGCCGCCAGCAGCCGGGCGGCCAGCTCCTTCACCGGGATGGTCATGCCCGGCTTTAAGGTCAGGGTGTTGGCGCAGAATTCAGCCTTGGGCACGGTGTATTGCAGCAGGGCCTCGGCGGGCACGCACACCGCCTGCAGGCGGCCGCCCACCAGATCGCCCAGCACCGCAAGGCGGCGGTACTCATATTCCCGGCCTGCACCCTCGATGGGCCGCAGAAGAAAATCCCGGGGCGGGAAAACCGCGGCGGGCATGCCCAGCGCCTCCAGGTCCTGGGCAAAGCGGGTGGCCTCGGCCTCACCGGGGGTCACCACCAGCAGGCTGCGGCCGCTGTCGGCCGCCAGCTCGCTCAGAATGCGGGCGTGGGCCACCGGGGGCATGCCGAACAACGCCGCCGCGCCGGGGGTCTGCAGCGCCGTTTGCAGGCGCTTGTATTCCGCTGTATGTTTGAAGATCTCGAACATGGGGTGTCCTTTCTGTTTTCTGCCGTTTTCGTGGCAGCACCATTTGCCCCGGCCCGTCTGGGGGCCGGGGGGCTGCGGGCAGCGCGCCCGCTTTTTCGATTCTATCTAGATTATAAAAGAAAACCGCCGCCGGGGCCAGTCGTTTTTTTGCCTCGGGGCGGTTTTCTTTTGTGTTTTCTTTCTGGTTTTACTTTTTCTCGTTCAGGTAACGGGGCAGCACGAAGAAATACAAGCCGCCGCCCACAAAGAAGATCAGCAGCAGGCTCAGGATACCCCAGGGCGCAGCCGCGGTATCCACCTGGGCCAGCACCTCGGCGCTGGCGGTGGCACGGGTCAGGCCCATCTTGTTCAGCGCCACATCCGAAGCGATGGCGCTGCTCCAGCCCACCAGGGCCGGGCCCATGATGGCGCTGAACTTGCCGAAGATATCATAGAAGCCAAAGAACTCGCCGCTGCGCTTTTTGTCCGGAATCATCTTGCCGAACATACTGCGGCTCAGCGCCTGGATGCCGCCCTGGCTGGTGGCCACCATGATGGCCATGACCCAGAACTGCCAGACCTCACGCAGGAAGAAGCCGAAGATGGTCACGCCCACATAGATGCAGATGCCCACGCCCACCATGGTGCGGGCGCCGAACTTCTCGCTGGCCTTGATGTACAGCAGGCAGAAGGGCAGGCCCAGCACCTGCACCAGCAGCAGCGCCAGCAGCATGCTGGTGGAATCCAGACCCAGGGTATCGCCGTAGCTGGTGGACATATGGATGATGGTATTCACGCCGTCGATGTAGAAGAAATAGGCGATCAGATACACGAACATGGCCTTGTGATGGAAGATTTCCTTCACGGTATTCCCCAGACCACGCAGCGCGTGGCCCACAGCGCCCCTGGTCTTTTCATTGTAGCTCTTCTGCTCCACATTTTTCAGCAGGGGGATACTGAACACCAGCCACCACACGGCGGTCAGACCGAAGGCGAAGGACAGGCAGAACAGCATCTTATCGCTGCCCAGCACCAGGTTCAGGATCAGAAACGCCAGCAGCGGAATGGTGGAACCGCCGATGTAGCCCATACCATAGCCCATGGTGGACACCTTGTCCATCCGCTCCTCGGTGGTCACATCGTTCAAAAAGCTGTCGTAATAAAGGTTCGCGCCCGCGAAGCCGATGGTAGACAGGATGTACAGCGCCAGCACCGCCATACCCACCTTTTCTGCCATGCCCGGCTCCATGAAGTCCATCATGGGGGTGATAGCCATCAGCGCACAGGACACAACGCCCACCAGCATGAAGCCCACAAACAGCTTTTTGCGCATGCCCTTGAAGTCGCCGAACACCCCCAGCACCGGGGCCAGCAGCGCCACAATGGCCATGGCCGCACTGGTGGCATAGCCCCAGGTGCTCATGCCGGAAGCAGAGTCCGCCATGTATCCCACAACCGTATTGTAGAAGATGGGCAGAATGGTAACCACGATCACCGAATGGGCACTGTTGGCCCAGTCGTACATCATCCAGCTCTTCTCCTCTTTCGTATATCCTTTGAGCAGTTTCATTCCTTCTCACCTTTCCACCGGGCCGAACCAGGCCGCGGCAACTGTTCAAATTTTTGAAATAATCCATGTTCAGTGTAGCACGGGCCGGGCCAAAGTACAACCAAAATCCATTTTACAAATACGTTTATTTTTTAACAGACTATCCCTCCCCCGTTTGACATTGCCGCCGGGATATTGTATCGTAAGCGTATGACCTGACCCAAACGCCGAAGCGCAAGGAGGGCACCGCGCCATGGCACGTCGAAAGCTGTTTTGTGAATACGGGCCGGTGTGCTACCAGCTCTCGCTGCGCAAGGAGTGGCTTGTGCGCCATGCGAAGGACCTGGCAGGCCGCCAACGGTTTGCGGCCACCCGTCAAACCGAGCCGCTGCCCGCTCTGGTGAAGGGCCACTGCTCGGTAATCCGCCGCCGGCTGGCCGGGGTAGACCCCCGGCTGCAGGAGGGCAAGGCCCGCAACCTGGAGCTGGCCGCCGCAAAGGTGAACAGGCTGATCATCGCCCCCGGCGAGACCTTTTCCTTCTGGCGCACGGTGGGCAACGCCACCCGCCGCAAGGGCTATCAGGAGGGGCTGACCATCTCCGGCGGCAGGCTGGGCCATGGCATCGGGGGCGGACTGTGCCAGCTGGCGAACCTGATCCACTGGCTGGTGCTGAACAGCCCCCTCACCGTCACCGAGCTGCACCACCATTCCGACGCGTTGTTCCCGGATGAGCGGCGCACCGTGCCCTTCGGCACCGGCACCTCGGTGTTTTACAACAATGTGGACTACCGTTTCCGCAACGATACCGGCCAGCCGGTGCAGCTGCTGGTCTGGCTGCGGGAGGACGAGCTCTGCGGCGAACTGCGAAGCCTTCAGCCCTTCCCCTGCCGCTACCGGCTGGTGGAGGAAAACAGCCACTATGCCCGCCTGGAGGATGGCTACTACCGGCTGAGCCAGGTGTACAAGCTCACCATCGACCGGGCAACCGGCACGGTGCTGCGCCGGGAGCTGATCCTGGACAACCGTTCCCGGGTGCTGTTTGACCCGGCGCTGATCCCGCCCGAGGAGCTGCGCGAAGAGGACGGCGGCCGCTGGAGTCGCCCCATGCAAAAGGAGAATCCCCTGTGAACGAACCTGTGAATTGGAACGATCTTGTAACCCGCTGCGCCAAAAGCCCCCATCTGCCCGCCTACGAAAGCGGAGGATGGGGGCTTAGCTACGGTCAGCTGCTCACCCGGGCCCGGGTGCTGGCCGCCGCACTGAATCAGCTTTGGCCGGGCGAAGGCCCCATCCTGCTCTATGGCCACAAGCAGCCCGCCCTGCCGGTGGGCATGCTGGCCTGCCTGCTGGCGGGCCGGGCCTACGTGCCCTGTGACGAGAGCTGGCCCGCCGCCCGAGTGGAGGCGGTGTTCCGCCAGGCGGGCGCGGCTGCCCTGCTGTTTGCGGACGAAGCCCCCGCCCCCTGGCCGGAGGAATTTCCCACCGCACCGCTCTGGCCCATGAGCGAGCCGGGCATCATCGAACCGCTGGCCGCGCCCCGGCCCTGCGGCCCGAAGCAGACCGCTTACATCCTGTTTTCCTCCGGCAGCACCGGCCAGCCCAAGGGTATCCCGGTGCCCCGCCGGGCGCTGGCGAATTTTGCCCGCTGGATTACCGCCCGGCCCGGTCTGGCCCTTGCCCCCGGCGAAACGGTGGTGGGTCAGGCGGCTTTTTCCTTCGACCTCTCGCTGGCGGACCTGACCCTTGCCTTCTGCGGGCAGGGTCGGCTGGTGAGCCTGACCCGCCAGGAGCTGGCTGACCCGGCTCTGCTGTTCCAGAGGCTTTCTGCCAGCGGCGCGGCGGTGTTGGTCTGCACCCCCACTTTTCTCGAACTGTGCCTGTGTGACAAGAACTTTTCTCCCGCGCTGATGCCAAAACTGCGGGCGGTGTTCTGCTGCGGTGAGGTGCTGCCGCGGACCGCGGCGGAAAAATTCCTGACCCGCTTCCCCGGTGCATCCCTGCTGAACGCCTACGGTCCCACCGAGGCCGCCTGTGCGGTGTGCGCTGTGAATGCCGCCGACGCTTTGCTCACCTTTAAGGAAGGCCCTCTTCCGGTGGGCCTTGCCGCGGAGGCGGCGGTGGAGATTGCTGTTCTCAGCCCGGAGGGCGCGGTGCTTGCTGAGGGAGAGCCCGGCGAACTGGCCCTGCGGGGCGAAAGTGTATTTTCCGGCTATCTGTCCGGCAGCGGAGACGCCCGGTTTTCCGGTAGGTGGTACCGCACCGGAGACAGTGGCTTTGTGAAGGATGGCCACATCTGGTGCACCGGGCGGCTGGACGATCAGCTGAAATACTGCGGCTGGCGCATCGAGCCGGGCGAGGTGGAGGCCGCGCTGCGCACGCTGCCCGGTGTGGAGCGGGCGGCGGTGCTGCCCCAGCGCACACCGGATGGCCGGGTGCGCCGCATCTGCGCCTTTTTGCAGGCAGAAGAAAGCGCCCGCCTGCCGGACGAGGAAGCCCGCCATCTGCTGGCCCTGCACCTGCCCGCCTACATGCTGCCCGGCCGCTTTGTCTGGCTGGACGAGCTGCCGGTGACCGAAAACGGCAAATGCGACCGGGCGCGCCTGACCCGGGAGTTCCTGCTTTGAGCGCCAAAAGGAGGCTTTTTTCATGCAGCTTTCCGACGATGTGATCCTGAACCTGATCGCCAGTGCCTGCGGCACGTCCCGGGCTCTGGAGGAGGGCGTGGATTTGATTGAGAGTGGGCTGATGGATTCCCTGGCCCGCATCACCCTGTTCGAGGGGCTGGAGGACCTGGGTGTGGAGCTGTCACCCACCCGCCTTTCCCCCGACGCGCTGCGCAGTGCCCGGTCCATTCTGGCCGCCGTGCACGAAGCGCTGTGACCCTGCGATTTCCCTGCTGATTTTTGATGGAGTGAATAAACCGATGCATTCTTCAATTTCCCAGGCGCCCGCCGAAAAACACGGCTGGCGCACCTTCGTGCCCTTTGCGGCCTCCTCGCTGGTTTCCTCCGGGGTGGACCTGGGGGCATTCTGGCTGCTGTGCTGCGCGCTGCGGCCCTATCTGCCCGAGGCGGTCTACATCACCGCCGCAACCATTGCGGCGCGGGTGCTCTCCAGCCTGATGAACTACCTGATCAATTACTTTTTTGTGTTCCAGAGCCGGGCCGCGCATCAGCGCAGTGCCACCCTCTATACCATTCTCACCATTCTCAAGACCCTGGCCAGCGCCTTTCTGGTGGCGCTGCTGGTCTCGCTGTTCCCCGGCCTGCCGGAGCTGGGCGCAAAAATCCCTGTGGACGTGGCACTGTTCGTCATCAACTATCTGATTCAGAACGCCTTCGTCTACTGATCATCAAAAAAGAAGCCCCGCCGGGCATGCGATTTTCACGCAGCCCGGGCGGGGCTTTTGTTATTTTCCGGTTCTCAGCGCTCAGCCGTTCTCAACAACGGTTGCTTCCTCCGTATTGATCTCCACCGATTCCTCAAGCGTGTTCTCCACGGAATCCTCCTCCGGCTGGGGCTCCTGCTGGTCGTTCTGCGCCTTTTGGGCCAGATACGCATCCAGCTCTTCCTTCTCCCACCAGCTGTACTCGTCATCCTCCCAGTAGCGCACCATGTGGGTTACCTGCCCGGCCAGCTCCTGGGCGCCGGAATTCATCTGGAACACGCCGCCGATCTGCAGTTCCCACTGGTCATCGCCGTTCTCCGAGCGGAAGTCCACCTCATCCACACCCAGCTCCCGCAGGGTGGGCAGCAGCTGGGCGCAGGCCTCGGCAAAGGCGTTTTCGTCCGCATAGGTTCCGGCCAGGGTCAGATTCAGCCGCACCATATCCTCAGTCTTCAGGTCCGCCAGGGTCATATCCTTGTCGAACTCCATCCGGTTCAGGTCCACATAGCTGTAGCCGTCCAGCACGCTGCCGGCGGGCAGTTTCTCATGCACCTGCTGCTCCAGCTCCTGTTCCAGCCGCCGCTCGGTGTATTCCCGCTCCGGCCCGTAGTACCGAAGCAAAATGGGCACCGTGGCCGCACACATGCTGGCGCAGATGAGCACAAAGCAGACGAACATGCTCAGCAGGTCGTATTTCAGCTGAGCATCGCCCTTGCGGGCGTTGGCCCACAGCACCTCCACGCCCAGGGCCACCAGCACCAGCGGGGCCAGCTTTGCCACCGTGAGCAGGGGAAAATCCTTCAGCACCAGGCTGGCGGCAATGCAGCCGCCGGTGAGGATCAGCGCGATGCCCAGGGTGAAAAAGCCCACCCGGCGCACCTTGGGCTGAGCGGGACGGGGCATTTTATCCCGACGGGGCTGCCGGGTATATTCCGGCACAGTGGCCTGTTCCCCGGTCTGTGAAGTCTCCTCCACAGGGGGTATGGGTTCAAAATTCGTATTGTTCATTGCCTGTTCCTCCCTTATTCGCCTTTGTACTCGGTAAAGTCCTCATCCAGCTCCTGGGGCAGCTCGCCGCCCTTTTTCGGGCTGGAGCCCCGGATCAGGCGAACGCCCGCATACACAAAGATTACCGATACCACCAGCGTGGGCAGGTTGTTGATGAGAGAACGCACCGCGTTCACCACCGGGTTGTCGTAGCCGAAGATATCGGCCAGATCCCACACCCAGGGGTAGATAAAGTTGGAGTACAGGCCCCAGACGCCCAGCAGCACCAGGCCCCAGCCCACCAGATTGTGGCGCTGCATGGCCAGCCGGGCCAAACCCTTCAGCTCATCCATATTGAACTGGTAGTCATCCGGCGGGCAGATGCCCATCTTCAGCTGGCTGCGCAGGTTCAGCGAATCGAAGAAGCTGTACATATACACCACGGCGGCAAATACCGCGATGGGGCCGAACAGCCCGGCGCCCAGAGCGATGAGCAGCACAAAGGCCGTCACCTGGGAAAGGCCGCGCTTCATGTATCCCTGATACATCTGCCCCGCGCCCGGGATGAAAGAAAAGCAAAAGGTCAAAAATCCATTTTTGATCATATTGTCACACGCTCCCATTCAGTCGTTTTGATCAGTTGTCATTCCGGTCAAGGAACTGGCTCAGCCATTGACCCAGGCCGCCATCCTTTTCCTGGTCCAGCTCTTCGTCCGGCTCCTCCAGCTGGCGGATATCCTTGGGCCGGTGCTCCGGGCCGAGACCATTGTCCGGCCGGGCAGGTTCGGTCTCGGTGGTCACACCGATGCGCTCCAGCAGCTGGCCCAGCGGGCCTGCCTCCTGCGCCTGGGCGGTCTGTTCCAGGGCGGGCGGCTGAATGGCCAGCGCCTCCATCGCTCCGCCGAACACCCCGCTGTACCACAGGCCCGCGGTGATGACCACCGCAGCGGCAGCGGCCGCGTACCGGTTCCAGACGCTCTTCACCGCCCGGCGGCGCAGCCTGCGCATCACCGGCAGGGTCACATCCTGCTCCGGCTCCTCCAGCACATCCCCGGTGAGCAGCGCGGTATACCGCGTCAGGCACTCGTCGCAAAAGCTCAGATGTTCCGCGGCTTCCAGCCGCTGCATCTCATCCAGCGTTCCGTCGATGAGGGCCTGCAGTCCCTCGTCGCTCAGATGGCCGGTTTGTAAAAACAGTTCCGTCATTGCGCCTGTCTCCTTTCTGTGATCTGCTGCTGCAGCAGGCGCTTGGCCCGATACAGCTGGGTGTGCACCGTTTTGGGCGGGCGGCGCAGGGCGCGGGCGATTTCATCCACACTGCGCTCCTGCAGGAAATACATCACCGATACCTGGTAATAGGGCTCCCGCAGGTCCTTTACCATCTGACGGATAGCCTCGGCCTCAGTCTCGCTCACGGTCAGGTCCTCCGGTCCGGGGGGCGCGGCGTTCACCGCCGCCGTTTCCGGCATGGCCTCGTCGCCGGGGGCGGTCACCCGCCGGTTCCAGGCGCTCTTCAGATGATCGCGGGCTTTGTTGGCCGCGATGCGGGCCAGCCAGGGCTTGTAGTGCTCGGGAGGGCAGTCGTCCATGTGGGAAAAGGCCGCCACGAAGGTATCCTGGGTAAGGTCTTCCGCCAGCTGGTGATCCCGTACCAGCTGATAGCACACGGTATAGACCAGCTTCTGATACTGCTCCACCAGTGCGCTGAACTGTGCATTGGTCACTCGGCTGAACGCCCCCTTCCCTTGCTTGTTTTCCCCTTCGCCGAATAAAACGAACCTGAAAGGAGGTTTTCTTCACAAATCCAAAGAATTTTTTCACGCTCACAAAAAAACGAGCAGGCGGCGTGCCGCTTGCTCGTTTTCTGTGGCAGGAATCAGGCCTCTTCCTTGCTGCCCATGAGCCAGGTGACCCAGGCGCCCAGCACGGCCAGCACCAGGCCAACCACCAGCTCCACCACCGAGAAGCCGCTCAGAGCGTCGGCGGAATAGAGGATGGCAAAGGGAGAGGAGACGATCAGACCGATGATGGCCGCGAAGGTCTGGCTGGGGAAGCGCTGGAACAGGTACTCGATGATCTTGGCGATCAGGAAGATACCCAGCACCACGCCCACGCCGAAGGGGATCAGCAGCATGCAGTTATGAACCACACCGCCCAGATCCAGATCCTTGAGCATGGTCACAGTGCCGGTGACCAGCGACAGGATGGTGCTGTAGTAACCCAGAACCATCAGCACCATGCTGCCGGACACACCGGGGATAACCATGGTGGCGCTGGCGATCAGGCCCAGCAGGAACAGAACCACAACGGTGCCCGGGTTCAGGGTCAGGGTCTTCACCGCACCCTCGGAGCCCTGCAGCAGGGGCAGGCCCACGCCGACGGCCAGCAGCACCAGAAAGCTGATGATCTCGCCCGCGCCGATGCGGTGGCTGGGCTTTTTGGCCACATTCCGCTGCAGGTTCATCCACAGGATGGGCAGGCCGCCCAGAATCAGGCCCACAAAGGTCAGGCAGGTGGCCAGCACATGGGCCTCCAGCAGGTACTCCAGCAAAAAGCCGAAGCCCACGATGCCGATGCCCATGCCGATGCCCAGAGGGATCAGCAGCTTCATGCTGTCCTTAAAATGCTTGAACAGGCCGGTCACCGCGCTGATCAGCTTGTCGTAGATGCCCATGGACACCGCCATGGTGCCGCCGGACACGCCGGGAATGACGTTTGCGATACCGATCACGATACCGCGCAGGATATCCAGTAAAGCTTTCATAATAAACCGCGTTTCCTTTCTTATGGATCAGGGTTTTCTCTCGTTCTCGTTCAGGCGCCTCGTTTTGGGCCTGACCTTTTTACTATACCGTATCCCGCCGCTGCATGCAAGCCGGAGCAGGGATTTTCTTCCATTTCCCGGCTGTTTTGACGGAAAAAGCCTGCAAATCCGGCCAAAAGGAAAATTAACTTGCATTTAACATTAACTTGCAGGAAAAACTTACATTTTCTCTGGTACACTGAACATGCACCCGGACCACGGGCAGCAAACTGCTTTGAGACTGAGAAGGAAAAACGGGAGGAATCCATCCATGAATGCATCGCAAAAGGCGGCTGCCACCCAGTCGCAGAAACTGATGATTTTTGTTCTGTCCATGTCGCTTTACGGCCTGGCTACCCTGTTCACCGAGCTGATCCCCAAATTTCAGGTGGGCCTTGTGGAGTTTTCGGTGGAATATTTTCTGTTCATCCCCCTCACCCTGGCCATGCTGTTCGACCCGCTGAGCGCGGCGCTGGGCGCTTCCACCGGTGAGCTGGTCTTCAGCGAGATCATGCTGGGCCAGTTCGGCGGTCTGGGCGAGCTGGAGAAGTTCATCACCGTGGCCATCGGCGTATACATCGCCGGCCGTCTGGTGAAGGACCCTCGCAACAAGCTGGCGGTGGGTGCCGCCGCTCTGTTCGGCACCGGCCTGCAGCTGTTCATGGGCGCTGTGGTGGACATCCTGAAGGTCCAGTTCGCCGTAGAGGATTTTGAGGCCGTGGCCGGTCTGCCCGAGAGCGTGTTCGCCACCGAGGGCTTTGCCTTCCTGAACGATTTCCTGTTCAGCGGCATCCTGTTCTGCATGCTGCCCACCCTGTATCTGGTTCCCCGCCTGTACGGCAAGATCGAACCTCTGCTGGGCATGGCTCCCCGCACCGCGGGCGCTGCCGGCGGCGTGGACCTGCGCATCGCCGGTGTGTGCGTGGCCGGCTTCGCGCTGGCAGTTGCCGCTGAGCTGGCTGCCACCGCTGGCATGGCCCTGATCGACTGGGAGGCCAGCTGGGCCGAGAGCGGCACCGCAATGGCCGCCGGTATGGTGGTCGCCGCCGCTCTGGCCGTGATCGTGCTGCTGGTAATGAAGAAAAACAGTGAAAGGAACGTGGCTGGCTGATCATGAACGCAGTGGAGATCCAACACCTGACCTACACCTACCCCGGGGCGGAGAAGCCCACCCTGAACAATCTTTCCCTCACTGTTGAGCAGGGCGATTTCCTGGCCATTGTAGGCAACAACGGCTGCGGCAAAAGCACCCTGTGCAAGGTGCTCAACGGCCTGATCCCCCATTTCATCACCGGCGAATTTGAAGGTCTGGTGACGGTGGACGGGCAGGACACCCTGAGCGCCGACGTGGGAGAGCTGGCCCGGAAGGTGGGCTACGTTTACCAGGATTTTGAAAACCAGATTGTCCGCCCCACCGTGTTGGACGACGCCTCCTATGCCTGCCTGAACTACGCCTGCCCTGATTATAAGGATCGGGGCAGGCGCGCTTTGGCCCAGTGCGGGCTGGAGGGGCGCGAGGAGGAGTACGTGTGGCAGCTGTCCGGCGGGCAGACCCATCTGCTGGCGCTGGCGGGGGCGGTGTCGCTGCAGCCGGGCATCCTGATTCTGGACGAGCCCATCGCCCAGCTGGACCCGATGCACGCCGACCGCATCTATGAGGTGCTGCGAGACCTGAACCAAAACCACGTCAAGACCATCATCGTGATCGAACATCACACCGAGTACATTGCCGACTACTGCAAGAATGTGCTGCTTTTGAAGGACGGCCAGGTGCAGTGGAAGCTGCCCACCGAAAAAGCTTTGCAGCGGGTGGATGAGCTGGAGGGCTGCAACATCTTCCCGCCCCAGGTGACCCAGGCGGGCCGCCTGCTGCAAAAGCGGGGCCTGCTGGCAGAGGACGCCTGCCTGCCCACCACCGTGGAAGCCGGAGCCGCCTGCTTTTCCGCCCTTCCCTTCCATCTGCCTGTCACCCGGCCTGCGCCCGCGGCAAGTGAGGCGGCGGAGGCGGTGAAATTCGAGAACATCCAGCTGCGCTACCGCTCGGTGAAGGGCGAGGCCCGCACGATTTTTGACGGGCTGAACCTGACGGTCCGCCAGGGCGAGCGGGTGGCGCTGATCGGCTCCAACGGGGCGGGCAAATCCACCCTGATGAAGCTGATGGTAGGCCTGCTGCGCCCCACCGAGGGACAGGTGAGCCTGCTGGGACAGCCGGTGGGCGACCGCCGGGCCGAGGAGCTGGGGCGGCTGATCTCGCTGGTCTACCAGAACCCGGAGGAAATGTTCATCAAAGACTCCATCCGCGCGGACATTGCCTATGCCATGCAGGTGCGGGGCGTGCCGGACTGGCAGACCCGCTGCGATGAGCTGCTGGCCCGGTTCCGGCTCACCGAGCTGGCGGACCGGGACGGCCGCCTGCTCTCCGGCGGTCAGATGCGCCGGGCGAGCCTGGCCATCGGCGTGGCGCTGAACCCGGCCATCCTGCTGCTGGACGAGCCCACCGCCAACCTGGACATCGCCACCCGCCGGGAGATCCTGGGCGTGCTGGAAGAGATGAAGGACGTGATCCACACCGCCATCATCGCCACCCACGACATGCAGCTGGTCTGCCAGTGGGCGGACCGGATCATTGTGCTCTGCCAGGGTCAGGTGATCGCCGACGGTCCCCGGGATGAGATTTTCGCCCGGCAGGACGTGATCGACCAGGTGGGCATCCGCCCGCCGGAGATCTTCACCATGGCCCGCCGCCTGGACCCCGCCGCCCGCTGCTACACCGTGAACGATTTTGTGAACGCCTTCAAGGAGGCCGAATAAACCATGCTGAACAAACTTTCGGAAAACATCCTGGACAAATTCTCCATGGATTTTCTGCGCAACCAGGTGCTGAAAAACGCCTACGGCAACGACGATACCCCCATTGCCGCCCTGGACCCCCGGGTGCTGCTGGTGTGGTATCTGTTCTTCGGTCTGGTGCCCTGGTTCGTGAACGATCTGCCCTTTCTTCTGGGCTGCTTCGTGCTGGTGACCATCACCACCCTGCTGGCGAAGGTGGCCGGGCTGGTGCTGTTTCTGTTCGGCCTGGGCGTTTTCTCCCAGACCGGCTATCTGTTCCTAGTCACCCTGCTGTTCGGAGGCGACGCCTCCGCGGTGGCTCCGCTGCTGGTGCTCACCCTGAAGGTGGCCACTATCTCGCTGGCCTCCATCACGGTGTTTTCCGGCCTGGACCCGGACCGGCTGAGCAACGGCCTTATGTGGTTCGGCTGCCCGGAGCGGCTGAGCTTTTCCATCTCCTACGCCTACCGGATGCTGCCCATGCTGATGGAGGAATTCCAGAATGTGCTGCTCTCCTTCCGGCTGCGGGGCAATCCCCCCGCCCACGAGAGCCTTTGGGGCAAGATCCGGTATCTTGCCTACCAGATCAAGGTGGTCATCTGGGCCTTCTATCCCCTGATGCTCAACACCGCCAAGCGCTCCCGCACCACGGTGGAGGCGCTGGAGCTGCGAGGCTACCGCTACGCCGCCGTGAACAAAGAGGTGAAAAAGATCAAGCTTTCCACCCTTCAAATCCGTTACGATGACTGGCTGTTCCTGGCCATTTCCGCCTTGTGGGTCTGTCTCACGGTGTTTGTTTCCACCCTGCTGTGAGCCTTCCGGCTCCGTCCGATCCGCCGTTTTGAAAAAAGGAAGTGTTTTTGTTGCTGTTTGATTTTCACACCCACGGCAAGCTGGCCAAAAAGCTGCCGTTTTCCACCGCCTACACCGACTGGCTGTTCGGTGAGGCCC
This sequence comes from Allofournierella sp. CML151, assembly GCF_027853465.1. Classification (NCBI taxonomy): domain Bacteria; kingdom Bacillati; phylum Bacillota; class Clostridia; order Eubacteriales; family Oscillospiraceae; genus Allofournierella; species Allofournierella sp. CML151. The sequence continues at coordinate 23,632 of NZ_JAPNNW010000021.1, read as the reverse complement.
GCCGGGCCGGGCTGGACGGCCTGTGCCTGACCGAGCATTTCAACACCCTGCAGTTCGAGGACCTGTACGGCTATCTGGCCTCGGTGAGCCGCCGCACCGGCGACTGCCTGGTGCTGGAAAACGGCCTGCGGGTATTCCCCGGCATGGAGACCGACGTGGCCGAGTGCGGCCACATCCTGAGCATCGGCCCTCTGGAGGCCATTCTGGAGCTGAACCGCCGCCTTGCTCCCCACAAGGAACGGGGGCACTTTCCGCCCCTGGCCCAGCTGCTGGACCTGTTTGAGGAATATCCGGTGCTGGTGGGCTGCGGCCATCCCTACCGGGCGCCGGGCCATGTGCCGGAGCAGCCCATCGAGCAGCTGCGCCGCTTTTCCTTCCTGGATATGAACGGCAAGGACATGGCCCTGGACCCGGAGCGCACCCGGGCACTGACCACCCGGCTGGGCAAGGAGCTGGGCATCCCGGTGGTGTCCGGCAGCGACACCCACCAGGCGGTGCAGTACGGCTGCATTGCCACCCGTTTCGAGCGGGAGTTCACCACCATCGACCAGCTGCGGCAGGAAATGAACGCCGGGCGCTATTCCATCGAGTTCAGCGAGCAGGCTCCCTTCCTGGTGCGCACTGCCGGACTGCTCAAGCGCTCGCTCAAGGAGATTCACGCGCTGGGCGGCGACTATGTGGAGGTGCTCACCAGCCAGGCCCCCGTATAAGATAAGCCCTCTTCCCCCGTACCGGGTTTCGTATGCCCGGCGCGGGGCTTTTTTACGCGTCTTTTTCTGGACAGGCCCCACCCGCCGGGGGTATAATGCAACCAGCGGCCTTTTTCCGGCCGCCCTTTCTGTGTACTTCATCTTTACAAGGAACGGGGATTCAATGCCATGGAACTGCGCCTTCCCATTCCGCCGGAACAGCTGACCCGGGCGGAACGCTCCATTCTGGATTTCATCAACACCAATACCGACGCCTTTCTGTTTCTGTCCATCGGGCAGCTAGCCGAGCATCTGGGCCTTTCCGAGGCCACCCTCTCCCGCTTTGCCCGCCACGCGGGCTGCCGGGATTTCAAGGCCTTGAAAACCCTGGTACTGGAGCAGGCCGCCGCGGGGCCGGCGGTGAAGCTGGCCGGTACCCTGCAGCGCTCCGGCCGCTTTTCGCCCCGGGACTGGCTGGCCAGCCAGCAGGCCTGCCTGGAAACCACCGCCGCCCAGCTGGACGAGGAGGAATTCGACCGGGCGGTAACTGCCCTGGCCGGGGCAAGGCGGATTTACATCCACGGCAAAAACGCCTCGGCCAGCCTGGCCCGGCTGCTTCATTTCCGGCTGCGCCGCCTGGGGCTGGATGCCCGGCTGCTGCCCGCCTCCGGCTCCGAGCTGCTGGAGGGGCTGGCCGGGGCCGGTGAGGGCGATGTGGCTGTGCTGTTCAGCTTTTCCAAGCTCAGCCGGGAGGGCCGCATCCTGCTGGAGCAGGGCCGGGCCGCGGGCTACACCACCCTGGCCTTTGTGAGCCGCACCTGCCTGCCGCCGGACCAGGCGGCGGACATCAGCCTGTTTGCCTACCGGGGGCCGGAAAAGGAGTATCACTCCATGGCTGCCCCCGCCGCCCTGGTGGACGGTCTGCTGGTGGCGCTGACCCAGGAGCTGGGCCCCCGCGGCGCGGCCGCGCTGGAACGGCTGCAGAAGCTGAAAAAGCAATATTACCCGGGATGACACAAAGCGCCCGGCGCAAAGCATCGTTTGCCTTGCGCCGGGCGCTGTTTTTGTTTGTATTCTGCGGCTTACAGGTCGATGATCAGGCCCACCGGGCAATGGTCGCTGCCCTCGATGTCCGCATAGATCACGCTGTCCTTCACCTTGTCCATCAGCCGGTCGGACACGATAAAGTAGTCGATGCGCCACCCCGCGTTGTTCTTGCGGGCGTTGAAGCGGTAGCTCCACCAGCTGTAGGCGCCGGTTTTGTCCGGGTAAAGGGCGCGGAAGCTGTCCGCAAAGCCGCTGGCAAGCAGACGGGTCATCTTCTCCCGCTCCTGGTCCGAGAAGCCCGCATTGCCCCGGTTGGTCTTGGGGTTCTTCAGGTCGATCTCGTTGTGGGCCACGTTCAGGTCGCCGCAGTAGATCACCGGCTTTTCCTTGTCCAGCTCCATCAGATAGGCGCGCAGGTCATCCTCCCACTGCATCCGGTAGTCGATGCGGGCCAGACCCTCCTGAGCGTTGGGAGTGTAGACGTTCACCAGGTAAAACTCCGGGTACTCCAGCGTGATGGCCCGGCCCTCGTGGCTGTGCTCCTCCGGCCCGATGCCGTAACGCACGCTCAGCGGCGGCTGCTTGCAGTAGCAGGCCGTGCCGGAATAGCCTTTTTTCTCGGCGCTGTAAAAATATTCGGTGTAGCCCTCCGGCTCAAATTCCGCCTGCCCGGGCTGGCACTTGGTCTCCTGCAAGCAGAAGATATCCGCATCCAGGGCGGCAAAGCTCTCGGCAAAGCCCTTTTTCAGCACCGCCCGCAGGCCGTTCACGTTCCAGCTGATGAATTTCATCGCAAGCCCTCCAAAACAGTAACTTTTCCTGATTATAACGGATTTTGCTGCTGCATGCAAGGGGCAGTGCCATCAGCCGAGTAAGCTGATCACACACATGACCAGAAACGCCACAATCCACAAAAGCATTCCCGGGTTGAGCAGCGCTGCCCGAACCGGATGCTCGGGCAGTCCGGTGGCGGGGCGAACGAACATGCGGCGGTGGAAGTCCCAGAACTGCACCAGGCCCCAGCCCACCAGTGCCAGGATTCCCAGGCCCAGCAGCGCATTGGCCACCGCGCCGTCGCCTGCGCTGGTGAGCACGCAGCTGCTGAAGAAATTGATGAACAGATGAATCAGCATGCCATACACCACACTGCCGGTGCGGCAGACCAGATACCCCAGCCAGCAACCCAGCACAAAGGCGTAGAGGAACTGATCCAGATTGCCGTGGAAACTGCCGAAGAAAAAGGCGGAAATCAGAATGTAGGGCAGCTGGCCGAACCGGATCAGCTTGCGGTACAGATAGCCCCGGAACACCAGCTCCTCGGCCACCGCAGGCACCAGACTGATCAGAATCAGCGATGCCCAGGGGGACATCGTCTCCACCATGCCGTTCAGGTTGTTATTGGGCTGCAGCCCCGCCAGCGCGCGAATCGCCGCCAGCAGCAAAAGCGACACCAGGTTGGCCACCATGCATCCGGCATAGCCCACCGCCGCGGTGCGGGCAAAAGTGACCGGGCGCAGCGCCCGCACCGGCCGCAGCGGGAACGGAGCGCTGTTTGGCAAAAAATGCCCGATGGCCAGCAGCACCGGCAGACCCAGGCCGTAAATGCCCACATCGTTTATAATCATCAGCAGATCGGTGGTCACCTCGTCCGTCGTCCACACCGCCGCCATGGTCATCAGGCTGCACCCGATCATGCTGACCGCCAGCATACAGGTAAAGCCCAAGCCCAGCAGACCCACTGCCACGGCGAAATCATTTTGTCTTTTCTGCGGCATTCTTACCGCCTCCTTTGTCGGGGGGGCCACTTTTTCCCTGTGCCCCGCTTGGAATATCCCCAGTGTACCACACCCGGCCCCTAAACACCAGAGCGGGATGCACCAAACCCCGGCACATCCCGCTCTTTTCACAAAATTCTGGAATTTACAGCTCCCGCACTGTCCAGTTCAGCAGCCGCCGCACCGACCAAACCGTCCAGCCCAGCAGTACCACCGTCAGCACTGCCATCAGCGCCCACAGGACGGTGGGATTGGCTTTGTACAGCTTGGTCAGATAATTGGGCGAAAAGCAGATCAGCATCCACAGCACCCACACGGCCCAGTAACCCTTGGGTCCGAAGGTGTTCACCGTGGCCGCCACACAGATGCTCAGCAGCACCGGAGCCAGCAAAATCAGCAGCCACTCCGCGGTGGGCAGCAGGGCCATGCCGTCCATGTCCAGCACAATCCCCCGGGGCGCATAGGCCAGCCGGTAGATCAGGTGGCTCAGCCCGTTCAGCCCAAAGAGCAGCACAGCGCTTGCCAGCGCGCCACCCAGATGCCAGACCACACAGCGCAGCACCTGCTGCCGCCGGGTCCCGCCCAGGGCAACGCCCAGCGTGAGCACCCGGTTCACCCGCTGAAACCCGGTGAACACACTCACAAAAGCCAGCAGAATCAGGCAGATCATGGCGGAGAGAATCACTGTGGTCGTTTCTTTGGTAATGGCCAGTGCCACTGCTGTGACGCCCTCGATCAGCAGCCAGAACACCAGCACCGCACCCAGCTGCCAGTCCAGCCCGCTGCCGTACATCAGCCACTGGCGGCGCAGCGTCTCTTTCTTCATTTCCCGTCCGCTCCTTTCCTCACAGCCAGTTCACTTGAGCAGTGCGGCACTGGCGATACAGCCCGAAGCTGGCCGCGCCGCCCATCACAAGGCTCACGCCGCAGATGCCCCACAGGATGGCATTCATGCCGAAAAACGAGAAGATCATGTGGGCGACCATAGCGGCGATGTATCCCAGATACAGCAGCATCACCAGTCCCCAGCCGAAGATCTTCCAGCTGGTTTTCTCCACCAGCGACAGCCAGCTTCCCATGGCCCCCATGGCCCACAGCAGCAAAAACAACGCCAGGCCGGAACCCCCTTCGGGCGATAGGGTAAGAAAACTCTTCGCATCCTCCGGCATAAAAGCCGCCGCACCCCAGTCCAGCATGGCCTGCATGGGCAGACATACAAGCGCCTGTACCACAATGGTCAGCTCCGTGGTTATCCAAAGGCTTTTGCGCACCGCTCCCATAGCAAGACCAATGTTCACCAGACTACGCACCGTTGAGGAACTGAATACCGTGGTGCTAATGAAAAATATCATCACACCGCCCCGGAGATAGGTGGCGAAGTAGGATTCCGGTCCAAAAATCGCCGTTCCCCCCAAGCAAACAATCACAAATGCGAAAATAATTCCCATTCCGGTGGCCGGATACCGCCAGAAGGCTTTGATGTTGTTAACCATCCTGCACCTCCCCGTGGCCGCACAGGGCCACAAACACCTTTTGCAGGTTCAGCGCGGTCACATCCACATCCCGGCCGCGCACCGCCTGCGCCAGCTTGTTTTCGCCGCAGCGCACCGTCACCGCCTTGTGGCGGCCCATCCGCTCGGTGCCAAGCACCGTCAGTCCCGCCGCAGCCGCGTCCACCTCGTCCTCCCGGCCGCTGATCAGGTGGAACTGGGCCACCAGCTCCTCGGTGGGGGCCTTTTCCAGAATGTGGCCCTCGTCCAGGATGATGACCTCCTCGAACACAGCGGCCGCCTCCTCAATAATGTGGGTGGACACCACAAAGGTGCGGCCGGTCTCGGCGTAGTCCTCCAGCAGCAGCTTGTAGAACAGCTCCCGGGCCACCACATCCAAGCCCGCCACCGGCTCGTCCAGCAGGGTGATGGGCGCCCGGCTGGCCAGTGCCACCACGATGGTGACCATGCTCAGCATGCCCTTGGACAGCTTGTTGATCCGCTTGTTCTCCTCCAGCCCAAACCGCTGGGCCAGCCGGTGGGCGTAAACGTCGTCCCAGTTTTTGTAATAGATGGAGGCGATGCGAAAATAGTCCTTCACCTTAAGCCCCGCGGCCACGCTGTTGGGTGCGCCGGAAAACTCCCGGGAAAAGCACAGCTGGCTCAGCGCCGCCGGATTTTCCCACACCGGCTCACCCCCGCAGGTGATTTGTCCCCCGTCCGCCGCCAGCTGGGCGGTGAGCAGGGCCAGCAGGGTGGTCTTACCCGCACCGTTTCGGCCGATCAGGCCATAAATGCGGCCCGGCTCGATGGTCAGGTCCAGGTTTTTCAGCACCTCTTTGGTTCCAAAGCTTTTGTTCAGGCCCACGGCCTTCAATGCCATCTGTTCCATACTCACGTTCCTCCCCGGCCCTTACTGGGCCTCGCTGTAAGCCCGGCGGATCATGCCGGCCAGTTCCTCCTCGCCCAGGCCAAGGCTTTTGGCCTCCTTTGCCAGGGCGGTTACATACTGCTGGTAAAAAGCGGCCCGGCGCTTTTGCTGCACCAGCGCCACTGCACCCTCGCTCACAAACATGCCGATGCCCCGCTTTTTATACAGCACACCCTCGTCCACCAGCAGGTTGATGCCCTTGGCCGCCGTGGCCGGGTTGATGCTGTATTGCCTCGCCAGCTCATTGGTGCTGGGCACCTGCTCGCCCTCCTGATAAATGCCGCGCAGGATGCTGTCCTCCAGCATTTTTGCAATCTGCAGATAGATGGAACTTTGATCGTTCAGCGTTCCATTCACAGCCTCGGCCTCCTTCCCGTCCTTCATGTTCATTGGTTCATTACTTATGTAACTAACTATACCACCTATGACAGAATCTGTCAAGGTCCGGCGATCACAAAAGGCTTTTGCCGCTGCCTCGGGCATGGTATACTAGGGCAATACCGCACAATTCACACCGAATGGTTCAGGCGGCGTATCACGCCAAAATTTTCTGTGATATTTTCCCAAAATGCTCGCCAATCCACAAAGGATTGGCTGCGCTTTTTGCTTCATCTAAAAAAAATTTTTCCGGCGTGCTCCACCACCTGGAATTGTGCGGTATTGCCCTATCGAAAGATAATCCCAAAGGAGACAGAACGCCCATGCCCACTCTTTCCCCCATCGCGCCGGATCTGCTGGCCTGGTTTTCCCAAAACGCCCGCACCCTTCCCTTCCGGCAGGACCCCACCCCCTACCACATCTGGGTCAGCGAAATCATGCTGCAGCAGACCCGGGTGGCCGCCGCGCTGGAATACTACGACCGCTGGATGAAGGCGCTGCCCACCATCCGGGATCTGGCCGAGTGCGACGAGGAGAAGCTGCACAAGCTGTGGGAGGGGCTGGGCTACTACAGCCGGGTGCGCAATCTGCAGAAGGCAGCCCGCATCGTGTGCCAGGAGTACGGCGGCCAGCTGCCCGCCGACCACAAAAAGCTGCTGGCGCTGCCCGGCATCGGAGACTACACCGCCGGAGCCATCGGGTCCATCGCCTTCCATCTGCCGGTGCCCGCGGTGGACGGCAACGTGCTGCGGGTGTTCAGCCGCCTGTATAACGATGACCGGGACATCGCGGACCCCAAAACAAAAAAAGCCTATACCCAGTGGGTGATGGAGCATCAGCCGCCGGAGGCCCCCGGCCCTTATAATGAGGCGCTGATGGAGCTTGGGGCACTGGTCTGCCTGCCCAACGGCGAGCCGCTGTGCGACGCCTGCCCGCTGGCCCACCTGTGCCGGGCCCGCCAGGCGGGCACCCAGAACACCTTGCCGGTGAAGAAGGCCGCCAAGGCCCGCCGCATTCAGCCGGTCACGGTGCTGCTGGTGAAAAGCGAACAGGGCTGGCTGCTCCAGCGCCGCCCGGACTCCGGCCTGCTGGCCGGGCTGTGGCAGCCCGCCCTCTTTGAAGAGGAGCTTTCCCGTCAGGAGGCCGCCGACCGGCTGGCAGCCCTGGGCATTTCCGTTCAGCTTAGCAGCCCCCTCAAGCCCGCCAAGCACATTTTCAGTCACATCGAGTGGCGCATGAACGGCTGGCAGGCCACCGCCGAAGCTGCCCCGCTTCCCGATGGCTATGTGTGGGCGGACCGGGAATCACTGGCGCAGCAATACACCCTGCCCGGAGCCTTCAAGGCCTACCGGCCGCTGCTGGAAACGGACGGCTGAACCCCCGTTTTTTCGTCCATGTTCACAAAATCATATTGTATTCCACCGCCCGGCGGGATATAATAAACCTATATACAACGAATTCCGGACCGGTGCATTTTGCCCGGCCATACTCAAGGAGGAATCGATTATGAAGCATTCTACCTTTGTTGCCGTTCTGCTGTTCCTGGCCGGTGCCGTAGGCGCACTGACCGCTGCCTGGCTGTACATCCGCCGCCGCGAGAAGGAGCTGGATGAATACGAGCAGCTGCTGTTCAGCGAGGACCTTGACGACGAGCCCCTCAGCGCCGAAGAGGACGTGGACGCCGCCGAGGAAGTTCAGGAGCCCGTGGACGAGGCCTGATCCATCAAGCAAGCACAAAAATGCCGCCGGGGGAATTCCCCGGCGGCATTTTTTCGTTTGTTTCGGCTTACTCCCGCCAGATCAGCTCGGGGCCGATCTCGGCCAGACTGTGCACACCGCACATGGCCATGGTATCCTGCAGTTCGGTCTTGAGCTTGTTGGTAAGCAGCGCCACACCCTCGGCCCCGCCGCCGTAAACGGCGGTCACATAGGGACGGGCCAGCAGAGCTGCGTCCGCACCCAGCGCCAGCGCCCGGAATACATCCAGACCGCTTCGGATGCCGCCGTCCACCAGAATCATCATCCGGCCCTTCACAGCCTTTGCAATGGCAGGCAGCACCTGGGCCGTGGGGGGCACGCCGTCCTGCACACGGCCGCCGTGGTTGGACACCACGATGCCCGCGGCCCCGGCCTCCAGCGCCTTCTCGGCGCCCTTCATGGTCATGATTCCTTTCAGAATGAAGGGCACGCCCGCGTATTCGATGATCTCCCGCAGCTCCTCCACGGTCTTGGGTCCGGCGGGCGGGTTCAGCCCCTTCAAAAAAGGCAGACCCGCGGCGTCAATGTCCATGGCGAACACCTTCGCACCCGCGGCCTTGGCCTCATCCAGCTTGGCAAACAGGGTATCCCGGTCCCAGGGCTTCACGGTGGGCACACCCCGGCCCCCGGCCGCACCAATGGCTGCCGAAGCCGCCCGGAATACCTCCGGGTCGGTGCCGTCGCCAGTGAAGGCCGCAATGCCTGTATCCGCACAGGCGGGTACCAGAATGCTGTTGTATTCATGGTCGGTGAATTTGTCGCCGTAATGCAGCTTTACCGCGCCCACCGGTGCGGCAAACACCGGCAGCTCGCAGGTCTGACCGAAGAAATCAAACCGGGTATCCACCGGTTTATTGTCGCAGATGGTGTCCATATTCACGCAGATCTTCTGCCAGGCCGCGTAGTTGGCGGCGGCCACGGTACCGGTGCCCTTCGCGCCGGGGCCGGGCATGGTGGCGCCGCAGGCCTTGCCGTTGCACACCGGGCACACCTTGCAGTAAGGGCCGCTGCAGGTGCGGGCAGCGGCAAGCATTTCCTGATAGGTCATGGTTTCATTCCTCCCTTTGCTGCTTTTGATTCTAGTCCCGGCGCACCCGCCGTGTCAAGCCATCGATTTTTTGCTGTGCATCGGCGGCAAATATGGTATAATGATACATATTATGGGGATTTCTGCCCCATTTTAACGACTGCCTGAAAAGGAGGCCGCTGGATGAAACGATTTTTCCTGTGGCTGCTCATGGTCGCCCTGTTCACCGGGGCTATCGTTGGAGGCAGCCTTGCCTTTTTGTATTACCACATCACCGAAGACGACCTGCCGGAAAAGGCCATCACCCTGGCGGGTCAGACCCTGGATGAGCCGGTGGGCTACCATTGGACGGTGCCCATCCTGGGCGGTATGGTCTGGCGGGAGCTGGACCTGAGCCCCGGCTCGGCCATTCAGACCCTGGAGGCGCCCATCACCACCGGCAGCGCCGAGCTGGTGCTGGCCGAGGGCATGACCGAAAGCTCTACCACCCTGCTGCTGCAGACCAAGGAGGGCGAAACCCTGTTTGAGGGCAGCGCCGCCCAGTGGAAGGACTACACCTTCCCCCAGGACGGCGTTTACCTGCTCACCATCCGGGCCGGCTGCGAGGACACCGGCCAGCGCCCGGGCAAGGCCTACGGCTGGTACCAGTATCAGTGCCGCTTCACCGTGAGCGCCGCGGCCAGCGTCACCCTTTCCAGCGAATCGGTGCGTCAGGGCGACACCGCGGCCATTTACGTGAGCGGTCTGCTGGGCCAGCAATCCGACCCGCCGGTGGCCGACACCGATCTGGGCCAGGTCTGGTTTGCCCCGGTAAGCGGCGGCTGGATCGGTTATCTGGGCATCCCCTACAACGCCACCGGCGGTGACCACACCATCACGGTGGAGGTGGGCAGCGAAACCCTGACCGCCACCCTCACGGTGGGGGCCAGCCAGTACACCACCACGACCCTGAGCGGCGGCGACGCCACCGCCGAAGCCAATGCCCAGTTCCGGGACAAGATCTACGGCTTCTACACCCAGGGCACCAATGAAAAGCTGTGGACCGGCCGGTTCTCGCCCCCGGTTCAGGGCAACATATTCCAGCCCTACGGCGCATATCTTATCGCAGACGACGGCTCCCGCGCAGGACAAGCCGCCAACCTTACCTACGTAACCACCCCCGGCAGCGAGGTGATCGCCCCCGCCACCGGCAAGGTGCTTCTGGCAGAAAACCTGCTGCTCACCGGCAACACCCTGGTGATCGACCACGGCTGCGGTGTGAAGAGCTATCTGTATCACCTGCAGGACCTGAACGTCGCTGTGGGTTCGATCGTGACGCAGGACCAGGTGCTGGGCCACGCACAGAACACCCTGATCTGGGAGGTCCGGGTGGGCAACAAGAGCGTGGACCCGGCCAAGCTGACCCAAACCACAGGCGGGCTGTTTTTCCAGCCCTGAACCCGCCGCGCCCCGCGCGGCCAAACCTTTGATGTGAGGTGGAACCATTGAACAAAGACGAAAAGCAGCCGGAGAACAGCGGCGTTCAGCCCGGTCAGGCGCCGGAGGAAACGCAGCCGGAAAACGGCGCACAAACCGCTGAAGAAGCCGCACCTGCCTCCGAACAGGAGGGCGGTGAAGAAGCTCCCGGCGAGGAACCGACGGAGGACGAGGAAACCCTTGACCCGGAAGACGGCGAGTATTTTGACGAAGAAGAATACGACTGGGAGGAAGACGAGCCCCTCAGCTTTGGTGCGCGCCTGTTCAGCGCCTCCACCTCGCTTTTGCGATGGATCGTGCTGGTGGCGGTGCTGCTGGCGTTGATTCTGGGCGGCACCTTCTTCAGCATGTACCGGAGTGTTAGCCTGAGCAGCCTGCCCCAATATGAGGTGAGCTGGGCGGGCCAGACGCTGGAGAGCGCCGGTTATGACTGGTCGGTACCGGTCATGGGCTTTTTGCATCGGGATTTCTCCAAAAAAGCGGGCAGCAGCTGGCAGGATCTGGAGCTGGTGAGCGAGAGCCACCCGGAGCTGGCACTGCCGGAGTACACCACCGCCGAGCTGACCATTCAAAACGAGGCGGGCGAAGCCCTGTTCGAGGGGGACGCGGCTGCCTACAACGACTTCCATTTCAGTGAAAACGGCGCCTATTCCGTCATCCTCACAGTGAACTCCCCGGAATCCACCGGCGCACAGGGCTCCTATACCTACCAGTTCAACTTCCAGCTGGAAGCCCAGCCCCGGCTGGTGCTCTCGGATACCGGCGTTGCCCAGGGCAGCGTGATCGGCGTTCGCCTGGAGGGTGTGCTGGGTGACATGGTTCCCGCCCTGACCACCGAGCTGGCCGAAATCCCCTTCACCCAGTACCAGGGTGAGTGGGTGGCCTTCGTGCCGGTGGACTACAACCAGATGGCGGGCGAATATACCATCAGCGCCACCGTGAACGGCCAGACCGTTACCGAAACGGTGCAGGTGTACGGGCGGCAGCGCCGTGAGCTGGACACCTACACCATCGACGGCACCTCTGCCATCCCCTATGTGGGCGCGCTGCCCAAGAACATGGACTTCCTGTGGGAGATCAACGACCCGGATATCTACTGGGACGGCTCCTTCATTCAGCCGGTGGAGGGCAAGATTCTGCGGGACTACGCAGTGCTGGAATACACTGACCGGCTGGACCCCACCGACCCGCTGAACGCGGCCATCCCGCTGGATCAGATCGCCGCCTATAACGCCAACATCGCCCCCCGGCGCAGCATCAACGTGACCATGGCCACCACCACCGGCAGCCCTGTGGTTGCCCCTGCCGCCGGCCGGGTGGTTTACGCCCAGACCAACGGCAGCCTGGGCCGTGTGGTGGTAATCGAGCACGGCTGCGGCGTGAAGAGCCTGTTCTACCTGCTGGGCCGCCGGGACGTTGATGAAGGCGACTTTGTAACCCAGGGCCAGCAGATCGGCACCACCCAGGGCCATGTGATCTGCGAAATGCGGGTAGGCGACATCCCCGTGAATCCCTGGGACGCCTGGCGCGGAGCAGGCGGACTGTTCTTCTGATTCTCCCATTCTGACCAAGGAGCTTATACCCTATGACCAAAACGCAAGCCCTTACCCGTACCGCCATGGGTGCAGTAATCATTGCTCTGTGTTCCTGGATCAGCATCCCGGCAGCCGTTCCCTTCACCCTGCAAACCTTCGGCATCTTTCTGGTGCTGGCGGCTCTTGGCAGCCGTCAGGGCAGTGTGGCGGTTGCCGTTTACATCCTGCTGGGCTTGATCGGTCTGCCGGTGTTTGCCGGCTTTTCCGGCGGACCGGGCGCACTGCTGGGCCCCACCGGCGGTTATATTGTTGGCTTTGCCTTTATCGGTCCCGCCTGCATGCTGGCGGATCGGCTGCCTGTGCCGGCACTGGTCCGCTCTGTTCTGGGCAATCTGGCCGGCCTGATGATCTGCTACGGCTTCGGCACCTTCTGGTTCATCCGGGTGTCGGCTGCAAGCGGCAGCGTTTACAGTCTGCCCGCGGTGCTGGCCATGTGCGTGGTGCCCTTCATTCTGCCGGATTGCATCAAGCTGGCTCTGGCGCTGACCGTCGGCCGCCGCCTGGCGCGGGCGCTCCGGCTCACAGGTGCTGCCTGCTGATCGGTTTTTAAACACAAAAAGAGGAAGGCCTGCTGCAAACGCAGCAGGCCTTCCCTTTTGTTTTTTATTCGGCTTCCTCCAGCGCAAAATCCCCCAGCGTCAGCTCGTCCAGCGCAGCCTGGGGCTCCGCGGCCAGACGGCGGCTCTGGTTCAGAATCGCCCGCTCCAGCAGGTTGCGGGCCATGCGGCCGTTGCCGTTCTCAGCGGCGTTTTCCGCCTGGGCTCGGGTGAAGTATTCGGTCAGCGGTTCCTGGCAGTCTTCAGCCAGCCGGTAGCCCCGTCCCTTCGCGCTCAGCTCCAGAATCCGCCACAGCTCCTCGCCGGTGTAATCCGGGAACTCAATCTTGTTGGGGAAACGGGAGGCAAGGCCGCTGTTGGCGGTCAAAAACTGCTCCATCTCTTTGGAATAGCCTGCCAGGATCACCACCAGGTCGTCCCGGTGGTCCTCCATGCCCTTCACCAGCGTGTCGATGGCCTCCAGCCCAAAGCTGTCGTCCTTGCCCCGGTAGAGGGAGTAGGCCTCGTCGATGAACAGCACGCCGCCCAGCGCCGAGCGGATCACCTGATTGGTGAGCGGCGCGGTGTGGCCCACATAGCGGCCTACCAAATCTGCCCGGCTCACCTCCACCAGCTGGCCGCCCCGCAACGCGCCGATGGCTTTGAGATATTTGCCCACCAGCCGTGCGATGGTGGTCTTACCGGTGCCCGGATTTCCCGCGAAGATCATGTGCATGGAAACCGACCCGGTCTTCATGCCCGCCTGAGCCCGGCGCTGGTTGGCCTGCACGCTGTCCTTCAGGCGCAGCACGTAGTCCTTCACCTCGGCAAGGCCCACGATGTTTTCCAGCTCCCGGTCCACCTCGTCCAGCATGCCGGTGTACTCCTGCCGCAGCAGCCTCAGCAGGTCCTCCGACTGGCCGCTGTTCACCGAAACCAGCGCCCGGCCCTCCGGTGCGGTGAGCGCAGCCGCCGCGCCCGCCGCCGGTTCCTGTTCCAGCTTATACTCCGCCAGCGCCTTAAAGCACCGGTCATAAAATTCCCCGATGGGCGCCGCCCCCCGGCCGGGGCTTGCCTGTCGCCGGGCCAGCGCTCTGAAATTCTCGTCTGCCGTGACGGTCAGCTTCAGCTGCCGGGCCGCGTGCACGGTCAGCTGCTCCAGCCCCCGCCCGGCGATGGCCTCCAGCTCCTCCTCGGTGAAGGGCTGGGTGGCGCACACGTCGCTCAGCGCGTTCACCAGGCCCGCGCCCATCCGGTCCGCCAGCTTTTCCGGGCCCTTTTCGCTCAGGAACACCAGATACTTGCCCCGGGGCGTCAGCTCGCTCACCGCGTCCGGCACCAGGGCGGTGCCCACGTCCACCAGCATCCCCTTCTGCACCGCGTAGCGGCTGTTCAGCGGGGCCTTGCCGGTCTGGGCCAGCGTCGCCAGGGTATTCAGAAAGCCCGGGTGGCACCGCTCGTAATCACAGAACACCAACACCTGCCCCGGCCCGTTCAGTGCGCTGTACAGGTCCTGCAAAAACAGTTTTTCCTGTCCGGGACCCGGGTAGAGTCCCAGATCCATCCAGGCAATCTGCGGCCCGCTCAGCAGCTTGCGGGCCGCCATTTCCCGGGCAATGGCTTCCAGCGCCGTGTGCTTACCGGTGCCCGCCGGGCCGTGAACTAGCAGCACACCACGCGCGGCTTCACCCGTGGTGCCCAGCACGAAGGGCCGCTTGAAGGCCCGCACCAGCTGTTTGAGGAATTCCGGCTGGCCCAGCACGGTTTTTGCCAACGTCTCTTCCAGCCCGTCAAAGGCGTCCGTCTGCACCGGAGCGGGCACCGTGCGCCGGGCCGCCTGGGTCTCGGCCTCGGTGAGCAGACCATCCCGCTGCATGGTGTGCTCCAGCTCGCCGCCCAGCCGGGCGATCTCCTGGGCCTGGCGGGCCAGTGCCTCATCCAGTGCCTTCTGGTTCTGCTGCAGCGTTTTCTGCGCGTCCTGCGCCGGCTTCTGGCTCTGGGCCGGCTTTGCCGTACCCGCCCGCAGCCGCCCGCCGGGGCCGAACACTCCGTTCATCAGGTCTTCCCAATCGGTGGAACCCATGCGCATCTCCATCCCTTCCTGGTTGATTCTCTTGTATTGTAACACAGTTTCCCCCGCTTGTTCACCGGTCTATGCAGAAAACAGGTCCGGCGGCGCAAAATGCGCCGCCGGACCTGCTGTTTTATCGAGGCAGAAGTGCCTGAATGCTCCGCCATACCTCTTCGTTCACCGGCACGCCCTGCCGGAGGTTCTCTTCCCGGGTCTGCCAGGTGCGCTCGCCGGGATACCGCACCCGGCCGCCCGGCTCCATGGGCTGTGCGTTCCGCAGATCCTCCAGCACCGGCTCCAGAATCCGGTCGATCTCTTCCGGCGTGGTGAAGGCCGGGTCCAAAGCCAGAAACACCTGGCTCAGACCGATTTCATCGGCATATTTGCGGCCGATATCGCTCACGGTATTCCCGCCGGAAAGCACCGCCCCGATCATATCCAGCACCATGGACAGGCCGCTGCCCTTCCAATAGCCGATGGGCAGTACCCGCCGGGTGCGGGCAATGGCCTCCGGATCGTCGGTCAGATTTCCCTCCTCATCCCAGCCGCCGGGCACCGGCAGCCGCTCCCCGTTCATCCGGGCCAGATCGATGCGCCCGTAGGAAAACTGGCTCATGGAGCAGTCCATCACGATGTGCCGCCCGTCGCTGCGGGGCACGCTGAGCACAAAGGGATTGTTGCCCACCAGCGGCTGGAAGGACCCCCAGGCGGGAGTGTTGGGCCGGGTGTTGGTCCAGCAGATGCCGATCAGCCCCGCGTCCGCTGCCTGCCAGCCGTAGGCGCCGCCCCGCATCCAGTGGTTGGTATTGCCCATGGCCACACAGCCCACGCCGTTCTGCTTTGCCAGCGCGCAGGCCCGTTCCATGGCGAGCCGGGCATTCACATTGCCCAGCCCCATGTGGCCGTCCCAGCGTTCCACACTGCCCATTCCAGCCACACATTCCGACCGGGCGCTGCCGTCGATCAGCCCCCGGTCCAGATAATCGATTACCCGGGGAAACCGGTTCACCCCGTGGCTGTAAACCCCGTCCACGCTGGACCGGGTAAAATTCTCTGCGGCGATGCGGGCCGTTTCGGTCTCCACACCCCGGCTGAGCAGGATGGTCTCGAAGGTTTCTTGCAGGAATTGTACCGGAATTCTCATGGCTGTTCTTCCCTTTCCCCAATGGATTTGTCTCCAGTATAACCGGAAGGCTCTCTGCCGCCCATATACGCAGTTCACAAAATCGGATGATTCTTTTCGTCAGAACGCACGGTCTTTCGCCCGAGTTGCACCCGGATTTCAAGGCAGACAAAAAGGGCTTCCGGCCAGTGGCCGGAAGCCCTTTTGAAACATCACACGTTGCCGAACTCGCTGAGCTCCAGGCCCTCGTTGTGCTGCTGGGCCCAGTTGATGGCCCAGGGGGTGGTAAAGAGCAGCAGCTTGTTGCCCTTCAGATCCTCGATGCGCTTGGTGTCGCTGGTCAGGTCCAGATCCTTCGGGTCCAGGTCCTCGTTCTCGATCCAGCGGATGTGCTCGAAGGGAAGCTTCTGCATGCGGATGTCCACGTTGTACTCGTTCTTCAGCCGGTACTCCAGCACCTCGAACTGCAGCACGCCCACAACGCCCACGATGACCTCCTCCATGCCGCCGTTCAGCTCGCGGAAGATCTGGATGGCGCCCTCCTGGGCCACCTGCTCCATACCCTTCACGAACTGCTTGCGCTTCATGGTGTCCACCTGGGTGATCCGGGCAAAATGCTCGGGCGCGAAGGTGGGGATGCCCGCATACTGGATCTTCTCCTTGCCGGTGCACAGGGTGTCGCCGATGGAGAAGATGCCCGGGTCGAACAGGCCGATGATGTCACCGGCGTAGGCCTCATCCACGGTGGCCCGGTCCTGAGCCATCAGCTGGGTGGACTGGGCCAGCTTGATCTTCTTGCCGCCCTGTACGTGGGTGACCTCCATACCGCGCTCGAACTTGCCCGAGCAGATGCGCATAAAGGCAATGCGGTCCCGGTGGGCCTTGTTCATGTTGGCCTGAATCTTGAAGATGAAGCCGGAGAAGGTGTTCTGGGCGGGCTCGATCAGCTCGTCGCCGCTCTTGCGGGGCAGCGGGCTGGGAGACAGGCGCAGGAACTCCTTCAGGAAGGGCTCCACACCGAAGTTGGTCAGCGCGGAACCGAAGAACACCGGGCTCAGGCGGCCGGTCTGCACGGCCTCCATGTCGAAGTCGTAGCTGGCGCCGTCCAGCAGTTCGATGTCCTCGGCCAGCTTCTCATGCAGAGGGGCGGTGATCAGCTCGTCCAGGCTGGGATCGCCCAGCTCGGCCTCGATCTTGTCCAGAATCTTCACGCCGTTGGCCTTGCCGTCGCTCTGGAAGGCCAGGATGTGGCGGCTCTCCCGGTCGAACACGCCCTTGAACTCCTTGCCGCAGCCGATGGGCCAGTTCATGGGATAGGTCTGGATGCCCAGGATGTTCTCGATCTCCTCCATCAGGTCAAAGGGGTCCCGTGCCTCACGGTCCATCTTGTTGATGAAGGTGAAGATGGGAATGTGGCGCAGGGTACATACCTTGAACAGCTTGATGGTCTGGGCCTCAACGCCCTTGGCGGCGTCGATGACCATGACCGCCGCGTCGGCGGCCATCAGGGTGCGGTAGGTATCCTCAGAGAAGTCCTGGTGACCGGGGGTATCCAGGATATTGACGCATTTGCCGTCGTATTCAAACTGCAGCACCGAGCTGGTGACCGAGATACCACGCTGCTTCTCGATCTCCATCCAGTCGCTGACCGCGTGGCGGGCGCTCTGCTTGCCCTTAACGCTGCCTGCCTGCTGGATTGCGCCGCCGTACAACAGCAGCTTTTCGGTGAGGGTGGTCTTACCGGCGTCCGGGTGGCTGATGATCGCAAAGGTGCGCCGGCGCTGGATCTCTTGCCGTAAATCGGCCATAGATGCTTATCCTCCTTATATTCTGGGGCGGCGCACACACGCCGCGCGAGGTTTGGTCCTTAAAAACACAACACTCTATATATTATTACATCCAAAAGGGCTTTTTCAAGAGGGCCGGGCCAAATTTCGCCCGCCGGGCAAAAAACCGGCGATTTGTCCCGTTTTATGCGCCTCTCGACGGTTTTTTCCCGCTATGATATACTGAGAACAACGGGTCCGCCATGCGGACAGGCGGCCCGGAAAACAAGCCTGATTTTTGCGGCAAGGGGTTGACCATTTGAGAAACATCGCCATTGTGGAAGACGAGGACCTGGCGGCGCAGGCCCTCATTGACCACATCAAGCAATACGAGGCCCAGACCGGGCAAAGCTTCCAGATTTTTCGCTTTGCCAACGGAGCGGATTTTCTGCAGGACTACCGCGCGGTTTATGCGGTGGTGTTCCTGGATGTGCAGATGCCCAGAATGAACGGTCTGGAAACGGCGCTGCAGCTTCGCCGGTGCGACAAGAACGTCTCCATCATATTCATCACCAACCTGGTGCAGTATGCTCTGAAGGGCTACGAGGTGGATGCGGTGAGCTACCTGATCAAGCCGGTGAGCTACTACGATTTTTCCATGAAATTCAAAAAAGCGCTGGACATCTATCTGCTCAACGAGGACCGCAGCTTTACCGTGAACACCCCCGGCGGGCTGTGCCGGATCTCCACCGACAAGCTGATGTATGTGGAGATCATGAATCACCGGCTGTTTTACCATCTGATCGACGATGTGATCGAGATGACGGGCGTGCTCTCCGGCGTGGAGCAGCAGCTGAGCCGGTTCGGTTTTCTGCGCTGCAACAAGTGCTATCTGGTGAATCCGAAATTCATTGTAAAAGTAAAGGGCAGCACGGTGCAGGTGGGCGACAATCTGCTGCAGATCAGCCGCCCACGCCGGGCGGCATTTCTGGCGGAGCTTGCCAACTGGTATGCGGGTTCTGCGGGAGGTGAATGAGCATGGAAAACTTTCTGTTCACCTACTGTTACATCATGCTGGAGTTTCTGTTCGGGTTGTATCTGTTTTACGGCATGACCCTGTGGAACCTGCACCGGGCGGGCCGGTTCTGGCTGCGGCTGATTCTCGGCTTTGCGGGAGTGCTGGCTTTAACCGGCGCGGCCTCCTGGGTTTATCTATTCTGGGGGCAGAGCGCTCTGGGCCGCAGTGCCATCTATATCGTTCTCTTTGCAGCCGCCATCGCACACGTCCGGCTGTGCTTCGATGAGCCCTTTCTCACCATTTTGTTCTGCTGCAGTGTGGCCTATGCCGCCCAGAACCTGTGCTACAAGCTGTATCTCACGGTGGTCTGCGGCGCAGAACTGCTCCGGTTCAGCGGCGGCGGCTTCCCCTTCGACGTTTACAGCGGACTGTTCCATCACGGCTTTTATGTGGCGGCGGCATTGGTGCTTTACCGGCTGTTTCTCCGCCGGGTGGCACGGCTTGCCGCGAGCTGCCGGCTGGACCGGCAGATGCTTTCCCTTTCGGTGGTGGTGCTGCTGATCACCGCAATCCTCTGCTCGGTGGAGGATGTATACTTCGCCCGGCTGAGCATCGGCTGGGAAAACCAGTTTGAACACACCGCCCTCTTTGTGCTCCGCCAGTCGGGCAATCTGTTCTCGGTCACCTGCTGTGCCATCGTTCTGCTTCTGGCCTGGCGCACCATCGAGCAGCGGGAGCTTGCCCAGGAGGTGGAATACCTTCAGCACACCATCCGCCAGAGCCAGCGTCAATACGAGATCTCCCGCGACACCATCGAGCGGATCAACATCAAATGCCACGACATCAAATATCAGATTGCCTCTCTGGCGGCGCAGGGCCGCCCCCTCGGGCCGGATGCGGTGTGCGACCTGGAAAAGGCCATCTCCATCTACGACACCCGCATCGAGACCCATAACCAGCTGCTGGATGTGCTGCTCACCGAAAAGAGCCTTTACTGCGAACAGAACGGCATCCAGCTCTCCTGTATGGTGGACGGGGAAAAGCTGGCTTTTCTGGAAAGCAGCGATTTGTACTGCCTGTTCGGCAACGTGATCGACAACGCCCTGGAGGCGGTGACCGCCGTACCCCAGCGGGAACGGCGCATCATCAATCTGGTAGTCAAGGCCCGGGGCAGCATGCTGCTCATCCAGCAGGACAACTACTTTGACGGCACGCTCACCTTCCAGAACGGTCTGCCTTTGACCACCAAGGCGGATACCTCCTGCCATGGCTTCGGCCTGCGGAGCATCCAGATGATCGTGCACAAATACGATGGCGAGCTGACGGCTCATGTGGACGGGGACGTATTCCACCTGAACATCCTGTTCAGCCTGGCCGACCGCTGAGCCCCGCCTTCAAACGGCCAAATGTGCAATACACGAAAAAAAGCTGCAGTTTAGGGAACACCCATTGCCAGGGGTGTTCCCTTTTGTTATAGTTTGGGCCGAAGAGCCGGCCCCGGCGGTTTCTCCTTGCGTTTTCTCCGACCTTTTTCCCTGGCACGGGGCCGGTTTTCCGGAGAAAGGAGCAAGGCGGGCAGGCGCGCTTTTTGCCCGGCGCGGCTGCAAAGCAGATACTTGTAAGGAGGATTTTCATGGCAAAGGACAAGAAGAAAAAACTGAGCGCGAAGGCGTTCACCGCGATCCTCACGCCGCTGCTGGCCATCCTGCTGGCGTTCTCGATCGCGCTTTCCGTCATCACCACCTCGATGTATGATCTGGTGCTGCGCGACATCTTCGGCGAGACGGATTTCTCCAGCAGCAGCGCTGTGGACGGCGTGGATGCCGCCTACTACACCCGCGACATCACCGACTCCGAAGCCCTGCAGGCCGCAGAGCAGGAATTCACCCGCAAAGCCGGTGCGGAAGGCTTTGTACTGCTCTACAACAACACCGAGAACGGCAAGGGTCTGCCCGTGGCCGCCGGCTCCAAGCTGAGCCTGTTCTCTGCCTCCTCGGTGGACCTGCTGGCCGGCGGCACCGGTTCCGGCGTGAGCACCATCTCCAGCGACATGCGCACCGCTCTGCTGGAGCAGGGCTTTGATGTGAACGAGTCCCTGTGGAAGTTCTACACCGACAACCACAGCACCTACACCCGCGGCGGCGGCGCCATCATGTACGGCGGCGCTGAGGACTGGTCCATCAACGAGGCTCCCATCTCCGCCATTCCCGACGAGGCCAAGCAGGAGGCCGAAGGCACCATCCCCGTCTTCTTCATCGCCCGCACCGGCGGCGAGGGCCGCGACCTGGGCCGCTACATGGGCGACTGGACCGACATTGAAGAGGATAAGGACAAGCACTACCTGGAGCCGGACAGCGTGGAGCTGGGCGTGATCCAGTACCTGAACGACAACTTCAACAACGTGATTCTGGTGGTCAACACCAACAACGCCTTTGAGCTGGGCTGGGTGAAGGATTACCCCAACATCTCCGCGGTGCTGTGGGCCCCCGGCGCAGGCGGCGACACCTGCCGTTCCATTGCGGACGTACTGAGCGGCAGCGTGAACCCCTCCGGCCATCTGGTGGACACCTTCGCTTACGACCTGTTCTCCTCCCCCGCCATGCAGAACATGGGCGACATGATGATGGTCAATAACGGCAGCGATGTGGAGGCCGCCGTGTTCTACGACGAAGGCATCTACGTGGGCTACAAGTACTACGAGACCCGCTACTTCGACAAGACCCTGGACCAGGGCAACGCGGGTGACTATGACTACGCCACCACCGTACAGTATCCCTTCGGCTACGGCCTGTCCTACACCACCTTCCAGTGGTCCGACTTCACCATGAGCGAGATGGACGCCAACGGCGATATTCAGGTGAACGTGACCGTGACCAACACCGGCTCGGTGGCCGGCCGCGATGTGGTGCAGCTGTATCTGAACAGCCCTTACACCGAATACGACAAAACCAACCACATTGAGAAGGCTTCCTCCTCTCTGGTGGGCTTTGAGAAGACCGGCGAGCTGGCTCCCGGCCAGTCCGAGACCGTTACCATCACGGTGAACAAAAAGGACTTCATTTCCTATGACGACGTGCAGGCCAAGACCTACATTCTGGAGGCCGGCGACTACCTGCTGACTGCCGCCTCCAACGCCCATGCGGCCAACAACAACTTCCTGGCCTATGCGGGTGTGGAGAGCGACGGCCTGTTCGGCACCCCCGATGCAAGCTTTGTGGGCTGCTGGACCTACAACTACACCGACAACGGCGGCGTGGACAACGTGACCTATGCCACCTCTGCCGCCGGTGCCGAGATCACCAACCAGTTCGACCATGCCAGCTACGATGAGCTGACCCCCCGCGACCAGTACCTGTCCCGTCAGGACTGGGCAGGCACCTTCCCCACCACCCACGGTACTCAGGACAGCCAGCGCAAGAGCGAGTTCAGCGAAAAGAACGGCTACACCTGGGAGGTGGAGGTCTCCGATGAGATCAAAGAAGCCATCCAGGCCAAGGGCGCCGAGGCGTCCCTAAACCCCATGACCGAGGAAGAGGCCGCCGCACTGGACGGCACCTACGGCAATGACGGCGATCTGGAGCTGATTGACTTCCGCGGCCGCGACTTCGACGAAGTGGAGGCCGAAGGCGGCTGGGATGCCCTGATTGACCAGATGGATGCCACCGAGCTGGAAACCATCGTGCGCAACGGCGGTTACCAGACTCTGGCCTCCTCCAACGTGGGCAAGCCCCGTGCCATTGACTACGACGGCCCCTCCGGCCTGAACGAGGGCGGCATCACCCACGAGCCCTATTCCATCACCTATCCCTGCGCCACCAACCTGGCCGCCAGCTGGGACCGCAACAACTCCTACCTGCACGGCTACTATGTGGGCGAGGACGCTCTGGCCGCCGACGGCAACTGGGGCACCCATACCTACATCGGCCTGATCAGCGGCTGGTACGCACCCGCCATGAACATCCACCGCACCCCCTTCGCCGGCCGTAACTTTGAGTACTATTCCGAGGACGGCTTCATGTCCGGCGAGCTGGCTCTGCAGGCCGCCAGCGCCTGTGCGGAAAAGGGCGTATACGCCTACATCAAGCACTTCGCACTGAACGACCAGGAGGATCACCGCAGCCATGTGGCCACCTTCTCCAACGAGCAGGCCATCCGCGAGATCTACCTCAAGCCTTTCCAGACCTGCATCGAAGAGCGGCCCACCACCGAGATCATGGTGCAGCAGTACGACGAGGCCACCGACAGCTTCACCCAGACCACTGCCGAAATCCCGGCGGTAATGACCGTGATGTCCGCCTTCAACCGGGTGGGCTGCACCTGGTCCGGCGGTGACTACAATCTGCTCACCGGCGTTCTGCGCAACGAATGGGGCTTTGACGGCACCGTAATCACCGACTACGACAACGGCGGCGTGATGGATACCGAGCAGTGCATCCGCGCCGGCGGCGACCTGAAGCTCACCGGCTACGAGGTGGACGCTCCGCTGGACATCACCAACCCCGCTTCCCGCTACTTTGCCCGTCAGGCGCTCAAGCACATCCTGTATACCACCGTGAACTCCAACGCCATGAACGGCATCGTGCACGGCACCGCAGTGGGCGAGCTGCCCTTTGCCAACTACTACTTCATCCTGATCGGTGAAGGCATCATTGCCACCGGCCTGATCGCCTGGGGCGTGGTGGCCATCGTCCGCCGCTGGAAGAAGGAAAAGAAAGGCGCTCAGACAAACGCATAACCCTTTTTTCGCACAACCGCATTGAGAAAATCGTTTCCTCGTCTCAATGAAAAAGGAGCCTTCCCGGCGGGAAGGCTCCTTTCAGCCTGTCGAAAAAGGTCACCGAAAGGCGGCCTTTTTCTCGTATTGAGGAAAAGAAAGCGGTATAATAGTGTGGGGGGGATAAAAATGTTGGTAAAGAACGCAGAAAATCGAGGACAGCTGGAATTTGTAAGTT
>NZ_JAPNNW010000020.1:0-52212 GCF_027853465.1 Allofournierella sp. CML151 | reverse complement strand
AAATCCCCACCGCAAATGCGGTGGGGATTCTTAAAAGCGCAATTATTTCACCCGATCCAGGTGGTGGCAGGCAGCCCAGTGGCCGGAGGAAACCTCCTTGAACTCGGGCACCTCGCAGGCGCACTGCTCATCTGCATAGGGGCAGCGGGTGCGGAAGCGGCAGCCGGAAGGGGGATTCAGCGGGCTGGGCACATCGCCCTCCAGCACGATACGCTTGGATTCCCGGGCGGTCTTGGGGTCCGCGATGGGAATAGCAGAGATCAGGCTGCGGGTGTAGGGATGCACGCTGTGGAAGGTCAGCTCGTAGCTGTCGGCCAGCTCCACCAGCTTGCCCAGGTACATAACGCCGATGCGGTTGGAAATGTGCTTCACGATGCTCAGATCGTGGGCAATGAACAGATAGGTCAGGCCCATCTCGCTCTGCAGGTCCTCAAACATGTTGACCACCTGCGCCTGGATGGAAACGTCCAGAGCAGAAACAGGCTCGTCACACACGATGAACTCGGGGTTCACCGCCAGGGCACGGGCAATGCCCACGCGCTGACGCTGGCCGCCGGAAAACTCGTGCGGATAGCGGTTGGCGTGCTCAGAGTTCAGGCCCACGCGCTGCAGCATGCTGATGATGCGGTCATGGCGGTCCTTATCGTTCTCGGCCAGCTTGTGGATGTCGATGGCCTCGCCCACGATGTCGCCGATGGTCATGCGGGGGTCCAGGGAAGCATAGGGGTCCTGGAACACGATCTGCATCTTACGGCGGTAGGGCAGCATGTCCACCGCGATCTTCTTCTCGGAATCGGGCAGCTTGCCGGAGTCGTAGATCACCTGACCGTCATAGATGATACGACCGTCGGTGGGCTCGTACAGGCGCAGCAGGGTACGGCCGGTGGTGGTCTTGCCGCAGCCGGACTCACCTACCAGACCCAGGGTCTCGCCCTTGTTGATGAAAAAGCTCACGTCGTCCACAGCCTGGACGTAGCGGCGCTTCTTGCCGAAGCCGCCTGCGTTGAAGTACTGCTGGAGGTGCTGGACCTCAACCAGTTTTTTCTGCTCGCTCATTCAGCTTTTCCTCCTTTGCCTTCAAACTCGGCCTTCTGCAGCAGCCAGCACTGGGTGTAATGGGTATCGCTCAGGTCAGTGCGCGGGGGCATCTGACGCAGGCAGATCTTCATGCAGCTCTTGCAGCGGGGCGCAAAGGGGCAGCCGGCAGGAGGATTCAGCAGGTCCACGGGGCTGCCTTCGATGGGCACCAGACGCTCCTTCTCCTTCTGGTTCAGCTTGGGGATGGAGTTAATCAGGCCCTTGGTGTATTCGTGCTTGGGATTGTAGAAGATTTCGTCGGTGGTGCCGTACTCAACAATCTTACCGGCGTACATAACAGCAATCTTCTCGCACATGCTGGCCACAACGCCCAGGTCGTGGGTGATCATGATGATGCTCATGCCCAGCTTTTTACGCAGTTCCATCATCAGCTCCAGAATCTGGGCCTGGATGGTCACGTCCAGAGCGGTGGTGGGCTCGTCGGCGATGAGCAGCTTGGGCTCACAGGCCAGAGCAATGGCGATCATAACACGCTGGCGCATACCGCCGGACAGCTCGTGCGGATACTGCTTCAGGCGGCGTTCGGGCTCGTTGATGCCCACCAGCTCCAGCAGCTCCTTGGCACGGGCGTAGGCAGCCTTCTTGTCCTTATTGGTATGCAGGCGCACCATTTCCACGATCTGGTTACCGATGGTGTACACCGGGTTCAGGCTGGTCATGGGGTCCTGGAAGATGATGGAGACCTCTTCGCCGCGCATCTTGCGGAATTCCTTCTCGGTCATCTTTTCCACTTCGTGGCCGTTAAAACGGATCTCGCCGCCGATCAGCTTGCCGGGGTAGGCGGTCAGGCCCATCAGAGAGTAGGCGGTAACAGACTTACCGGAACCAGACTCACCCACGATGCCCAGAACCTCGCCCTGCTTCATGGAGAAGGACACGTTGTTCAGCGCCTTCACCTCGCCCGCGGGGGTGAAGAAGGAGAGGCGTTCGTTTTTGATATCAAGCAAAAGATCACTCATGGTTCGCTTCTCCTTTCGTTAGTTTTTCAGCTTCGGGTCGAAGGCGTCACGCAGGCCGTCGCCCAGCAGGTTGAAGCTCAGGATGATCACACTGATGATGATCGCAGGCAGGAACAACAGGTGAGGATAGGTGTTCATACCCTTCAGCGCATCAGTGGCCAGGCTGCCCAGACTGGGCAGGGGAACCGCAACGCCCATGCCCAGGAAGCTCATGAAGCTCTCGGTGAAGATGGACGAGGGGATCTGCAGGGTAGTGGTAACGATCAGAGTACCGATGCAGTTGGTGAGCAGGTGCTTTTTGATAATGCGGCCATTGGAGGCGCCCAGAGCCCGGGCGGCGGTGACATACTCCGCCTCCTTCAGGGTCAGGATCTGGCTGCGCACGATACGGGCCATGCTGACCCAGTACAGCAGCGCAAACACGATGAAGATGCTGACCAGGTTGGGGCCCAGAGTCTGCAGCCAGCCGAAACCGGGGGCGTTTGCCAGGGTATCCAGAGGAGCCTTCAAGGCAAAACCCAGCAGAATAATCAGCAGAATGTCAGGAATGGTGTAGATGATATCGGTGATACGCATCATGATCATATCCACCCAGCCGCCGAAGAAGGCGGAGATGGAGCCGTAGATGGAACCGATGACCAGAATCATGGCGCTGGCCACGATACCAACCAGCAGGCTGATCCGGGCGCCGATCATCAGACGGATGGCGTAGTCACGGCCCAGCTTGTCGGTGCCTGCAATGTGGGGGAACACGCTCTCGCCGGCGGCGATGCGCTCCAGCTCCTGGGCGGAATACTCCATGGGAGCCAGGTTCTCGCTGCCGCGTACCTGCTGCTCATAGCTGTAGGGGTAGAACATGGGCACGATGAAGGCGCAGAACATGATGATAAGGATGACCACCAGGCTGACCATAGCGATCTTGTTTTTGCGGAAACGGCGCATGCCGTCCTTCCAGAAGCTCACGCTTTCGCGCATGACCACCAGGCTTTCCTGCTCATCCTTGGAGGCGGGCAGAAAATCTTCCGGCTTCAGGTCCAGCTGAAAGCTCAAAGGATTCTTTTGCATATCCATTTTTTCTGTATCCTCCTTACTTCAGCTTGATGCGCGGGTCGATGATCTTGTACAGGATATCAACAACCACGTTGATGGCGATGACCAGAGCAGCCAGGAAGATGGTGGTGCCCATGATCATCATGTAGTCGCGGTTGGTGATGGCGGAAACGAACTCACGGCCCAGACCGGGGATGGTGAAGATCTTTTCCACAACGAAGGAACCAACCAGCAGACCGGCCAGCATGGGACCAACATAGGTAACAACCGGCAGGATGGCGTTACGCAGGGCATGCTTGAACAGGGTCTTGAAGCCGGACACACCCTTGGCACGGGCGGTACGCATGTAATCCTGGCCCATAACGTCCAGCAGGCTGGAACGCATCAGACGGGCGATATAGGCAGTGGGGTAGAAGGCCAGAGCGGTCACCGGCATAATATAAGAAGCCGGCGAATCCAGGCCGATCGTTGGCAATAGCTTGAGCTTTGAACCAAATGTATAGATCAGTACCGAGCTGGTAACGAAGCTGGGTACCGCGATGCCGCAGGTGGCAAAGAAAATGATCAGGTTATCGGCCCACTTGCCGCGATGGTAGGCAGCCAGACAGCCCATGGGGATACCCACGACCAGAGCAACCACCACAGCGGTGCCGCCCAGGCTGGCGGAAACCGGGAACTTGGTGGCGATAATGTCGCTCACGTCACGGCCGCGCTGCTTCAGGCTGGGACCGAAGTCACCATGCAGGGCGTTGACCAGGTAGTTCTTGTACTGCACCAGGACCGGCTGATCCAGGCCGTATTTTGCTTCCAGCGCGGCCATAGCCTGTGCGCTGATGGCTTTTTCCGACATGAAGGGACCGCCGGGAACGGCCTGCATGAGGAAAAAGGTGAGGGTCGCCACGATGAACAGGCTCAGAAGACCCATGGCGATGCGCTTGATGGCGTATTTTACCATCTCTTTCACTCCTTATCATCTTTAACCTTTGCCCGCGCGCTGCGGGTAAACGCTCGAATCAAAATACGCGCAGAACTGACCGTCTCTCAAAAACAAGCGCCCCCGCCGCACAGCTTTTTCACTGTGCGTTTGCTGAGAACGCCGTGCTGTTTGTTTGACGGTATTGGGAACTGCGCGTACACAGATACAAAATATATACTACTTTATCCCGCTAAATTTGTCAACGCTCTTTTTCAAATTTTCGCTGCATTTCTTTGAAAAACGAGCCTTCTTTTCCCATTCCAAGGCCATTTTCCCAGCCGCTGTATATCTTTTTGTCTTTAGTATAGTAGCATAAGCGCAGAATTTGTATGCGCTTGGAATACATATTTTTTCATTCTGCACAAAATCACAGCTGTTTGCTTACTGACAACACTTCCTCTGCAAACAAACAAGGAAAAAGTGTGAAAAAAAGGTGAAAATCCGAATTTTCACCCCTTTTCAAGGGGTGCATGCCCAAGGAAGCCAGAAAAGGCCCGCCGGCTAAGGCCAGGCACTTTGTTTTTACTGCGGTAGGAACACGCCTTTTGATCGGTGACTGAACGGCCGAAAAAGGGGCAAATTGGGACCCGCAAAAAAAATTCAAAAAAATTTGAAAAAAGCGTTGACAATCGAAAGGGAATCTGATAATATATTTCTTGCACCGCACAAGACGGTTGCAAACGAGATGCGCTGGTAGCTCAGTTGGATAGAGTGTCTGACTACGAATCAGAAGGTCAGGGGTTCGAATCCCTTCCAGCGCACCATCAGAACCTGCAAGCTGAAGAGCTTGCGGGTTCTTTTGTTTTCACCGATCTTTCCGGGGATTCGAACCCGAAAGGGTGCTCGGCGTGAAGAAAACCTGCCGGTGGCAGGTTTTTAGCCGGGCTGCGCGCAGAAGCTACGCTTCAAGCGCCGCAGGGGTTTCCCTCTGGGGAAAGCCCTGCCAAATCCCTTCCAGCGCACCATCAGAACCTGCAAGCTGAAAAGCTTGCGGGTTCTTTTGTTTTCACCAGCCTTTCCGGGGATTCGAACCCGAAAGGGTGCTCGGCGTGAAGAAAACCTGCCAGTGGCAGGTTTTTAGCCGGGCTGCGGCGCAGAAGCTACGCTTCAAGCGCCGCAGGGATTTCCCTCTGGGGAAAGCCCTGCCAAATTCCTTCCAGCGCACCATCAGAACCTGCAAGCTGAAAAGCTTGCGGGTTCTTTTGTTTTTCACCAAACTTTCCGGGGATTCGAACCCGAAAGGGTGCTCGGCGTAAAGATCGGCTGCGGGCGAAACAGCCCGCAGCTTTTTATTTCTTCCGGTGTTTGCTCTCCCATCCGCCGGGGCAGGGGAGCCGTTGCAATTAGGGCGCGCCTTTGTTACAATAGAAATATTCTGATGCAAATCAGGCGCGGGCGCACCGCGCCATGAAAAAGGAGTGTTTCGATCATGACCCCTGAACTGATCATTCAGATCGCGGCGGTAGTGGTGGTAATTGTCATCTTCGGCGTTGCCGTGTACCTGCTGAGCCCCGCGCGCAAAACCGAAAAGGCCGCCAAGACCGGACCTATCCCGGACGACGAGCACGAAAACGCCGAGGCGGTGCTGCGGCAGCTGCGCCGGTATGCGGCCACCAACGAGTTCCGTGTGGTGGAGCCGGTTCACATTGAGAATTCCAAGGCCAGTGCAGATCTGGATGCCCTGCTGGTGGGCTGGTTCGGCGTTCTGGGTGTGAAATGCCTGGGATACGGCGGAACCATCTACGGCCAGGCTTCCGATGCGGAATGGGTGCAGGAGATGAACGGCCAGCGCCGGACCTTCGCCAATCCCCTGAAGCGGGCCGAGCAGAGTGCCCGTGCAGTACGGCAAGCTCTGTTTGAGGCCAAGATCAAAAATGTTCCGGTGGAGACCGTTGTGGTGTTTACCGGTAAAAAGACTCAGCTGGCGCTGCCCCGGTCCTGCGGGCATTACACCATCGAGCAGTTCTCCACCTACTTAAAGTCTGTTCATTTTGAAGAGGATAAAAAGGTGGAAGTGGAGCCGGTGGCTGCCGCGCTCAGTGCCAAGTAATTCATACTTGCATTTCAGCCGGTGTGCAGCGCACACCGGCTTATTTTTGTCCAAATTTTGTCTGCTTTGCAATTTACAAAATGTTCATAGTGCTTTAAAACTTCTTCCGCAACTTGTGGGTATACTAAGAATTACAGAACAGCGGAGCCGCAACCGATGTTCTGTACATGATTCCTCCTCACACCAAAGCGATACCCCTTACACCCCTCCGTGGTCCGCAAGCACGGAGGGGCATTTTTTATCTACCCGACCGGTAATCGGAACGGATACGCTCACCCTTGCGCACCCGGTTTTCCTCAGCGATGGCCGCCAGCACCCTTTTTTTGTCTACCCGACCGGTGGCCGGAACGGATACATTCATCTTTTCGCACCCGGTTTTCCTCAGCAATGGCCGTCAGCACCCTTTTTGTCTACCCGACCGGTGGCCGAAACGGATACGTTCATCTTTTCGCACCCGGTTTTCCTCAGCAATGACCGTCAGCACCCTTTTTGTCTACCCGACCGGTGGCCGAAACGGATACGTTCATCTTTTCACACCCGGTTTTCCTCAGCAACGACCGCCAAGCACCCTTTTGTTTGCCCGGCAGCAATACCATATAAAAAACAAAACAGCCCATGGATGAGCAGCATCTCTTTTTGCTGCCCATCCATGGGCTGTCTTTTTATTTTCTGTCATTTTGCGCCGTAGATGCCCTGCACAGTCACCTCTCCGGTGAATACCGCCTGTGTTCCTCCGTCAGTATCCACCACCAGGCGGCCCGCTTCGTCCACGTCCACCGCCCGGCCTTCACCGCCATCAAAGCTTACCCTGCGGCCCAGATTGGCGCAACGGGCCAGATATTCCTCCCGCACCGCTGCAAACCCTTGCTGGTAAAAGCTCTCCAGGCCTTCGGCAAAGATCTTGCTCATTGCCTGCGCCAGCCGTTCCGGTGTATCCGCATCCGGCATATGCCCCAGGATCTGCGCCGCCGAGACCCCATGCGTCAGTCCGTTTTGGGTAAAATACGCTGCATCCTGCATCAGATTGATCCCGATGCCGCAGAGAATCGCCCCCTGCGCTGCCTCACACAGAATGCCGCCCAGCTTTTTTCCCTGCCAGATCAGGTCATTGGGCCATTTTACCTGGCAGCACACCCCCAGCTGTTCCTCCAGCGCCTGCGCCGCCGCCAGACTGGCCGCCAGCGGAAGCGCCGCCGGGTCTGCCATAGGCCTTCTGCACACCACCGTATAATACAGACCCTGGCCCGGCGCGTTGGCCCAGGCCCGGCCGCGTCGGCCACGCCCTGCGGTCTGACAGGTGGTATACACTGCAAACCCATCCGAAAGCCGGTCCAGTTGCCGGCGGCACCAGCTGTTGGTGCTGTCCGTCTCGGGAACAAACAGGGGAGCGCTTACCATATGATCAGTTCCTTGTGCTGGAGATTGAATTCTCCATTCTCATACAGCTCCAGAATACCATAGCTGGGCCCGCCGAAACGGGGCGCTCCGATGCTGCCCGGGTTGAACAGGGTCACGCCATCTCGCTGTTCCAGCGTGGGCAGGTGCGTGTGGCCGAACAGGCCAATGGCCGCCCCCCGGTCCTTCACCGCCCGGGCGTAGTCATCCAGCGTATACTTGACCCCATAGTGGTGGCCATGGCAGAAGAAGACCAGGTTGTGTTCAAACACCTCCAAGGCCTCCGCCGGGTACAGCGAGGAAAAATCACAGTTGCCCCGCACCGAATAGACCGGCAGGCTGCAGCCCTCCGTCTGCAGGCGCTCGATGTCCTTCAGGCCATCGCCCAGAAAGATGATGCCTTTCGCATGGGGATGAGCCTCCACCGCTTTCTGTACCAGCGGATAACAGCCGTGGCTGTCGGATAAAATCAGAATCTCTTTCATTCCGCATCCTCCTTGATCAGCAGGCGATAGACCTGGCTTTTGGAAAAGGCCGTACCCTGGGCGGCCTGCTTTGCCGCCGCGCTGGGAGGCATTCCCTGCTCCATCAGCCTGCGGGCGGCCTGAGCGGCCTGCTCCAGCGTAATCTGCTCCTGAGGGGCAGTAACGGCTTCGCCGCCCGCCACCACCAGCACATACTCGCCCCGGGGTGCATTGTCCCGGTAGTATGCGCAGGCCTCGGCCAGCGTGGTTTTGCGGATCTCCTCATGCAGCTTGGTCAGCTCCCGGGTCAGAGTGATGCTTCGCTGCCCGCCGAAGGTCTTTTCCAGATCCTCCAGCGTGCCCTTTAATTTATGAGGGGCTTCATAAAAAATCATGGTGCGCGTCTCGCCCACCAGGCTTTCCAGCCGCTGCTTGCGGGGCTTTGCCGCCACCGGCAAAAAGCCCTCAAACACAAAGCGGCTGGTATCCTGCCCGGAGACAGCCAGCGCCGTAACGCAGGCAGAGGCCGCCGGGACCGGCACCACCGGAATCCCCTGCGCCAGCGCGTCCCGCACGATCTCCTCGCCCGGGTCCGAGATGGCAGGCATGCCCGCGTCGCTGCACAACGCACAGCTTTCGCCGGCCGCAATCCGGTCCAGAATATACTGGCCCTTTTCCTTTGTATTGTGCTCGTAGTAGCTCACCAGCGGCTTCTTTAGCCCCAGGTGATTGAGCAGCTTCAGCGTGACGCGGGTATCCTCAGCGGCAACAAAATCCACGCTGCCGAAGGTGGCGGCGGCGCGGGGGGTCATGTCGTTCAGGTTACCGATGGGCGTTGCCACGATATACAGTGTTCCGGCCATAACTGGCTCCTCCTTGGGTTGCTCTGGACAGGGCGGTCACATGCCCTGCCGGTAGATGGCCTGCAGCTGCAGGCTGGGGCGGCCGGTCTCGTCGGCCATATAGATATCCGGCTCATACCGTAAGCCGGGTTTTCGGTTTTTCTGTGCTTCCAGCAAAAACAGCCAGGGGGCATCCTTCGGTGTCTGCTTGGCGAACACCAGCCGCTTGGGCTCCAGCCCCGCGGCGCTCAGGATGCAGCAGGTGCGGGCCAGATGCTCCGGCCGGTTGCACATGGCAAAGCGCCCGCCGTCCCGCAGCAGGCGTGCCGCAGCGGCCGCCACCTGCTCCAGCGTACAGCCGCCCTCATGGCGGGCAGTGGCCCGTGCAGCCTCCGGGCTCACGTAGCCTCCGGTGAAGTAGGGGGGATTAGCCGCCACCAGATGGTAACCGCCGTCCGCCGCCAGCTCGTTCAGATCCCGGTTCAGCGGGCGGATGTGATCACATTCCGGCTGGGCCGCCACCGCCTGCTCCAGCAGGCCGGTACCCTCGGCGTCCAGCTCCACCGAAAGGCATTCGCCCCGGTGGCCAAGGTCATGCCAGCGCAGCGCCACAATACCGCAGCCACTGCAAAGATCCACCGCCCGTTCCGCCCGCCGGGGCCGGCAAAAGCCGGACAGCAGCATGGCATCGGTTCCGAAGCGATGGTTCTCACTGATAAACACCTTGGTCCCATTATACAAAGTTTCGGCGGAATGTGCCATAGAAAAACGCTCCCTGAAACAAAAATAGAGGGAATGGCGGCCGGAATGACACACGAAACCGGCTTCCCCCTGCCTTGAAAAACATGGCCCACAACAAAAAAGCGGCGGGCCGAAAAGCCACGCCACTTTTTGTTCTTTGCCAGTGCAAAAAGAGCAGATTAGCCCTCTTCGATCGCACCAACAGGGCAAGCGCCGGCGCAGGTGCCGCAGGAAATGCAGCTGTCAGCGTCGATCACGTACTTGCCGTCGCCCTCGCTGATAGCGCTGACAGGGCACTCGCCGGCACAGGTGCCGCAAGAAACGCAAGAATCGTTGATAGAGTAAGCCATGTTTCATCTCTCCTTTATCTCTGCACTTTTTTCCACAGGCGCGATGCGCCCCATCCGTGCAGAGAATGCAGCGCGGCCCTGAAAGAGCGAACTCTTTCTTGGGTTTATTGTAGCATAAATTTGCAAAAGTTCAAGTGGTTGGCCTGGATTTCCGTCTCACTCCTGGTCCGGGTCGGGAGCCTTGGGGGCCCGTTTTCCGCCCCGCAGGTAGACGCATTCACTGCGCCGGAAATACTTGGGCGCCAGCGATTCGTTCAGCGGACGCACCTTGAGCATGCCGCTCACCGGGTTCGCCTCCACCACAACACCCTCGAATTCCGGGGTGCGCACCACACTGCCGTTCATGGGGGTGATGCTGTTCAGATACTCATAGGCCTTCTGCTCGTAGGCAAGGCAGCACATAAGGCGGCCGCAGCTGCCGCTGATCTTGGTGGGATTCAGGCTCAGGCCCTGCTCCTTGGCCATTTTGATGCTCACCGGCTGGAAATCCTTCAAAAACCGGCTGCAGCAGAAGGGCTGGCCGCAGATGCCCAGACCACCCAGCATCTTGCTCTCGTCACGCACACCGATCTGGCGCAGCTCGATGCGGGTGTGGAACACGCCCGCCAGGTCCTTGACCAGATCCCGGAAGTCGATGCGGCCATCCGCCGTGAAATAAAATACGATCTTGGTGCGGTCCAGATTGTACTCGGCCTCCACCAGCTTCATCTCCAGCTTGTGGGCGGCAATGCGCTGGGTGCAGATCTCAAAGGCGGTCTTTTCGTCCGCCCGGTTCTTCTCCATGCGGCGGATGTCCACCGCGTCGGCCATGCGCTTGACGGTTTTCAGCTCCCGCACCACCTGGCTGTCCGGAATCTCCTTGGGACCGGCCACCACCTCGCCGCACTCGATGCCGCGGGCAGTCTCCACGATCACATGGTCGCCGGTCTGCACATCCAGATCCGCCGGGTCAAAATAGTAGGCCTTTCCGCCTGCTTTAAAACGAACGGAGATCACTTTTTTCATAGTTTGTTTCTCACTTTGCCCTGCCGCGCCGGGCGGATGGTGTCACGTCTTTTGCCTGCGGCTTTGGTTTGGGCAAAAGGTTCAAAAGGGTAGGGAAGGGCTCACCGGGCGATGCGCGCCGCCAGCAGGGTGAGCAGCAGTTTCTGGTTCAGGTTGCGGTTCATATTCTGCAGTGCCTCGCCGCACTGGCTGGCGG
This sequence comes from Allofournierella sp. CML151, assembly GCF_027853465.1. NCBI lineage: Bacteria > Bacillati > Bacillota > Clostridia > Eubacteriales > Oscillospiraceae > Allofournierella > Allofournierella sp. CML151. The sequence continues at coordinate 41,086 of NZ_JAPNNW010000020.1, read as the reverse complement.
TACGTGCCGCCTGATGGGCGCTCATGCCGAAGCGTCCGGCTCCCGCCAGCTCGGCGGCGGCCACGCTGGCCAGATCCGCCAGCAGCCGGGCCGTGGCGGGCTTATCCTTTTCGTATCCGGCCAGAAGCTGCATCAGCCGGTAGCGGTCGCCCTTTGCCACCGCCTGAGCCAGCTGGCAGGCAGTTTCAAAGCTCTGGGCAGCCTGAGGCTCCCGGGCGGCAGCGGCGGCCCGGCCGATGTGGCCGTCATACACCGCAGCCAGCAGCTCCGGGTCCTTGCAGTCCGGGCAATTCTCCCTCAGCCACGCCACGCATTCCTGCCGGGTGACCGGGGCGATGGGGTAGATGGCGCACCGGCTGCGGATGGTAGGCAGCACTGCCGCCGCACTGGTGGCAGTGAGCACGAACAGCACCCCTTCCGGGGGCTCCTCCAGCACCTTCAGCAGCGCGTTCGCACTGGAGGCATTCATCTTCTGGGCGCCGTAAAAAATCACCGCTCGCCCGTTGGCGGACAGCGCGGTCTCGAACACCTTGCGGCGCACCTGGCGCACCGCGTCGATGCGGATCTCACCGGAAGCACCCTCGCCCCGCACCTCGATGCATTCGGCAGCCCGGCCCTCCATCACCGCATTTGCCTGCGGGCCTCCCTCGGGGTAGAGGTAGTCAGCGGCCAGGCATCGGGCGGCGAAACCGGAACCGCAGCCCGCCTCGCCGCACAGCAAAACACTATGAGAAAGCCGCCCTGCGCGCAGGGCGGCCTGCAAACTTTCTTTCAGGGCCTGGTTGCCCCGAAACGCATCCAGCATCACAGCTTCTCAAAGCGCTCCACGTTGGTCACAAAGACGGTGGCGCCGCCCACGGTGACCTGCAGCGGGTAAGCAGTGGCCACGCCGATGCCGTAGCTGGCGGTGCTGGGCACAACCTCGGTGCGCTGCTTGCAGCACTTGGAGATCAGGCCGATGCACTCATCCACCTTCTCATCGTCGGTACCGATCATCAGGGTCATATTCCCCGCCATCAGAAATCCGCCGGTGGTGGACAAACGGGTAACGGAAAAACCAGCCTTGATGAGCTCGTTACAAACGTTCTTGGAGTCCTCTTTATTTACAATGGCAGTGATCATTTTCATAACAGCAGTTCCCCTTTCGGCAGGCCCGCACGGTTTGTTTGGGCAGTGGTTCCGCCCGGCGCATAAAATATGGGCCCGTTTCTTTCATTATAGCACGCAAGTCTTCAAATTGCCAGAAAAGCAGCCGCAGTTTTTGCCGCTTTTATTGCCTCCACTGATTCTGCCAGGCCTTACGGCGGCGGTAATCAGTGACCTTCTGGCGCAGCCGGCCGATGCCGCCCTTGCCGAAGAAGATCCAGAAGCCCAGAAGACCCGCCAGCATGGCCAGCTTCTGGCCAAGAGGCGCAACAATCCACTGAAGCAGATACAGCACCGCCGAAATCCAGCCCAGCCATTTCACCTTGACCGGCACCACAAAGAACAGCAGCAGCTGGGTTTCCGGATAAAGGTAGGCAAAGGCGAAGAACAAGGAATAGTACAGTGCCGTATTGCCGGCGGAACCGGTGATCAGACAGCCCAGCCAGGCACCCACTATACCGAGCAGGAAATAAACCGTGAACTTAAAGCTTCCCCAGGTTCGCTCCAGTGCGGAACCCAACCAGTACAGCAGATAGATCTCCAGCGCCACATAGATGGGGTTGGTGGTCAGCGGAGGCAGGAACACAAAGCTCACCAGCCGCCACACCTGCCCCGCAAACAACCCGGACCGATTCAGGGACAAAAGGAAATACAGCGGATAATATGCAAACATGATCACCAGCCAGACAATTGCCTGACCGGCTGCCACATACAGCATCAGATTCGGAATACCGAAACGGCCAAAGCGCCGCTCCAATTTATAAAGCCAATTCATGCGCAGCACGCTCCTTTTTGCTCAGTTTCGTTTACTTTACCAGAAAATAATCCATTTGAAAAGCCTTTTGAGGCGAATGATTTGTTTTTGTTGTATGAACACCCGTTGAAAAGTTTTCAACGTTTTCCACCGAGATCCCAACATTCCTTTCTCGATTATTCAACGAAACGTTGAACTTAACGGTGTTTTCCACCCGTTTTGTTGAAAACTCAGGGCTTTTCACAGGGTTTTAAACACTTTCAACATACTTTTCAACATCTCCTCGAAAAACTCTTCGTATAACCAGTGGGGAAAACTCTGTTTATTTTTTGATGAAAATTCACTTTCCGGTCTTATGGAATGGATTTTTCGCGCAATTTCGAGCAGAAAAGGGATTTTTTCCCTGCGAAAAAAAGAGGCTGCCATCCCCAGTGGAACGGCAGCCTGTATCCCTGGAAAAAAGGGAACATTCGTCTTTATTTTTTGTCTTTCACGCTTTCTCAGTGCTTTTCTTCCAGCGCGTGGAAACCCTCGCCGAAGACCTCGTTCGCCTCACAGATCATCACCATGGCCCGGGGGTCCACCCGATGCGCCGCCTGGCGCACCTTGAATACCTCGTTGTTGGAGCAGGCACACAGAACCATATCCTTTTTGGTGCCGGAATAGCTTCCGGTCACATCCACCAGTGTGGCGCCGCGCTCCACCGCCCGGTCGATCTCCTTTGCCACCTCCCGGCCGTAATCGGTAATGATCATGGCCAGCTTGCCGCTGCCTGCACCGTACATGATCTTATCCATCACGATGGTGAGGGCAAACACTGAAATCATGCCGTACAGTGCCGAATCGATATCGCCGAAGGCGGGCACGCCCAGAAAGATGATGACCGCATCCATAATCATGCTGATCTGTCCGAAGCTGAAATGGGGTGCCTTGCGCTTGGCAGCATGGATCAGGAAATCCGCGCCGCCGGTGGAGGAGTTGCGCATATAAATAATAGCCAGACCCGCCCCCATCAAGATGCCGCTGAATACCGCAGCCAGCAGCCGGTTGCTGTCATAAACAGGGAAGAGGGGCAAAATGCCGTCGATGATGATGGTACTGATGATCATGGTGCGCAGGCTCTTCATAAAGAACCGCCGGCCCAGAATACGGAAGGTACACAGGATGATGGGGATATTGAGCACCAGGGTCATGGTACCGATGGGCAACCCGGTAAGAAAGTTAATGATCAGCGCCAGGCCCGAAAGTCCGCCGGGTGCGAAGCCGCCCTTTGCCGCAAAGGTGTATACACCCACGCCAAACAGGATGCTGCCCACTGTCTCAAAGAGCACATCCATCAAGAATTCCTTGCGTTTTTCCGCCACACTGATTTCCTCCTTCGAGCCGGCGCGGAAACAGGCTGGAAGCCCCCGGCGCCGGATAAAACAAAAACGGCTTTTTTCACAACAACGCTTTGCTCAAACGCTTTGCTCAAAAAGCCGTTATCTTTTCCTACTTTTATTATAGCCGAAACCGGGCCAAAAGGCAAAAATTCTTTTGTAAAAAGATGGGAAAAGCAACAAAAAGCGCCCCCGCACTGTGCGCACAGTGCGGGGGCGCAGGTTCAGCATATCATGCCGTGACCCTTGCGGGGAGGATTACTCCTCGGTGGAGTACAGCTTAACCAGCTTCTGCAGGTAAGCGTAGCGCTCCTTCGCCTTCTTGTCGGCCAGGTCGAACAGCTCTTCAGCACGCTCGGGGAAGGCCAGCTTCAGGCGGCTGTAACGGGTCTCGCCGGAGATGAACTCCTTGTAATCCGCAGTAGCGGGCTTGGAGTCCAGGGTGAAGGGGTTCTTGCCTTCGGCCTTCTTGCGAGGATCGAAGCGGAACATATTCCAGTAGCCAGCAGCCACGGCCTTCTTCATCTCGGCCTGGCAGTTGGTCATACCGCCCTTAACACCGTGCATCTCACAGGGAGCGTAGCCGATGACCAGAGAAGGACCATGGTAGCTCTCGGCCTCAGTCAGAGCCTTGATGGTCTGGTTCATGTCGGCGCCCATGGCGATCTGAGCAACGTAAACGTAGCCGTAGCTCATAGCGATCTCGCTCAGGCTCTTCTTGCCGATGGCCTTACCGGCGGCTGCGAACTGAGCAACCTGACCGATCTGGCTGGCCTTGGAAGCCTGTCCGCCGGTGTTGGAGTAAACCTCGGTGTCGAAGACCATTACGTTGACGTCCTCACCGGAAGCCAGCACGTGGTCCAGACCGCCGAAGCCGATGTCGTAAGCCCAGCCGTCACCGCCGAAGATCCATACGCTCTTCTTGGAGAGGTAGTTCTTCTTGGGCAGGATCTCCTTGCTGTACTGGCAATCGGCGTCAGCCTCCAGCAGAGCAACCAGCTTCTTGGTGGCTTCGGCGTTAGCCTTGCCGTCCTCGTAGGTGGCGAAGTACTCTTCGATGGCAGCCTTCTTGTCAGCGTTGGTGGTAGCCTCAGCCAGCTCATGCAGCTTGGCAGCCAGAGACTCACGGATCACCTTCTGGCCCAGGTACATGCCCAGACCGTGCTCGGCGTTGTCCTCGAACAGGCTGTTGGCCCAAGCGGGACCGAAGCCGGACTCCTTGTTGGTGGTGTACGGAGAGGTAGCAGCGGGGCCGCCCCAGATGGAGGAACAACCGGTAGCGTTGGAGATGTACATACGCTCGCCGAACAGCTGGGTGATCAGACGGCCGTAAGCGGTCTCAGCACAGCCTGCGCAGCTGCCGGAGAACTCCAGCAGGGGCTGGTTGAACTGGCTGCCCTTCACGGTGGTCTCAGCCATCATGCCGTCCTTCTTGCGGATGTTCTCAACACAGTAGTTGAACACATCCTGCTGAGCGGCCTGGCTCTCCTGAGGCACCATGGTCAGAGCCTTGGTGGGAGCGGGGCAGACGTTTACGCAAACGCCGCAGCCCATGCAGTCCAGAGGAGAAACGGTCATGGCGAACTTGTAGTTCTCGCAGCCCTTGCCGGTCATCTTCTTGCTCTTCAGAGCCTCGGGAGCGTTAGCAACTTCCTCGTCGGTCAGAGCGAAGGGACGGATGGTGGCATGGGGGCAAACGTAAGCACACTGGTTGCACTGGATGCAGTTGTCGGGATTCCACTCGGGAACCATCACGGCAACACCGCGCTTCTCGTAAGCGGCAGCGCCCTGAGCGAACTGGCCGTCCACGTAATCCACGAAAGCGGAAACAGGCAGGCTGTCACCGTCCATCTTGGCAACGGGCTCCATGATGTTCTTAACCATCTTCACGGTGTCGGCGTTGCCGGTCAGCTGAACGTCGCTGGCCTCGTCCACAGCGTTGGCCCAGTCAGCGGGAACCTCAACCTTGTGGTAAGCGTCGAAGCCGGCGTCGATGGCCTTCCAGTTCATCTCAACGATGGCCTGGCCCTTCTTGGCGAAGGTCTTCTCAGCGGCCTGCTTCATGTACTTGATAGCATCCTCGCGGGGCAGAACACCGGCCAGAGCGAAGAAGGCAGACTGCAGGATGGTGTTGGTGCGCTTGCCCAGACCGATCTCAACAGCCTTGTCGATGGCGTTGATGGTGTACAGCTGGATGTTGTTGTTGGCAATGTAGCGCTTGGACTCAGCGGGCATATGATGAGCCAGCTCTTCGTCGCTCCACTGGCAGTTGATCATGAATACGCCGCCGGGCTTTACGTCCTGAACCATCTTGTAGCCCTTAACAACGTAGCTGGGGTTGTGGCAGGCCACGAAGTCAGCCTTGTTGATGTAGTAGGGGCTCTTGATGGGCTTGTCGCCGAAGCGCAGGTGGCTGATGGTCACGCCGCCGGTCTTCTTGGAGTCGTACTGGAAGTAAGCCTGGATGTACTTGTCGGTGTGGTCACCGATGATCTTGGTGCTGTTCTTGTTCGCACCAACGGTGCCGTCGCCGCCCAGACCCCAGAACTTGCACTCCTTGGTGCCTTCTGCAGCGGTGTTGGGAGCGGGCTTCTCTTCCAGGCTCAGGTTGGTCACGTCGTCCACGATGCCCAGAGTGAAGCGGGCCTTGGGAGCGTCCTTAGCCAGCTCGTCGTATACGGCGAACACGCTGGAAGGAGGAGTATCCTTGGAACCCAGACCGTAACGGCCGCCCACAACGGTAGCGGTGTTGCCAGCCTCACGCAGAGCAGCAACAACATCCAGGTACAGGGGCTCGCCCAGGCTGCCGGGCTCCTTGGTGCGATCCAGCACAGCGATCTTCTTCGCGGTAGCGGGGATGGCAGCCAGCAGCTTCTCAGCAACGAAGGGACGGTACAGGCGAACCTTTACCAGGCCGACCTTCTCGCCCTTGGCGGTCAGGTAATCGATAACTTCCTCGGCCACGTCGCAGATGGAGCCCATGGCTACGATCACGCGCTCGGCATCGGGAGCACCGTAGTAGTTGAACAGCTGGTAATCGGTGCCCAGCTTCTCGTTGACCTTGGCCATGTACTTCTCAACCACAGCGGGCAGAGCGTCGTAGTACTTGTTGCAGGCCTCACGATGCTGGAAGAAGATGTCGCCGTTCTCGTGAGAACCGCGCATGGAGGGATGCTCGGGGTTCAGAGCGTGAGCGCGGAACTCGTTGATGGCGTCCCAGTTGACCATCTCAGCCAGATCGGCGTAGTCCCACTTCTCGATCTTCTGGATCTCGTGGGAGGTACGGAAGCCGTCGAAGAAGTTGATGAAGGGAACGCGGCCCTCGATGGCAGCCAGGTGGGCTACAGCGGCCAGGTCCATAACTTCCTGAGGATTGGTCTCGGCCAGCATGGCGAAACCGGTCTGACGGCAGGCGTAAACGTCGCTGTGATCACCAAAGATGTTCAGAGCGTGGCTGGCCACACAACGGGCAGACACGTGGAACACGCTGGGCAGCAGCTCGCCGGCGATCTTGTACATGTTGGGGATCATCAGCAGCAGGCCCTGAGAAGCGGTGAAGGTGGTGGTCATAGCACCGGCAGCCAGGCTGCCGTGTACGGCACCGGCGGCGCCGGCCTCGGACTGCATCTCCATTACCTTAACCTGGGTACCGAAGATGTTCTTGCGGCCGGCAGCGGACCACTGGTCCACGTAGTCGGCCATGGGGCTAGACGGGGTGATGGGGTAGATAGCAGCAACTTCGCTGAACGCATACGCTACGTGAGCGGCAGCGGTGTTGCCATCCATAGACTGTTTTGCTCTAGGCATTTTTCTTCCTCCATAACAATTCAGTATTTAACGTCCTGGCCCCGGGGATCGGGGGAATGGGCGCTATTACTTAACTATATTCTAGCAAATCAAAATGGCAAAGTAAACTATTTTCGGGCAGCTTTTTCGGTCAGATTCGGTTTTTATCCTTGCGTTTTCGGCCCCCGGTGCGGGGCGTTTCGTCCAATTTTTTACAAAAGCTTCATTCGGCCCCGGCCGGGTCTCGTTGACAAGGGGTTTTGATTGCTTTAATATGGTAATTGACCGGTCTGCGCGCCCTCTTGCGCGGGCCGGAAAAACCGGGCCGCGGCCCTTTGGAGCGCCGCCCCGAAAAAAGGAGTTTTGAACGATGGATACCCCGGGTGTTTTTCCCGGCTTTTCCAGCCTCGCCGCCCTTTTGGTGTGCTGCGCGGTGGGGCTTTTGCTGCTGGCCGCCGGGCTTTTGGGCGGCTGGGCTGCCGCTAAAAAAGAGATGCGGCTGCCCGGCTGGCTCTCCCGCCTGCTGGCCCCCGCCGGGCTGGGCAACGACGAAACCGTGACCGAGGAGGATCTGTTCGAGCTGGTGGACGACGCGGACGAACAGGACCTGATCGACACCGCCCAGAAAACCATGATCACCAACATCTTCGATTTGTCCGATGTAACCGCCGGTGATGTGATGACCCACCGCACCGATGTGAATGCGGTGAACGAGCACGCCTCCTGCCGGGAGGCGGTGGAGCTGGCCCTTTCCACCGGCAACAGCCGTCTGCCGGTGTACCGCAAGAGCATGGACAATGTGACCGGCATTCTGTACGTGAAGGACCTGCTGCGCCTGTTCGACGACCCCGGCGTGCTGGAACGTCAGGTGAGTGAATTTGCCCGCAAAGCCATGTATGTGCCGGAGAGCCGCCCCGCCGGTGAGCTGATGATGGACTTCAAAAAGCAGCACACCATGATCGCCATCGTGGTGGACGAATACGGCGGCACCGCCGGACTCGTGACCATGGAGGACATTCTGGAGGAGATCGTGGGCGACATCCAGGACGAGTACGACACCGAAGAGGCCGAGCTGACCGCCTGCGAGGGTGGTTTTCTGGCGGACGGTGCGCTGGATCTGGAGGACGTGTTCGAGGCCTTCGGCATGGAATGCCCCGAACGCACCGACGAGGAGGAATTCGACACAGTGGGCGGCCTGATCGCCGACCGCCTGGGCCGCATTCCGGAGAATGGCGAGCAGGCCAGCGTCCAGTGGGGCGGGCTGTGCTTCACCTGCCTGGAGGTACGGGAGCGTCGTATCCAGCGGGTGCGCTGCACCCGGGTGGAATCCCCCGACACTGAAAACGAGGAAAAGGAGCGTTGAACCGTGGCACATTTTGAGAAAACCCTGAACAGCGACACCCGGTTTGAGGGCCGGGTCTTCACCCTGACAGTGGACACCGTGGAGCTGGAAAACGGCCGCACCTCCACCCGCGAGGTGGTGCACCACAACGGCGGCGCCTGCATCGCCGCTCTGACTGAGAACGATGAGGTCTATCTGGTCCGGCAGTTCCGCTACCCCTTCGGGCAGGAGCTGTGGGAGCTGCCCGCCGGCAAGCTGGAAAAGGGTGAGGACCCCTTTGAAGCCGCCAAGCGGGAACTGGGTGAGGAATGCGGCCTGACCGCCGAGCACTTTGTGGATCTGGGCCCTGTGTATCCCACCGTGGGCTACTGCACCGAGATCATCTACTGCTGGGCCGCCACCGGCCTGACCCCCTGCGGCATGCATCTGGATGAAGATGAATTCCTCACCCCGGAAAAGGTGCCCTTTGACCGGGCCGTGGAGATGGTGCTCTCCGGCGAAATCCGGGACAGCAAGACCGCCATCGCCCTGCTTAAGATCAAGGCCCTGCGGGATGCAGGCCGGATGTAAGCCTTTGCTCGTTTTATTTTCTTGCAAACAAAACCGCCGTTTCGGGCATTCCGAAACGGCGGTTTTTTCGTTTTCACATAATGGCCTGCCCCTGCATGTAAAGCGCCCCATAGGCAAAGAGCGCCATCGCGCTCAGCCCGCCAAGCGCAGCCCGCAGCCAGATCGGCCGGATGCGCGCCAGCAGGAAAAACACCGGCAGGCAGCTTAGCAGATAGCGGGGTCCGCTGATCATCCAGCCTGCCAGGTAGGTCATGCCCAGATAGGCCCCACCCCAGATGAGCCACTCGGTGCGCGCACCGGTAAACAGCCCCCAGAAAAGCAGTGCCAGCACCGCAAAATAGAGCACCACCTGCGGCCAGTAGATGAAGCTTGCCAGGCCCGGATACTGCAGCGCCATATTCCAGTGCTGAGTCAGATTTTCGCCGATCCATTTGGTGGTCTGGTACCAGGGCGGCGCGGCCTGAAATTCCAGAAAGGCGAACCAGTCGCCGAATAACAACCGGTTGCAGGCAAGATAGCCGCCCCAGCCCGCCGGAATCAGCAAAAGGCCCAGGCTTTTTGGGCCCTGGCGGCCGGTCTGGCGGGCTCGCAGCCAGAGCCAGAGCACCGGCAGCAGCAGCACCATGCCCTGGGTACGGCAGAGGGCCGCAAGGCCGCCCAGCAGCCCGGCCCAGCCCCAGCGCCCGGTGAGCGCCAGCCGCATGCAGCCCAAGCAGAGCAGCAGAAACAGGCTTTCGGTATAAACGCCCATGCTGAAAAAGGCGAATGGATACACCGCCAGAAAGCCCACTGCCCAGACAGCCCGGGTCCGGGGCAGCCAGCGCCCGGCCAGGCTCAGGGCCACAGCGCCGCAGCCGCCCCAGCACAGCTGGCTGACCAGAATGCCCGCCAGCTCAAAATTGCCCCCGGCGAACAGACTCATCAGCCGGATGCACAGCGGATAGAGAGGATAGAAGACGATCCATTTTGCATCCTCGCCGGAAGGCACATAGCCGTTCTGCGCAATGAACAGATAGTGCGGGCTGTCGCCCGCCTGGGTGAACCGCTGCCAGAAATGGGTCAGAAAGGCACCAAATCCGCCGCTCTGGTTCAGGGTGAGCCAGGCAAAAAACAGCACCGCCCACTGCACCGCCAGCACCGCGCAGAAGGCGGCGGCGTAGTCCCGCCGGGAAAAACGGGCGGGTCCCTGCAGCGGCTCCTCCCGCCGGAACACCTGCCAGTCCGGCAGCGGCACGGGCAGCCAGCCCAGCAGCGCCAGACAGCGCACCGCCAGAATCAAAACAAAGGCGATCATTCCGCCGCCGCCCAGCCAGCCAATCACCTGCGCCATTGCATCCTCCTTGCCGCGCGGGCTTATGCGTTCAGCATGTACACCGCGCCATAGAAATTAAACAGAATCGCCGCCAGCAAAAGCCCCCGGGCGGCGGGCCCGGCCTCCCAGTTTCGCCGGGCAAAAAACAGCAGACAGAAGGGGAAGGGGTCCACCAGATACCGGGCCCCGAACTGCCAGCCGCCCAGTGTGCGGTGCAGGCACAGCACCACCACCGTGAGCAGGTAACATCCCACCAGAATACCGTCCGCATAATCCAGCCGCCTGTTCCGCAGCCCGGCCACCAGCGCCAGCAGCCAGAGCAGCAGCAGAGGATTGGCCACAATTGGCAGAAAGCCGTTGAAGGTGGGGAAGGAAAGATCCAGCGTTTCGGTGAGCAGCACCGGGCGCAGCAGATTTTTCAGGTTGGGCCAGAGATAGGCCAGGCTGAACTGGCCGTTTTCCTCCCGCATGAATTCCGGCAGAAAGTTGTGACCGAACTCCAGCGGATTGCCGAAGCGCGCCCAGTTGTACCACCCCAGGGCAAGCGCCACCAGGGCGGGCAGCACGCTCACCGCCGCCAGATGCTTCCACCGCCCCTTGCGCACCGCCCCCCACACCGGGCGCAGAAACAGCACCACCGCCAGAAACGCGGAAAAGGGCCGGCAGCCTACCGCCAGCGCCAGCAGGAAAAAGGCGGGCAGCTCCCGCCCGGCCAGCCAGAAAAAACAGCCCCAGACACAGAAGGCCAGCGCCAGCAGCTGGGCCAGCATCCAAACGCCGCCGCTGGTGCTCAGCCAGAAGGTGTTGCTGCCCAGACTCACAAACAACGAAAAGAAGACACAGGTTTCCGGACTTTTGCCGCTCTGCCAGAAGAGCAGGTAGACCCCCGCCGCCGCGGCCAGACCGTACAGCGCCGCGATCAGATTGGAGGGCACAGCCCCGCCCCACAGCGCCCAGGGCAGAGCCAGCACCGAGGGAACCGGCGGAAAAGAGAGATAATACTCCTCGTTGAATATCGCAAGTTCCAACCATGGGTATTGCTCGCCGTTTTGGATGGCCATGCTGCCCTCCAGCCAGTTTTGGGCCTGAAGGAGATAGCTGTCGTAGGGATTCTGCGCCAGCAGCGTTCCGCCCGCCAGCGAATGGAACAGCAGAATGGCAAAGCCGAACAGAGTCAGCGACCCGGCCAGAGCGGCCAGATGCGCCCGGGTAAATGTGGGTTTGGATGCGGGCAAGCGTCTCCCTCCTTCGCTTTTTGCCTTTTTTCGGGATTTTTAATTACTTTGCGTATTATATATCACATTTATACAAATCTCCATGCTGTACAAAGCAATGTCCGCCTTTGATTATACCCGGTCACCGGAATCCGGTCAAAGCCTTTTCCTCTGCCGGACACAGAAAAATGCCTTTCCGATGGCTCACTCCATCGGAAAGGCATTTTGTTGTTTCACTTCATTTCGTTGCTCGTCAGCTCCAGCGCAGTGACCGTTTCGCCGCTCTCATCCAGCGTCATGGTCAGGGTACCGATATCTTCTGACGATTTGCCGGATACCCGGAACCATACCTGCCGGTTGCCCTGTTCGTCCCGGGCGTAATGCAGCTCGTCCCTCTCCGAATAGCCTGAGATGGCATACCTCACATCCTCCGGTGCTTCATCCATGCCCCAGCCTGCCCGGAGCAGGTCATCGGCCAGCTCATACTCGCTGAGGCCCGCCCCCTGCTGGTGCAGCGTCCAGGGGTCCAGCTGATGAATCGTACCGTTTTGGTACAGTGCCAGATTCACCCGGTAGGCAAGAGCCTGGGGCTGGCACAGGCACAGCGCCAGGAACAGCCCCGCCGCCGCAAAGGTGCCCAGGCGAATCCAGTCCAGGCCACGGAACACCGCCAGCAGTGCCAGCACGCTGACCACCGCCAGCACCAGCATGAACCAGCTGGAAAGAATGCGCTTTTCGGTGAGCCCGAAGCGGGTCACATACAGCCCCATCTTGGAGGCCCCCACCAGCACGAACAGCAGATTCGATGCCATCAGGGCAGCGGTGAGGCCCCGCAGCAGCGGGCGCTGCTGGGGCTTGCCCTTGCACAGCACATTGACCGCCAGCAGCAGCCCGAAGTTGAGCATCGCCACCGCGCACAGCTCGAAGAAGCCCCGCCGTGCATATTCCGCGGCGGTGAACCCGGCGGGAAGCCGGTCGAAAAAGGCGCCGAACAGGTAGCCCGCCTGCACCACGAAGAAGAGCAGATACAGCCCGCAGAAAGCAAGCAAACCCAGAGTCATGGCACTTTGGGGCAGGCAGCGCTGCTTATCCAGCGCCGCCAGCCAGCGGCTCTGCCGCTCCGGGTCCGGCTTCTGACGCAGCACGCTGCCCAGCGCCCCGTAAAGATAGGCCCCCACCGGCAGCGAGCCCACAAACATCAGCAGGCGGCCCGCCACCCATTCCGGCACCGTGAGCAGCTTGGCAAAGCGTTCCAGCAGCGAGGCAAAGCCCGCGTCCGCCCCGGCCAGCAGCATGAGCGCCAGCACAAAGAGGGGAACCAGCAGGCAAAGAGCCAAACAGGCGCCCACCAGGTCCCGCTTTTTGTTCTGCCGTGCCGCCCGCACCCTGGCCCAGAGCTTTTTAAAGGCGTACCACATCACCTGAATGCGCAAAAAGAACCAGCAGAAGGGACGGCCCAGAAGGCAGAGCGCCGCGTCCAGCGGGGCAAAGCAGCCGGTGCGCCCGCCGCCGGTGAGCAGGCCTGCCCGGCAGACCAGCCAGTACATGGCCGCCAGATGCAGGGCCAGAACCTGCCAGCCGTAGTAGCCGTATTCGTAGTCATTCCAGTAGCCCGCGCCGTAAAGCAGGGGACGGACGATCAGCAGGTTTGCCAGCAGCAGGACGGAAAAGCCCAGCCACCACCAGCTCTCCGCCGGTGCCTTACGGCCCGCCTGGCGCAGGAAGAATTCCGCCCCGCCGAAAAACAGCGCGCAGAACACCCCAAGCGCCACCGGATTCATGCTGCCCACGTACCATTCGGCAAAGGGCAGAACCGGACCGCCCAGCACCAGGCCGCAGAAATAAAACCAGCCCAACAGATAGCTGTAGAGCGCCGCGCCCAGCTGCAGCCAGGTCACTTTAAACGGCTGAGCCGCTTTTGCTGTGTAGAGGGGCTGCGCACCGGCGGCCGGGTCAGCCGCCTGGCTGTTCGGCATACCGGTTTGCGGCATCGCCCCGTTCTCCAAACGAATCCGTTCTTCCATGGATCATCCCTCCTGTTTCCGGCCGTTGCTTTTCCGGGGGTTGTTTTCCGGCAGAAGCTGGGCCTGCTGCACCTCGGGCCGGGTTTCCAAAATTGCCGCTGTGACGCCGTTCACCAGCAGCACCGCCAGCAGCAGCGTCCCGGAAACCATCTGTCCAGCGGGCTGGGTATCCAGCAGAGCGCTGAAATTCTGAATCTCCACCAGATATCGGGTATAGGCAATCCAGCCGTAAAGGCTGATGGCGCAGGCGGCCAGACTGAGCGCCATACACCAGTGCCAGCGCCTGCCTTTGCGGGCCAGCAGCACACCGCCCAGCGGCGGGAGTGCCAGCGCCGCCAACCCCAGGAAAATACTCATCAGATTCCACCATTCCGGATGCAGCATCCAGACTCCCTCCTTTGTTTCGCCTTGTTTTATTGATTTTCGTCCGGCACGTATTCCAGCAGGTCCGCCGGCTGGCAGTCCAGCGCCTTGCACAGCGCCTCCAGCGTGGAGAAGCGCACCGCCTTGGCCTTGTTGTTTTTCAGAATAGACAGGTTGGCCGGGGTGATGCCCACCCGCTCGGCCAGCTCGCCCGCGCTGATCTTGCGCTTTGCCATCATCACATCCAGATTGATCACAATCGGCATTGCCTTCTTCGCCTCCTCACACCGTCAGATCCAGCTCGTCCTTCATCTCGCAGGCCTGCCGGAACACGTTCTGCACGATGCGCAGAATCAACGCCATAAAGGCCGCTGCCACCATCACCATCAGGTAGGGCAGGTAATAGAGGGCACTGGCCAGACAGATGGCCGCCACCGCCCAGCAGCAGCGGCTGAGCACGGCCAGACAGGTCACGTTCTGCTCCACGAACACCTGGCCCTCATCCAGATTGGCCAGCAGCCGGTACAGCCGGTAGAGCGCGAAATAAGCCGGAATGCTGGCGGCATAAATGGTGAGGAGAAACAGCGCCTGCCAGGGCAGGTCGGCCGTCAGCCGGTAGCGGGTCCAGCTCAAAAACCATTCCACCAGCCAGTAGGCCGCCACATCCACGCCCACCAGCACTCCGAGAAAAATCTTTACCAGCAGCTGGGAGATGGCCAGACTACCCACGGCATCGTTTTGCTGTTTCATATCCCGTATTCCTCCGTTTCGCCCGGCTGCTACACGCCGCCGGGCTTGTTTTATTGGTACCACTCTACCACAGACTTTATCGATTTTCAAGTGTTTTTTATCGTTTTTCGATATTTTTTAATTGTTTTTCAAAATCTCAATGTTCCATGTGGAACATGTTTTTTTCTTATTTGGGCATTTTCTGCAAAAAAACACCCTGTTTGCGCTTGAACGAAAACAGGGTGTTTTTCAAATTCGATTCAGGCGAAAGGGAAGGGCTTATTCTTCCTCGTCGTCCGCTGCAACGGGTTCCTCCGCCTGGGCAGCTTCCTCAGCGGCCAGTGCGGCCAGCTCTTCCTCGCTCAGGGCTTCCTCCGGCTCATTCTCCGGTTTTTCCACCTCAGCATCGTCGGAATGTTCGGTGCGGGCCACGGTGACCACACGGTCGCCCTCGCCCAGACGCATCACGCGCACGCCGCTGCCATAGCGGCTCTGGATGTTGATGTCCGCCGCGTGCATGCGGATGATGATGCCCTCCTGGCTGATGAGGATGATGTCGTCCTCTTCCTCCAGCACCTTGATGCCGGCAACCTCGCCCTTGCCGTAGTTGCGGATGCCCTTACCGCCGCGGCTCTGCAGGCGGTAGTCATCAATGCGGCTGCGGCGGCCCTTGCCGTTCTCGGTCACGGTGAACACGGTGGCGCCGGGATGCACCACGCCAACGCCCACCACGTAGTCGCCCTCGGCCAGACGGATGGCGCGCACGCCATGGCCCAGACGGCCCATACTGCGGGCGTCCTGCTCGTTGAAGCGGATGGCCAGACCATCGTGGGTGGCCACGATCAGCTCGTCCTCACCGGTGGTGATCTGGGTCCAGGCCAGGCTGTCGCCCTCGTACATGCTCACCGCCAGCAGACCGCTCTTGCGGATGTTGGCGTAGGCCTCGATGGGAGTACGCTTGATGACGCCCTGACGGGTGACCATAACCAGATAACCCTCGGCGTTTTCGGCGGGCATGCGCAGCATGCTGGTGACCTTCTCGCCGTTCTGCAGGGGCAGCAGGTTTACGATGTTGGTACCGCGGGAAGTGCGGCTGCCCTCGTAGATCTGGTAGCCCTTCAGCCGATAGACGCGGCCCTGATCGGTCACAAACAGCACGAAGTCGTGGGTGGAACCGATGAACAGCTCCTCCACAAAGTCTTCGTCCTTGTGGGACAGACCGGAGATACCGCGGCCTCCCCGCTTCTGCACCTGGTAGGTGTCCTGGGGCTGGCGCTTGATGTAGCCCTCGTGGGTGAGGGTGAAGACGCACTGCTCCACCGGGATCAGATCCTCGATGTCCACCTCGCCGGACACATGCGCGATCTCGGTGCGGCGGTCGTCGCCGTATTTCTCCTTGAGAACGGTCAGCTCCTCTTTCACGATGGCATAGACCTTCTCATCGCTGGCCAGGATGGAACGCCACTCGGCAATGTTGCCCTGCAGCTCGGCCAGCTCGCTCTCAATCTTCAGAATCTCCAGACCAGCCAGCTGTCCCAGACGGAAGGCACAGATGGCGGCAGCCTGCAGCTCATCGAAGCCGAACCGCTCCATGATGGCCACGCGGGCTTCCGCCTGGCCGCCCTTGCAGGCGCGGATGGTGGCGATGATCTCGTCCACGATGTCGGTGGCCCGCTTCAAGCCTTCCAGGATGTGGGCGCGTTCCTCGGCCTTCTTCAGATCGAAGGCGGTGCGACGGCGCACGACCTGGGCCTGGAACGCAACATAGCGCTCCAGCATGGTTTTCAGGGTCATGGTCTTGGGCACGCCGCCGTCCAGGGCCAGCAGGTGCACCCCCACGGTGTCCTGCAGCTGGGTATAGCGGTACAGCTGGTTCAGCACCACCTGAGGGTTTGCGTCCTTTTTCAGCTCGATAACGATCCGCATGCCGTGGCGGTTGGACTCGTCGTTCAGGTCGCTGATGCCCTCGATGCGCTTTTCCTTCACCAGGTCCGCGATGTTCTCGATCAGGCGGGCCTTGTTGACCATGTAGGGGATCTCGGTGACGATGATCTGGAACCGGCCGTTCTTCTTCTCCTCGATCTCGGCGCGGCCGCGCAGGGTGATCTTGCCGCGGCCGGTGGCGTAAGCCGCGCGGATGCCGCTGCGGCCCATGATGATGCCGCCGGTGGGGAAGTCGGGGCCCTTGATGTGCTCCATCAGGCCGGCCAGGTCGATGTCCGGATCGTCGATCAGGGCCACCGCGCCCTCGATGACCTCGGTCAGGTTATGGGGCGGGATGTTGGTGGCCATGCCCACGGCGATACCGGTGGAGCCGTTGACCAGCAGGTTGGGGAACCGGCTGGGCAGCACGGTGGGCTCCTTCTTGGTCTCGTCAAAGTTCAGGCCGAAGTCCACGGTGTCCTTCTCGATGTCAGTGAGCAGGTCCACGGCCATCTTGCTCATGCGGGCCTCGGTGTATCGGTAGGCAGCCGGGGGGTCGCCGTCCACACTGCCGAAGTTACCCTGGCCATCCACCAGAGGATAGCGCATGGAGAAGTCCTGCGCCAGACGGACCATGGCGTCGTAAACCGACGCGTCGCCGTGGGGGTGGTAGGAGCCCAGCACGGCACCCACGGTGTCCGCGCTCTTGCGGTAGGGGTGGCTGGGGTCATTGCCGCGCTCGTACATGGTATACAGGATGCGGCGGTGCACCGGCTTCAGGCCGTCGCGCACATCCGGCAGAGCGCGGGATACGATAACGGACATGGAATAGTCCAGAAAGGCCCGTTCGATCTCGTCTTTTACGTCCCGGACGATGAGATGCGTGCCCGGGGTTACGCTGTTTTCGATCATAGTTTCCGTTTCCTTTCCATTACACATCCAGATTGGCGTATTCCGCGTTCTTTTCGATGAACTGGCGGCGCGGCTCCACCTTGTCGCCCATCAGGATGGTGAAGGCCTCATCGGCCTTTTCCGCGTCCTCGATGGAGATCTGCACGATGACCCGGTTGTCCGGGTTCATGGTGGTTTCCCACAGCTGCTCGGGGTTCATCTCACCAAGGCCCTTATAGCGGTTGATCTTCACACCCTGGCCCATCTCGGCGCTCATCTGGGTCATTTCCGGCTCGTTGTAGGCATAGCGCACGTCCTTGCCCTTGGCCAGCTTAAACAGGGGAGGCTGGGCGATGTACACATAGCCGCCCTCAATCAGCGGGCGCATGAACCGGAAGAAGAAGGTGAGCATCAGGGTACAGATATGGCTGCCGTCCACGTCCGCATCGGCCATGATGAAGACCTTGTGGTAGCGCAGCTTTTCGATATCAAATTCCTCGCCGATGCCGCAGCCCAGCGCGGTGACCACGGGCATGAGCTTTTCGTTGCCGTAGACCTTGTCCAGGCGGGCCTTTTCCACGTTCAGCATCTTGCCCCACAGCGGCAGGATGGCCTGAATGTTGGAGTCACGGCCCATCTTGGCGCTGCCGCCGGCGGAATCACCCTCGACGATGAAAATTTCAGTCTTGGAGGGGTCCTTTTCCCGGCAGTCGGCCAGCTTACCGGGCATGCGGCTGGTTTCCAGCGCGCTCTTGCGGCGTACCAGGTCCCGGGCCTTGCGGGCGGCTTCCCGGGCGCGGGCTGCCTGGGTGGCCTTCTCGTAGATGGCCTTGGCCACGCCGGGGTTCTCTTCCAGGAATTCCTTCAGCTTGTCATAGACCATGCCGGAGACCAGGCTGCGCACCTCGGTGTTGCCCAGCTTTGCCTTGGTCTGACCCTCGAACTGGGCCTCGGTAAGCTTGACGCTGATGACGCAGGTCAGGCCCTCGCGCACGTCGTTGCCGGTGAGGTTGTCGTCCTTGTCCTTCAGGTAGCCCTTTTCCCGGCCGAAGTCATTGATCACGCGGGTGAGGGCATTCTTGAAGCCCTCCTCGTGGGTACCGCCGTCCGGGGTGTTCACGTTGTTGGCAAAGGACAGGATCAGCTCGTTGAAGCTGTCGTTGTACTGCATGGCCACCTCGGCGATGATGTCGTCCTTCTGGCCCTTCAGGTGGATGACCTGGGGATGCAGCACGGTGTTGTCCCGCTTTTTCTGCAGGTATTCCACGAAGCTGGCGATGCCGCCCTCGTAGTGCATGCTTTCCCGCACCACCTCGTCGCCCCGTTCGTCGGTAAAGGTGATGCGCACGCCCGCGTTCAGGAAGGCTTCCTCCCGCAGGCGGATCAGCAGAGTTTCATAGTCATAGACGGTGGTCTCGGTGAACATAACCGGGTCCGCCTTGAAGCGCACGGTGGTGCCGGTGGAGGCAGCGGGGCCCAGCTTTTTCAGCGGTGCATCGGGCACGCCACGCTGGAACCGCTGGTAGTATTCATAGCCATCCTTGCGGACGATGACCTCCAGCCACTCACTCAGGGCGTTTACCACGCTGGAGCCCACGCCATGCAGGCCGCCGGCCACCTTGTAGCCGGAGTTTTCGCCGCCGAACTTGCCGCCGGCGTGCAGCACGGTGAGAACAACGGTTACGGCGGGGATGCCCAGCTTGGGCTGGATGTCCACGGGAATGCCGCGGCCGTTATCGGTGACTTCGATCACGTCGCCCTTCTTGATGGTGACCTCGATATGATCGCAGAAGCCCGCCAGCGCCTCGTCGATGGCGTTGTCCACGATCTCGTAGACCAGATGGTGCAGGCCCTTGGGGCCGGTGGAGCCGATGTACATGCCCGGCCGTTTGCGCACCGCTTCCAGCCCTTCCAGCACCTGGATCTGGCTGCCGTCGTACTGGTCGGCGCCCTCCTGCGGCTGCTTGTTCAATTCTTCTGCCATTGTTTTGCCTCCTGTTGTTTCTGGGCGGGATTTGCCGCCCGGTGCGCGCCGTGCGCGCTCGTTCCTTATCGTCTGAAAATGCCCCGTCACACGCTGCCCAGCTGATCCAGCCGGCCGCAGCGTTTTTCCAGTGTTTTGGACGAGATGGGGCTGATAAATACCGTTTCGTCCGGGAAATCGGTGATCACAAAGCTTTTGGGAAGCTCGTCGCTCAGGGTCACCACTGCGCCCTCGGTTTCCGCGTGGCGCAGAAACGCCCGTGTATGCTTGGAGATCGAGGTGGTTTCAATATCGAAGATCCCGATGATATCCCGTGTATGGACCACATAGTCCTGCCCTAAATGCAAATACATTTTTTTACCTACCCGACTTTTTTAGCGGACCCGACCGGCGGCTTGTACCGATCCGTTTATCCTTTCGCACCCGATTTTCCTCAGCAAAGACCGCTCACGGCCTTTTGGCGGCCTTAATCGGACATTCGTTTCGATCAGCCAATTCTTTCGCGCCCGGCGTTCCTCAGCAAGGGCTGCCAGCCGTCCTGTTGGCTCGTTCTTCTGCATAGAGTCCTGCTCTTTCGAATTTGTTCCCGGCAGACTCAATGAGTCCGCAACAGATTTTTTTACTCTGCCGGGCAGGGGAGAGCAGCCGTTTTTTGCCTGACCGGATGCAAAAGGGATATGTTTTATAGCTTTTCCAGCACGCCGCCCTCCATCCGGAACAATTCGCCCTCGGTTTTATGGAACAGGCTGGAATCGCAGGCCGTCACGATGGTCTGCTTCTGGCGCATCCGGGTGAGCAGATATTCCTGCCGGGTGGCATCCAGCTCGCTGAGCACGTCGTCCAGCAGCATCACCGGATGCTCCCCGGTAATCTCCTGAGCACAGCTGGCCTCCGCCAGCTTCAGGCTCAACACAGTGCTTCGCTGCTGGCCCTGGCTGGCAAACAGCTTGGCGGGCTGGCCGTCCAGCAGCACCGTGAAATCCTCCCGGTGAGGCCCCGCCGTGGAAAAACCCGCCTTCAGATCCGCCCTTCGGCTTTCCCGCAGGGTTTCCAGCAGGCCCTTATCGCCGAAGCTGGGCTGATACACCAGCTCCAGGCCCTCGCTTGCCTGGGAAATATCCCGGTAGTTGGCGATAGCCAGCGGCCGCAGCCGCTTCATGTAGTCCATCCGCCGCAGCGTGAGCTCCTGCCCGTAGCGGGCCAGCTCCTCGTCGAACACATCCAGCATCTGGGCCGCTCCCGGCGTGCGCTCATAGTGCTTGAGCAGCGCGTTTTTCTGGGTCAGCAGTCGGGCATACCGCCGCCAGGCCGCCAGATACCCGGGATACAGCTGGCACAGCGCCGCGTCCAGAAAGCGCCGCCGCCCCTCCGGGCTGCCCTTCACCAGGCTCAGATTGCCCGGCTCGAACACCACCGCCGTGAAGCTGCCTGCCAGCGCGGATGCCCGGCCCAGGTCTACTCCGTTGCGCTTGGCTGTCCGGCCCGGACGGGGAGTATCCCGGCCGCCCACCGTCAGATAAATCTGGTTCTGCTGCCCGTCGCTGGTCTCGGTTTCGGCCTCCAGCACCGAAAAGGGTTGGTCCCGGGCGATCAGCTCCGCGTCCTTTGCGCCCCGGAAGCTTTTGCCTCCGGTAAGCAGCCACACCGCCTCCAGCAGATTGGTTTTGCCCTGGCCGTTTTTGCCGCAGATGACCGTCAGCTCCGGGCAGGGGGTAAAATCCGCCTGCCGGATGTTCCGGTAATTCTGCAGTGAAAGCTCCTTCAGCCGCATAGGATTACTGGCCGTCGGCCACGGTCACGGTGCGGCCTTCCAGAGTAACGGTGTCGCCCGGGCGCAGCTTCTTGCCCCGCATCTCGCACACCTCGCCGTTCACCAGCACCTGGCCGGCCTGGATCAGCACCTTGGCCTCGCCGCCGGTCTCCACCAGACCCGCCAGCTTGAGCAGCGAATCCAGTTTGATAAATTCCGTATGGATCAGAATTCGTTCCATCGTATCAGTTCCTTTGTGTTTTGTGGGTTTCAGTATGGTTTTTCCGTTGTTGCCTGTTGGAATGGTCCTCAGCGCCGCGCAAATCGGTCTGAAAACGGTTTTTCCGCTGTTTCCGGAAGCTAACCTTTTCCAGGGTTAAAATGCGGCAGCGGCGATTTTTGCCCAGAAAGGGGATTGAGGACCGGATCTTTTCTTCGGTCTCCAAAAGTCATATGAACCGACAATGTGCAGTTGATTCAAGACCGTTTATTTATGCATCCAAATATGCATTCACGCACAGCGATGCAACATTTGTCCAGTTAGTCGTTCTTGAAGCGGACCGGCAGCACCAGATAGATGAAGTCCTCGCCTTCCTCGGGCAGGATCTTCACCGGGCTCAGGGGGCCGCTCAGCTCCAGCACGACCTTTTCGCAGCGGGCATTGCGCAGCGCATCCAGCAGATAGCGGTTGTTAAAGCCGATCTCCACCGGATCCCCCTCCACCTGAGCGGAAAATTCGTCCACAACCTTGCCCAGATTGGTCTGGCAGCGAACGGTCACTTTGCCGGAGGCATCAAAGAGGATGCGCAGCGGATTCTTCAGCCGCTCGGTGATGATCAGGCTGGCACGTTCGATGGTATCGATGAAATCTCTGGTCTCCAGAACCACCCGGGTCTTGCAGCCGTTGGGAATCACGTTGGCATAGTTGAGGAATTCGCCCTCGATCAGCCGGGAGAGAATGGTGTAATTACCGGAATTGAAGACCACAAACCGGCGGTTGGCGGAAATGCGCACGTCATCCTCGTCATCGCCCAGCAGTTTATTGACCTCCGTGAGGGTTTTGGCTGGAATGATGATGCGGATGTGCTTTTCGGCCTGGACCGGCCGCTCCACAATGGCCAGTCGGTAACCGTCCAGCGCAACAACCGTCAGCTTGTCCTCTTCAATGGCGAACAGCTCACCGGTGTGAGCGGGTTTTTTGTCATCCTGGCTCACGGCGTAGAGGGTTTTTTCGATCATGCCCCGCAGCATACCGGCCTTGATGGTCAGGGTATGGTCCGCACCGGGGGTGGGAAGATCCGGATAATCAGAGGCGCTCATAGCGAGAATGTCAAATTCTGCCACACCGCCCTTAATGGTGGCGTTGCCGGATTCGTTGGTGTAGATGCTCACCTCGCCGCTGGGCAGCCGGCGGACCATGTCGCCCAGAAGCTTGGCAGACAGAACAATCTCACCAGCCTGGCGAACATTGGCTTCAATGGTGGTGGTGATACCCATTTCCAGATCGTAGCCGGTCAGCGTGAGCTGAAAACCTTCGGCTTTTAAGAGAATACCCTCCAGAGCGGGAATTGAGGACCGAAGTGTGACGGCTTTCGACACACCGTCAATGGCACTGGACAGAAGTGCTTTGTCACAAACAATGTTCATGCGTTTGCTCCTTTCTTGCGATGGAAAATCGTTTTTGGTCTTCAAATAGCATAGTTTCAGGTAGACGTAGTAATAGGGGGTGTGAAAACTGTGGAAAACCGGCGCGAGCCCTTTTGAAGACCGGGTTTGCGGGCTGTGGAAAGGTGAGCCCGGTTTGTTTAAAAAATGTGAATAAGCGGAAAATGAAAAGTTTTACACATGCCCTGTGAAAAAGCAATTGTTGAATGTTGAAAAGAACCGGAAAAACTTTTTGCCTGTTTTCAGGGACAAATTGAGGGAATATTGCAGTTTGTATAATTCAAGAAGTCACGAAACGTGTCGCGACGGGTATGGGAAAACCCGCGCAAAATCCATCTTTTTTGAAAAAAAGCCGGACAGAGCGCGGTTTCTATGGTATGAAAAAAAGAAAAAGAGGGGCGCTGAAAAAAGGGGAAAGGGCCAAAACAGGTACAGCCGGCAGGAGCGCCATGCTGTACCCGATCGTCCCAAGGGCGGCCCGCCCCCTGGCCTTTAGGAGCGGACGTTCTTGATGATATCCTCCACCGTTTCTTTCAGGTGGCGGTCGTTGTTCAGATTGTTCTCCATGGATTTGAGAGAGTACACGATGGTGGAGTGATCCCGGCCACCGAACTCCTTGCCGATGTCCTCCATGCTCATACCGGTGATTTCACGTACCACATAAATGGCGGTCTGCCGGGCAGAGGAGATGTTGGCAGTGCGGCGCATGCCGCGGATCTCCGCGGGGGTCACGTTGTAGGTGCGGCCTACCTCGCCGATGATCTTTTCAATGGTAACCGGAACCGGCTGGGTCTCGTTCAGAATATCCTTGATGGCATTCTGAGCCACGCCGATTACCGGCTGGATGCCCTCCAGCATGTAGTAGGCGTTCAGCTTTTTCACGGCGCCTTCCAGCTGGCGGATGTTGTTTTTCAGGTGGTTCGCGATGAACTCGGCCACATCGTCCGGCATGTCCAGGTTGAACAGCTCGGCCTTGCGGCGGATGATGGCCACTCGGGTCTCAAAGTCCGGCGGCTGAATGTCCGCGGTGAGGCCCCACTCGAACCGGGTGCGCAGACGTTCCTCCAGGCTCTTGATCTCCTTGGCAGGGCGGTCGCTGGCCAGCACGATCTGCTTGCCCGCATTGTGCAGGGTATTAAAGGTATGGAAGAACTCCTCCTGAGTGCTTTCCTTGCCGGCAATGAACTGGATATCGTCCACCAGCAGCACGTCCGCCGCCCGGTATTTCTGGCGGAAGCTCTCGGTGTTGCCCTCCCGGATGGCAGTGATGATCTCATTGGTGAACTTCTCACAGTCCACATACACAATATTAAAGTCCGGGTGGTTCTTCTTGATCTCCACCTGAATGGCGTTGAGCAGGTGCGTTTTACCAAGGCCGGACTGGCCGTAGATGAACAGCGGGTTGTAGGCCCCGGAGGGATTGGAGGCAACCGCCTGCGCCGCCGCATAGGCGAACTGGTTGGAGGGACCCTTGATGAAGTTTTCGAAGGTGAAGTCGTATTTGCCGCTGGGAGCGCTGACCGGAGCAGGCTTTTCCGGTTCCGGGGCGGGCTTTTCCGGTGCGGCTGCGGGCACAACAAGCTCCACCTCCACATCGAAGCCCAGCACCGCGGCCAGAGCTTCTTTCAGCAGAGGAGTATAGCGGTCCCGCACGATGGTGCAGATGAAATCATTGCGCACAGCCAGCACGACCTTGCCGCTGCCCTCGAAGCTCACCGCCTCCAGCCCGTCGATGTACAGGTTGTAGGTGGCGTCCACCAGGCGCTCCTTGCAATAGGCCTTCGCTGCGCTTAAAACGTCGTTAAAGGAATCCATAGGCAAAAACGCTCCATTGTTGAAAATTAGTATCTGATTGATTATAGCACAAAAAAACGACCTTTACAATGTTATTTATTATACTATAGCTATAGGGGCCGCTGTAAGGGGTCTAAAAACGTTTTTTCGCAAACGGGCAAAGGGGGCACAAAGGCCCATTGCAGCGGCGCTCACAGGGCAAAACAGCCCAAAACAAGCTGTAAAGCAAAAAACTTTGCGGAAAGTGTTGACAAAGGCGGAAATCATCCGCTATACTTTTATGATGCAAGGTCATCTGTGTACCTGCACAGAGAAAATCAATAAAATCTGCCCCATTGCGGGGCCTTTTGGAGGATATCGTCATGAAAAGAACTTTTCAGCCCAAGAAGCGTCAGCGCAGTGGTGTGCACGGCTTTCTGAAGAGAATGGCCAGCAAGAACGGCCGCAAGGTGATCGCTGCCCGTCGTGCCAAGGGCCGCGCCAAGCTGTCTGCCTAAGTGTAAAACAAAGCCCCGCTTTTTGAGCGGGCAAGCTTGCAAGGCCACTGAGTTGTTAGTGGCCTTGTTTTTCCATACGGGGGAAGATCCATGCGCTACCGGC
Source organism: Allofournierella sp. CML151 (assembly GCF_027853465.1). NCBI lineage: Bacteria > Bacillati > Bacillota > Clostridia > Eubacteriales > Oscillospiraceae > Allofournierella > Allofournierella sp. CML151. The sequence goes on along the minus strand of NZ_JAPNNW010000020.1, from coordinate 15,860 downwards.
CGATCACCCGCAACAAGGAATTTTCCCGGGCTTATGCCAGGGGAAAGGCCTTTGTGCATCCAAAACTGGTGTTGTATGTGATGAAGAATCGCCTGGGCCACACCCGGGTGGGCATTACCGCAACCAAAAAAATCGGCAACGCCGTGCACCGCAACCGGGCGCGGCGGGTTATCCGTGCCGCCTTGTACCAGACGCTGCCCTATGATGTGGGCGGGCTGGACCTGGTATTTGTGGCGCGGGGCCAGACCACCCGCTGCAAAAGCGGCGAGGTGAAGAAGGCTGCCGAACAGCTGCTGAAAAACGCGGGCCTGGTCAAATGATCGCCCGCGTTTTAGTGCTACCCATAAAGTGGTACAAGAAATACCTCTCGCCCCATCTGGGCACAAACTGCCGCTTCCTTCCCACCTGCAGCGAATACGCCATGGAGGCGTTGCTCACTCATGGTGCGGTGAAGGGAAGCATCCTGGCGGTGTGGCGTATTCTGCGCTGCAATCCGCTGTGCAAGAGCGGTTACGATCCGGTCCCGCCCAAAGGACGCTGGAAAAACGACGACCGCCGCCTGGTCCGCTGAATGCGGACAAGCTTTATCCATTGCCCCTTGTGACGCGCCCCGTTTTGCGCCGGGGATGTGTCCCACGATAAAATCTACAAAAGCCCTGGCGCGCAAACGGGGCGGATAGGAAACAAGAATTATGGGAATTTTAGGCATTCTCGGCACGCCCCTCGGCTATGTGCTGCAGTGGATCTACCAGTTTGTGGGCAACTACGGCTGGTCCATCATCCTGTTCACGGTCATCGTGCGCCTGCTGTCCTTCCCGCTGCAGATTAAGCAGCAGAAGAGCACCGCCCGCATGGCTGCGTACCAGCCGATGATCCAGGAGATCCAGAAAAAGTACGCCAAGGACAAGGAAAAGCAGAACGAAGAACTGATGCGCATGCAGCAGGAGTACGGCTATAACCCCGCCGCCGGCTGCGCGCCCATGCTGATCAACTTCCTGGTGATCTTCGGCATCATCGAGGTGGTGTACCGCCCGCTGAAGTACATCATGCACCTGCCCGCCGAGGCTCTGAATGCCGCGGCCGAGCAGCTGGGTATGGCTGCCAACAACTACATGGCCCAGAGCGAGATCATCAAGCAGGTTCAGCTGGACCCCAATGTGTTCGGCAACATCTTCACCGCCGAGCAGATCGAGGCCATGCAGAACTTCAATGTGAACTTCTTCGGCATCAACCTGATGGATAAGCCCGGCTTTGCGCTGAACACTCTGCTGATCTTCCCCATCCTGAGCATCGTCACCATGGCCATGCTGAACGTGATCACCATGAAGATGAGCGGCCAGCAGATGCAGGGCAGCATGAAGTGGATGCCCTGGATCACCAGCCTGATGTTTGTCTGGTTCGCATTCCAGGTGCCCGTAGGCTTCTCTCTGTACTACACTGTGTCTAACCTGTTCATGTTTATCCAGAGCGTAATCCTGCGCAAGATGTATGACCCCGAAAAGCTGAAGGTGGAAATCGCCGCTGAGATCGAGGCCAAGAAGCTGGAGCGCAAGGCGAAAAAGCAGGTGAACGTGGTGGAGAACGGCAAAGAAACCACCCGCTCGGTCAACGAGGCAGAACTGAACCGGCTGCGCCTGGAAATGGCCCGCAAGCAGGACGAGGAAAAATATAAAGACGAGCGGACCGTACCCCTGAGCCAGCTGAACAAGGAGGAATGAGTCATGCGTGAAGTGATCGTTACCGGGAAGACTGTGGAGGAGGCCACCGAGGCCGCCTGCGCCCAGCTGGGCCTTCCCCGTGAGGAAGTGAGCATCGAGATCCTGGAGATGCCGGTGCACCGTCTGTTCAAGAAGATTCCCGCCAAGGTGCGCGCCACCGTGCAGGAGCCCGAAGTGGAGACCCCGGCCGAGCCTGTGGCTGCGGCTCAGCCCGAGGAGAAGGCGGCTGAGGCACAGCCTGCCGCTGAGGAAAAGGTTGCTGCTGCAGAGGAAAGCAAGGATGCCGAGCCCCAGCAGGAGGAGGCCCCCGTACAGGTGGATGTGGAAAGCAACGAGAAGCTGGCCGCTGCCGTGGCTTACCTGAAGGAGATCTTTACCCTGATGGGCGCCGGCGACGTGGAGATGCACGTGGAGAAGCAGGGCGAGGCCCACATCGTAAAGGTGGAAGGTGAGGACGTTGGCGTTCTGATCGGCCATCGTGGCGAGACCATGGAGAGCCTGTCCTACCTGGCCGGCCTGGCGGCGAACCGCCTGGGCGGCGACTACCTGAAGTTAGGTCTGGATGTGGCCGGCTACCGGGGCAAGCGGGAGAAGGATCTGGAGGCCCTGGCCCGCCGCATGGGCGCGAAGGTGGCCAAGACCGGCCGCAGCTACGCCATGGACCCCATGAACCCCTACGAGCGGCGCATCATCCACAGCACCATCAGCACCATGGAGGGTCTGCGCAGTGAGTCCAAGGGTGAGGGTGCGGATCGCCGCGTGGTGATCTACTCCACCGACCCCAACGCCCAGAATCGCAGCCGCAGCCGTGGCCAGCGTGGCGGCCGCGGTCAGCGCGGCGGCCGTGACCGTAAGAGCGGCGGCTTTAAGGGCGAGCGGCGCAGCAGCGTTCCCGGCCGTGAGTTTGCCGGTGCTCAGCGCAGCGAGGGTGCGGCGCCTGTGGCGCCCAAGCGCACCCAGGTGATCGACGACGCCGAAGGCTTTGCTCTGTACGGCAAGATCGAGCTGTAAGAGACGCATATACATAACATGTACCGCGGCATGCGGCCTCCCGGTGGGGCTGTGTGCCGCGGTTTTTTCTTTCTATACTCAATTACGATTTGTAATATATTTTTGAATATTACAAAAATAACGGGTCCTTTACGGCCCCGTTGCGCTTTTTTGTGGAGCATGATAGGATAGGAGTACAAAACTGTTTCCAAACAGGAAAGGAAGGATATCATGCGTTTGGAGCGAATGACCGGTTGGCAGGACCCCCGATTTGAGGCGCTGTGGGAGCTGTATGAGGCAAGCTTCCCCGCCTACGAAAACCGGACTCTGCCCGATCAGAAACGCGCCATGGAGGATGAGCGCTACCATGTGGACCTGATTTATGAGGAAGACCAGTGGCAGGGCTTTGTGATGTACTGGCAGGCACCTGGCTATTTTTATGTGGAGCATTTTGCGGTGTTTCCCTGCGGCCGGGGCAAGGGCTACGGCTCCAAGGTGCTGACTGCTCTGAAGGAAAAAGGTCAGCCGGTGCTGCTGGAGATTGACCCGCCGGAGGAGGAGATTTCTATCCGCCGCAAGGGCTTTTATGAGCGAAACGGCTTTTGCGCAAATCCCTATGACTACCAGCACATTCCCTACAAAAAGGACGATGTGCCCCACCCGCTGGTGGTGATGACCTGGCCGGAGCCCATCAGCGAGGAGGTCTATCAGGGCTTTCGCCGCTTTATGCGGGATGTGGTGATGGAGTACAGCGAAGCAAAAGAAAATAACAATTGGAAGAATATTTTAAAATTCAACTGATTGGATAATTGATAAAGGCCGCCCGATGAGTGAAAAACGTCGGGCGGCCTTTGCTCTGCGCCCGGCCTGCCTTGCCCTGGCCGGGGCCGGTGTGCTACAATAAAATGAACTATGCTGTTTTGAGAATGGGGGAGTGAAGATGGAGTCGACCATCGTGGCGCTGGCAACGCCGCCCGGTGCGGGTGGTATTGCGGTGGTGCGTCTGTCCGGCCCGGAAAGTTACCGGATCACCGAAGAGGTGTTCCGGCCGATAAATCCGAACAAAAAGGTGAGCGAGGCAAAAGGCTATACCGCTCTGTTTGGTCATTTCATCGCCCGGGGCGAAACGCTGGACGAAGGCGTGGCCCTCTTCTTCCGGGCTCCCCGCAGCTATACCGGCGAGGACGTGGTAGAGTTGAGCTGCCACGGGGGCATGGTGATTGCCCAGGAGCTGATCACCGCCTGCATTGCGGCGGGCGCGGCCCCGGCCGGACCGGGTGAGTACACCAAGCGGGCCTTCCTGAACGGGCGGATGAGCCTGACCCAGGCCGAAGCGGTGATGGATCTGATCGGCGCGGCGGGCCGCCAGGGCGCGGCGCTGGCCGAGAGTGCATTGAATGGCGCACTGGCCCGGCAGATCGAGGGATACAAAAGCCAGCTGGTGGCACTGGCCGGGCATCTGGCCGCCTGGGTGGATTTCCCCGAAGAGGATGTGCCCGAGCTGGAAGAGGATACCCTGCGCGGTACACTGGATGAGGTGTGCGCCGGTGTACGGGGATTGATCGGCAGCTACGGCGGCGGCGCGGTGCTGCGTCAGGGTGTAGATGCAGCGATCGTGGGCAGCCCCAATGTGGGCAAAAGCACTCTGATGAATCTGCTGGCCGGATTCGACCGGGCTATTGTGACACCCATCGCCGGAACCACCCGGGATGTGGTGGAGCAGGCGGTGATGCTGGGCGGTGTGCGGGTCAACCTGTTTGATACCGCGGGCCTTCGGGAGACCGGCGATGTGGTGGAGGCCGAGGGCATCCGCCGCAGCCGCCGAAAGCTGGAGGAGGCCGGTCTGGTGCTGGCGGTATTTGACGGCTCCACTCCGGCCACCGAAGAGGACAAGGAGTTGGCGCAGCTGTGCGCCGGGCGGCCGGCCATTGCGCTGGTGAACAAGAACGATCTGGAGCAGCGCTTTGACGAGAGCATCCTGGAGGGGAAATTTTTCCGGGTGCTGCGCATTGCGGCGGGCCAGGGCGGCGGAATGCCGGAGCTGGAGCAGGCGGTGCGGGAGCTGCTGGGAGTGGCCAATCTGGACCCCGGCGCGCCCTGCCTGGTGAGTCAGCGGCAGCTGGCCGCGGCGGTGTCTGCCCGGGACGCGCTGCAGGAGGGAATCCAGGCGCTGGACGGCGCCTTCGGACTGGACGCGGTGAGTGTTTGCGTGGACGATGCCCTGGCGGCGCTCTGCCGTCTGACCGGTGAGGATGCCAGCGAGAGCGTGATCGAGGAAGTGTTCTCCAAGTTCTGTGTGGGCAAGTAAAGGAAGGAAACGACAAAGCATGAACCATTTGGGAGATTATCAGGTGATCGTGGTGGGCGCGGGCCACGCGGGCATTGAAGCGGCCCACGCGGCGGCGGCCCTGGGCGCAAAGACCGCCCTGTTCACCCTCAGCCTGGACGGCATCGGCAACATGCCCTGCAACCCCAGCATTGGAGGCACCGCCAAGGGCCATCTGGTGCGGGAGGTGGATGCACTGGGCGGCGTGATGGGTCTGGCGGCGGATGCCACCACCCTGCAGAGCCGGATGCTCAACCGAGGCAAGGGCCCCGCGGTGCATTCTCTGCGGGCTCAGATTGACCGGCGGGCGTACCATGACTTCACCAAGCATTTTCTGGAAAAGACCGATAATTTGGACATTAAACAGGGCGAGATCGTGGATCTGGCCCTGGAAAATGGCCGGGTCACCGGCGTATATACCCGCCTGAACGGCTTTTATGGGGCCCAGGCGGTGGTGCTCTGCACCGGTACCAATCTGGGCGGACGCATTTTTGTGGGGGACGCCAGCGTGGAGAGCGGTCCGGACGGCCAGCAGGCGGCCAACCTGCTGAGTGAGCGGCTGCGTCAGGCGGGGCTGCCCCTGCGCCGGTTCAAAACCGGTACCCCCGCCCGGGTGCACCGGCGGAGCATTGATTTCTCGGTGCTGGAGCCCCAGCCCGGCGAGGAGCCGCCGGAGCCCTTCAGCTTTCTGACCCCGGAGGGCGGGATCAAAAATCAGGTGGACTGCCACATCGCCTACACCAACCCGGAGACCCATCGAATCATTCTGGACAACCTGCACCGCTCGCCCCTGTACGGGGGGATGATCGAGGGCGTCGGCCCCCGATACTGCCCCAGCATCGAGGATAAGGTGGTGCGTTTTTCTGATAAAGAACGCCATCAGATCTTTGTGGAGCCCTGCGGGCTGGACACCGAGGAGATGTATCTGCAGGGAATGAGCAGCAGTCTGCCGGAGGATGTGCAGAACGCCATGTACCGAACCATCAAGGGCTTTGAGAACATCGAAATCCTGCGGCCTGCCTATGCCATCGAGTATGACTGCATTGACCCCACCGCCCTTCAGCTGACCCTGGAGACCCGGGCGGTGAAGGGACTGTATGGTGCAGGCCAGTTCAACGGAACCTCCGGCTATGAAGAGGCGGCGGCCCAGGGTCTGCTGGCGGGCATGAACGCCGGTCTGGCGGTGCTGGGGAAAGAGCAGGTAATCCTGCCCCGGCATTCCTCCTACCTGGGAACCCTGGTGGATGATCTGGTGACCAAGGGCGTAATGGACCCCTATCGAATGATGACCAGCCGCAGTGAATACCGGCTGACCCTGCGGCAGGACAATGCCGACGAGCGGCTGACTCCCATCGGACGTCAGGCCGGTCTGGTGGATGATGCCCGCTGGCAGGCCTTTGAGCAGGCCATGGAGGTGAAGGCACGGGAGACCAGGCGTCTGGAACAGACCAGCGTGAAGGCGTCGGAGCTGAACCGGGTGATGGAGGAAAAGGGAATGGCCCCGGTGGAGAAGGGCGGCCCGGCGGCGGAGCTGCTGCGCCGGCCGGAGCTGGACTATGCCATTCTGGCCCAGGTAATCGGCTGGGGCGAGGGTGTGGACCGGCGGATGGCGGCCCGCATCACTACCGAGATTAAATATGCAGGCTACATTGCCCGGCAGCAGCGGACCATCAAGGACGTGAAGCGGCTGGAGAATACACCTATTCCGGAGGATTTTGACTACGCGCCGCTGAATGGCCTGCGGCTGGAGGCCCGGGAAAAGCTGGCTCGTATTCGGCCGGTGAGCCTGGCCCAGGCGGGACGCATCCCTGGCGTGAGCCCGGCGGATATGGCAGTGCTCAGCGTGGCGGTGGAAGCCGCCAACCGGGCCCGCAGAACAAACAGCAGCGAAGCCGAGAACAAGGAGGCGAAGGAATGATCGATACACAGCGTTTGCAGGAAAAATGCGCCCGGCAGGGCATTGAGCTGACCGGCGTTCAGCTGGACCAGCTGAACCACTATGCCCGCCTGCTGGTGGAATACAACCAGAAGGTGAACCTGACGGCCATCACCGACCCGGAGGGCATCGAGGACAAGCACTTTCTGGACAGCCTGCTTTTTGCCAGTCAGCCGGAGGTGGCAGGCAAAATGATCGATGTGGGCTGCGGCGCGGGCTTTCCCGGCCTTGTGACCAAGATCTACAAGCCGGAGCTGGAGCTCACCCTGATGGAGCCCACCGGCAAGCGGGTGGAGTTTTTGAAATACGTCTGCGCTGAGCTGGGCCTGACCGGTGTGGAGTTTGCCAAGGAGCGGGCAGAAGAAGCGGCCCGCAAGCAGTGGCGGGAGACCGCCGATGTGGTGAGCGCCCGGGCAGTGGCAGCGCTGCAGATTCTGGCAGAATACTGCCTGCCCCTCACCAAGGTGGGCGGTGTGTTCATTGCCATGAAGGGTTCGGGTGCTGAGCAGGAGCTGGCCAGCGCTAAGGGTGCGATTGCCAAGCTGGGCGGAAAGTTCCGGGAGACCCGGTCCTTCCAGCTGCCCGGCGGCGATGCCCGCAGCCTGGTGGTGTGCGAAAAAATATCGCAAACTCCGACCGCTTACCCCAGAAACGGCGGAAAGATTGCAAAATCCCCGCTGAAATAAGCAGAAAAGGAAAGAAATCCGGAGAAACCTGTAAATGGAAATTTCTGGATTACACAGCGCGCCTGTGGTATACTTTTGCTGGAAGCAAGAGGTGCCGCACGGCGCGCTTTTGTTTTTGAAGGATAAGGGATCATTTCTGCGGCCCGGCTTTTGGATTACATAATGATACAACAGGGCAAAAAGCCGCCTTGCAAGCGGCGGCGATGTTTTCCGGGCTGTTGGGCGGGGTGCTGCCCCAAGGCTCCCGCCTGCTGGGGGCCGCAGAATTTTCCGCAACAAAAAGGAGGTACCGGAATGCTGCCGCGCAAAGCCAAGGTGAAGGGAAAGGTATTCGCCATTCCCACAGAACTGATCGACCCGTCGCCCTATCAGGCACGCAGACACTTTGACGAAAAGGAGATTGCACAGCTGGCGGTGAGCATTCTGGAGAATGGCCTGCTGCAGCCGGTTTCGGTTCGCCGCTGCGGCGAGCGGTATCAACTGGTGGCAGGGGAGAGAAGGCTTCGGGCCTGCAAGCTGGCCCAGCTGAAGGAGATCCCGGCCATTCTGTGTGATTATCAGGATCAGGCCACCGCCGCGCTGGGCCTTTTGGAAAATATGCAGCGCCAGGACCTGGACCCCTTTGAACAAGCCAAGGGGATACAGGATGTGATCGCATTGTGGGGATGCACCCAGGAGGAGGCGGCCAAGCGGTTGGGTATGGCGCAGCCCACCCTGAACAATAAGCTACGGCTGCTTCAGCTCAATGATCAGGAGCAGACCTTCTGCCGGGATAACCATCTGACCGAGCGGCATGCCCGGGCGGTGCTTCGGCTGGAGGAGGCTCAGCGGCTTGCAGCACTGGAGGTCTTTGCCAGGCAGGGGATGAACGCCCGCCAGGCGGATGAGTATGTGCAGAGGCTGGTACAGCGAGCCCCGAGAAAGAAAGCCGTTCCCATGGTGCGGGATGTACGGATTTTTGTGAACACCATCAACAAGGCGGTGCGTCTGATGGTGGATGCGGGCGTGAAGGCTTCCACCCGGCGGGTGGAGGGGGAGGGCTTTGTGGAGTATACAGTGCGCATCCCTACCGAGCCAGGCCAGCAGGCCCGCCGCATCGGGTGAATTGTTCCACGTGGAACAATTTTAAAAATACTTGCTCCCCGCTCCGACTTCGGAGATTGGGTTCAGCGATATAGGGAAAAAGAATATAGGGCGCAAAGAGGAATGTTCCACGTGGAACATTCCTCTTTGCGTTTGTGAGGAGCAGCCGGAGAAATTCCTCAAAATGTTCCACGTGGAACATTTTGAAGCCGAAAAGCGAGAGAAAAGCATGAAATCTAAGGAAAATCCAGTGATATGGGTGTAATCACGCGGGAATCTATGCTATAATAACACCGATGCCTGCCGCGAACAGCCGTTTCGCGGATGCAGATCTGATGAATTGGAGGCACGAGCGGTGGGAAAAGTAATCGCAGTTGCAAACCAGAAAGGCGGCGTGGGCAAAAGCACCACCGCAGTGAACCTGGCGTCCTGTGTGGCGGCAGAGGGAAAACGGGTGCTGATCGTGGACCTGGACCCCCAGGGCAACACTACCAGCGGATACGGAATTTCCAAGCGGAGTGTGGAAACCAGTGTGTACGACCTGATCATCGGTGAGGCCCAGGCCCAACAGGCCATTGTGCCCACTGAGTTCATGGTAGATGTGATTCCATCCAATATTCAGTTATCCGGTGCAGTGATCGAGCTGGTAAACCTGGAACGGCGGGAAAGCCGTCTGCGCCAGGCGCTGGCCCCGGTGGCAGGAAATTATGACTACATCTTCATTGATTGCCCGCCCAGCCTGGACCTGCTGACCCTGAATGGCCTGTGCGCCAGTGATTCGGTGCTCATTCCCATTCAGTGCGAATACTACGCGCTGGAAGGCCTTTCCGAGCTGATGAGCACACTGAAGACGGTTCGCAAGATGTACAACCGGTATCTGGAGATTGAGGGCGTGGTGTTCACCATGTATACAGGGCGTTTGAATCTGACCCTGCAGGTGGTGGATCAGGTGAAGAAATTCTTCGGTGATAAGGTCTACAAGACCACTGTGCCCCGGAATGTGCGCCTTTCTGAGGCGCCCAGCTACGGGCAGCCCATCAATTACTACGACCCGGCCAGCAAGGGCTGCGAAGCCTATCGGGCCATGGCGAAGGAATTGCTGAGCAACAATCATTAAAAAGGAGGGCGGCAAATGGCACAAAAAAAAGGCGGCCTTGGCCGCGGGCTGGAAAGTCTGTTTGAGGAAACGGCCCGGGATGTGGGCCGGGAGGTGAGCACCCTCCCTCTGCGGGACATTGAACCGGACAAGGGACAGCCCCGCAAGGACTTCTCCGAAGAGCCCTTGTCAGAACTGGCAGCCAGCATCACCGAGCACGGTGTGCTGCAGCCCATTACGGTACGCCCCTGCAACAGTGGCGGCTATAAGATCATCGCGGGTGAGCGCCGCTGGCGGGCTGCCCGGCTAGCAGGTCTGTCTGAAATTCCGGTGATCATCAAGGATGTGACCGAGAGCGAAGCCATGGAGATGGCGCTCATTGAAAACCTGCAGCGCGAGGATCTAGACCCGGTGGAGGAAGCCTTCGGCTACAAGCAGCTGATGGAGCGCTGCGGGCTGACCCAGGAGCAGGCCGCCAAGCGGCTGGGCAAGAGCCGCAGCTCGGTGGCCAACAGCCTGCGGCTGCTGAATCTGCCCCAGCGGGCGCTGGAATGGCTGCAGACAGGGCATCTGACCACCGGTCACGCCAAGGTGATTCTGGGCCTGGAAAGCGAAGAGCTGCAGGAGCAGGCAGCCCAGATGGTGGTGGAAAACGACCTGAATGTGCGCCAGACCGAAGCACTCTGTAAAAAGCTGTCAAAACCGGAAAAACCTCCGGTCAGCCAGCCTGTGCGTCCCGCTCTGCCAGATGAGGTGGAGCTGGCCCTCCGCGAGGTGCTGGGCAATGAGGTCAAGGTGGCTTACAAAAACGGACGGGGCAGCCTGACCGTTCATTTTTACTCGGACGAGCAACTTACCGCCTTTGCCAATCTGCTGGGTGGTTATCAAAAGGAAACAATCTGAAAAAGGGGATAGAAACTTATGCTGGACTTGCGTTTTGTACGGGAAAACCCGGAGCTGGTCAAGGAAAACATCAAAAAGAAATTCCAGGATTCCAAGCTGCCTTTGGTGGATGAGGTCATTGCGCTGGATACCGAGAACCGCAACACTGTGACCGAGGCGAACAACCTGCGCAGCGAGCGCAACAAGCTCTCCAAGCAGATCGGCGCTCTGATGGGCCAGAAGAAGTTTGAGGAGGCCGAGGCCGTCAAGGCTCAGGTGGCTGCTCAGGCAGACCGTCTGAAGGAGCTGGAGGCCAAGGAGACTGAGCTGGAGGAGAAGATCCGCAACATTATGCTGGTCATCCCCAACATGATCGATCCCAGCGTGCCCATCGGCCCGGACGACAGTCACAACGTGGAGGTGGAGCGTTTCGGCGAGCCTGTGGTGCCGGATTTTGAGGTCCCCTACCACACCGAGATCATGGAGAGCTTCGACGGCATCGATCTGGACAGCGCCCGCCGCGTGGCCGGCAACGGCTTCTATTACCTGCTGGGCGACATTGCCCGCCTGCATGAGGCAGTGCTGGCTTATGCCCGCGACTTCATGATCGACAAGGGCTTCACCTACGTGATTCCTCCCTTCATGATGCACGGCAGCGTGGTGCAGGGCGTTATGAGCTTCCCCGAGATGGACGCCATGATGTACAAGATCGAGGGTGAGGACCTGTACCTGATCGGCACCAGCGAGCACACCATGATCGGCCGCTTTGTGGATCAGCTGATTCCTGAGTCCAAGCTGCCCCAGACCCTGACCAGCTACAGCCCCTGCTTCCGTAAAGAGAAGGGTGCTCACGGCCTGGAGGAACGCGGCGTTTACCGCATCCATCAGTTCGAAAAGCAGGAGATGATCGTGGTCTGCAAGCCCGAGGAGAGCATGGAGTGGTACGACAAGATGTGGCACAACAGCGTAGAGCTGTTCCGCAGCCTGGACATCCCCGTGCGCCAGCTGGAGTGCTGCTCCGGTGACCTGGCTGACTTGAAGGTCAAGAGCTGTGATATCGAGGCCTGGAGCCCCCGCCAGAAGAAGTACTTCGAGGTGTGCAGCTGCTCCAACCTGGGCGACGCCCAGAGCCGCCGCCTGAAGATCCGTGTGAAGGGTGAGGACGGCCGCAACTACCTGCCTCACACCCTGAACAATACCTGCGTAGCGCCTCCGCGCATGCTGATCGCCTTCCTGGAGAACAATCTGCAGGCAGACGGCACCGTGAAGATTCCCGAGGTCCTGCGCCCCTACATGGGCGGCAAGGAGCTGCTGGTTCCCAAGCACGGCAAGTAATTAGCAAAGCAGAGAAGAGCCTCCGGCATAAAGGGCGGAGGCTCTTTTTTATATATGGTAAAAAATGGAAGAAAGTTTTTGAAAAAAAGATGAAAAAACTGTTGACAAGTCAATCTCTGTTTAATATAATATAAAAGCGCCCTACATACGGCGCAATTGAATATGGCGGTATAGCTCAGTTGGCTAGAGCATTCGGTTCATACCCGAAGTGTCACCGGTTCGAATCCAGTTACCGCTACCATCAAATACAAGGTTTAGCTAGAATACTTGGGGGTTACCCGCAATAGTGGGTGATGAAGTATGCTTGCTGTTTTAGCTAAACTTTGTATTTTATAAGGCCCATTGGTCAAGCGGTCAAGACATCGCCCTTTCACGGCGGTAACCCGGGTTCGATTCCCGGATGGGTCACCAGAAGCCCGGATCTGTTGTTGCAGCAGGTCCGGTTTTTTTTCTTACAGTATCAGATTAAGAAAATTAGAAATTTACTCAATAAAAACAAGGAGAATAACCATATGGAAAAACAGCAAAGGATGTCGCCTGCAATGGCGCTGCTGCGCGTGCTGCAGGGGGCGCTCATTGGATTGGGTGCGGTGTTGCCCGGAATTTCCGGCGGCGTGCTGTGTGTGATCTTTGGAATTTACCGCCCGGTGATGGAGCTGTTGTCTGACCCGAGAAAGAACTGCAAGACCCATCTGCCCAAACTGGCTCCGGTGTTTCTGGGAATGGCTGTGGGCTTTCTGGGGGTGGCCAACCTGCTGGCCTTCTTTTTGGATCGATATCCCAATCAGTCGGTCTGCCTGTTCGTGGGCCTGATCGGCGGAATGCTGCCTTCGTTGCTGAAGCAGGCGGGTGAGCAGGGAAGGACGAAGGCTTCCTGGGCCGCGCTGGTCGGGGCGTTTGCCCTGGTGCTGGGCCTGCTGGTGGCACTGGAGGTGTTTTCCGTCCAGGTAACGCCCTCGCTGGGCTGGTATCTGTTCTGCGGCTTCTGCCTGGCGCTCAGCGTGATTGCGCCGGGAATGAGCTTTTCCACCCTGCTGATGCCCCTGGGCCTTTATACGCCCTTTGTAGAAGGTCTGGGATGGCTTCGGCCCTCGGTTCTGGTGCCGGGAATTGCCGGTGCGGTGATTACGGTTGTGCTGCTGGCGAAGGCGGTGGACCGGCTGTTTGAACAGCACTACTCTGTGGCCTTCCATGCGATTGTGGGTGTGGTGACGGCAGCCACTCTGGTGATTGTTCCCTTCAAAGATATGGCGTCCTCGCCCGGGGCGCTGGCCAGCGATGTTGTCTGCCTTGTGGTGGGCATTGTGCTGGCAGTGGCACTGGACCGGTTCAATGCTCGATTTCCTAAGGAAGGATGAATACATTCAAAAATCCACAAAAGTAATACTTTTGCGGCAAATCAGAAAAAACCTGTTGACAAGGCAGGAAAAAGCGAGTAAACAGGAAGAACAAGTAAAACGAGCGCCCCGGCTGGACCCATTCAGCCGGGGCCGAACCGTATCAGAACAGAGGAGAGTCAAAGCGATATGACGGCAGCAGAAAAACGACCGGCAATTCCTATCAGTCCGGCAGCGGCACTGGTGGCCATTGGCGTGGTGTATGGTGATATTGGCACATCGCCCATGTATGTGATGAAATCCATTGTGGCAGGCAACGGCGGCCTGAACAGCGTGGACCCGCAGCTGATTTTGGGGTCCCTTTCGCTGGTGATCTGGACGCTGACATTGCTGACCACGGTGAAATATGTGCTGGTTGCCATGCAGGCGGACAACCATGGTGAGGGCGGTATCTTTTCCCTTTACAGCATCGTGCGCCGCAGCCGCAAGCATCTGGTGGTGCTGGCGATGGTAGGCGGCGCCGCCCTTTTGGCCGACGGTGTGCTTACTCCGGCGGTTACGGTGACCACGGCGGTGGAAGGTCTGCGCAGCATCCCGGCGCTGGAGCTGCTACTGGGGCCAGGGCAGGGAAGAATTATTCAGATCACTCTGGTGATTCTGGCGGTGCTGTTTTTGATCCAGCGGGCCGGGACAAGCTCCATTGGCAAGGCGTTCGGCCCCATCATGACCATCTGGTTTTTGTTTCTGGCCGGGATGGGCCTGTACCACATGGCGGGGGATTGGACAGTGCTGCAGGCATTGAACCCCATGCTGGCATTGCGGGTGCTGGTAAGCCCCTACAACAAGATGGGCTTCTTTATCCTGGGCAGCGTGTTTCTGGCCACCACCGGTGCTGAGGCGCTGTATTCCGATATGGGCCATGTGGGCAAGGGCAACATCTACATCAGCTGGCCTTTTGTGAAGGTCTGCCTGATTCTGAATTATCTGGGGCAGGGGGCCTGGCTCATCGCTCACCGGCAGGATGAGGAGCTGGGCCGGATGCAGGATATGAATCCCTTCTTTGAGATGGTGCCCTCCCATCTGCGGCTGCTGGCAGTTCTGCTGGGCACTCTGGCAGCGATCATTGCATCCCAGGCATTGATCACCGGTGCATTTACCATGGTGTCAGAGGCCTGTAAGCTGGATCTGATGCCTCATATGCAGATCATCTATCCTTCCCGCACCATGGGGCAATTGTACATCCCCTTGGTCAACACCTGCCTCTGGGTGGGGTGCTCCCTGTTGGTGCTTTATTTCCGCTCCAGCCGGCGGATGGAGGCGGCCTATGGCCTGGCCATCACGGTGACCATGCTGATGACCACCATGCTGCTGTTTGTATTCCTGCGGGACAAAAAGCACCGGGGGCCCATTGCATGGGGGGTCCTTGCACTGTTCGGTGGACTGGAGCTGATGTTCCTGCTTTCCAGCCTGACCAAGTTTGTGGAGGGCGGATACGTGGCCGTAGCGCTGGCTGCGGTACTTCTGTTCATTATGTATATCTGGCATCGGGGAACCCAGGTGGAGGATACGCAGGCAATCTATCTGAATGTGGATACGTATAAAGATGTATTGGGCCAGCTGCGCGCGGATGAGAGCGTGCCCTGGTTTACCGATAATCTGATCTATCTGACCAAGAGCCGGTACCACAATTTTGTGGAACGGGATATCCTGTATTCCATTCTGGAGAAAGGACCCAAGCGGGCAAAGGCCTACTGGTTTGTGAGCATCCATGTGGAGGATGTGCCCTATAAGCGGGAGTATGAGGTGGAGAACTTCGGCACCGACTATATCTTCCGGGTAAAGCTGAATCTGGGCTTTAAGGAAAACCAGCGCATCAATGTATACCTGCGTCAGATCGTGCAGGAGCTGATGGAAAGCGGAGAGGTACCACTGCAGAAGCAGAGGTATGCAGTGGAGGAGCCGGGCAATGTGGGCGGCTTCAAGTTCTGTATTATCCGTAAGCGGGTGGTGCCGGAAAGCGATCTGCCTGCTTCGGACCAGGGCATTCTGACAGTGAAGTATGCAATCCGGCATGTGGCCGGTTCGCCGGCCCGCTGGTATGGGCTGGAGAACTCGGTGCTCGCGGTGGAATATCTGCCTTTGTTTGTGCGAATGAAGGAAAGTACGCCCATTCGAAGAAAAGCGGGTTGGGGCAGGAAAGAAGACACTGCCCTGGCGGGACAGATGTAAAAGGAAAGAGACGGGGATTTTCCCCGTCTCTTTCCTTTATATATAGGGAGGGCAGGGAGGCTGTTTGGGAAAAAGAAAAAACATGGAATAAATTTCGAAAAAGATGTTGACATGTGTTCCATGGTGTGGTATTATAATCAAGCTGTCGCGAGAGACAGCGAGCCGCTGAAAAGCTAATAAAAATATTTCAAAAAAGTGCTTGACAACGAGGACTTGATGAGATATAATAAACAAGCTGTCCC